>JAUMZB010000012.1 GCA_030528345.1 Eikenella sp.
AAACCGTATGCCGCAAAGGCAGGTTTTTGATGTAGGCCGAGGTATTTTGGTCGATCTGGTCGGCCAACTCGCGCGTGGGCGTGAGCACCAGCATACGCACGGGGTGCATGGCCGGCGAAGTGCTGGCATTGGCATAACGCTTCAAGCGCTCCAAACCGGGCAGCATAAAAGCCGCCGTTTTACCGGTGCCGGTTTGCGCGGCGGCCAGCAAATCGTGGCCCGCCAATACCTTCGGAATGGCGGCAGCCTGAATGGCGGTCGGTTGTTCGTAGCCCTGTTCGCTTAAGGCTTCGGTAATTTCGGGGGACAAACCCAAACTGGCAAAAGGATTCACTTCAATATACTCCTCGCGCCGGCCACAGACCGCGGCAGACGCTTCATCAAATCAATCATGCAATCAGACAGGCTGTATTACAGGCTACCTGAATCAAATTACAGCACGGCAAAATATGTCTTGCCGGACAAGCGCCGTTTCCCATATACCCATCTAAAACAATGGCAGCATATCGGATTAAACAGCCGTCTTACTGAATATCATCCAATTCCGGATAACGCTCGTAAATATCGTTCAAAATCTTTAGCTAAATATCGCCGATCAGCAAGCCAAGCGCACGCTTGAGACGCGCCTGCTCCGCCGCCCCCAAGCCTTCGAACTTGAGAGCCACTACTATTTCAGTCAAACAGGCAGCCGACCGCAAGGCACGGCTTTTGATAAAAGAAGCGAAATGTTTGTCCATTTATTTTATTCCCCCGCAAGCAAGCACACCACAAACCCTTAGGGTGTGCCGTCAGAAAGCTTGTGAAGCGGTTTTGCGAGGCAAAAACCGTGAATACCGGGCGGAAATGGGCGCCGGGCCGGACACCCGGCAGCATGTGCGCCGCAGGCATGGTTTTTTTGACCGCAAAGACCGCCGCAACGCTTTCTGACGACACCCCCTCACAGGCTACCTGAAAACAAAGTGAAAGGTCATATTGCGCCTGAAGAACACGGACAGCAAGTAATCGGGCACCATAATCTCTTTATTTCCAAATTTCCGGCGGCAAACACTGCAAATATTCCCGATCGGCAAACGTCGTCAGCAGCTGCGGTGCCAGCGCAATAAAAATCGCACTCAAGAGGCCGGTCAGAAACGCCTCGCCCCAGGCGATAAAGAAAAATACCGGCAGCACGGACTCCAGCAAAGTGTCGGCGTCAAACGCACCGGCAGCATACAGCACTGTACCGACCACCGCCGCAGTCAGGAAAATCCCCGCCGCCGCCGCCAAAAAGCCGTTGATGAAGATATAGACAAACACATTACGCGGCAGCCGCCGGCTGAGAGAACGGGCCGCGGTGGTTGCCAGCACCGGCGGCACCAGTGTGCTCAACACGGCAATTCCGGCGGCCGGCACAGCCGACAAGCCCTGCCAAACCGCGGTATACAGCAGCATCACCAAGGAAGCCGACCACAAAGCAGCCGGGCCGCCCAACATCAGCGTCAACAAAGACACGCCGAGCAGATGGTACGCCAAACCGCCCAAATGACCGGCCAAGGGTGCGGCGCGCAGGCTCCAGCACAAAGCCAGCGCAACCATGGCCGCGCCGGCCAGCCGGCTGTGTTGTTTCAACACCGGCCAAGCCCCCGGTGCCGTCGCACCCAGCACCAACAAGCAAATAAGAGCCGCCGCCCATTGCGCAGACGGCGCAAACCAAACAGCAGGGAAATTCATCTCACCATCCGCCCGTTCCGCTCTTTTTCATATTACTTCACACCTGCCAATCGATTTCGCCCAGACCATGCTGTTTCAGGTAGCCGTTGGCTTGGGAAAAATGGCGGCAACCGAAAAAACCGCGGTGGGCCGACAAGGGCGAAGGATGCGGCGCGGTCAGCACCAAATGGCGGCTGCGGTCGATGAAGGCGCCTTTTTTCTGCGCATGGCTGCCCCACAGCATAAACACCAGATGCTCGCGCGCCTCGTTCAACACCGCCACCACCCGGTCGGTAAACTGCTCCCAACCCAAAGGCGCATGCGAATGGGCCTGACCGGCCCGCACGGTCAGCACCGTATTCAACAACAGCACGCCCTGATCCGCCCATGCCTGCAGGCAGCCGTGCCCGGGCATCTGAAAGCCTGCCATATCCTGCGCCAGCTCTTTATAAATATTGAGCAGAGAGGGCGGCACCGCCACGCCCGGACGCACAGAAAACGCCAAGCCGTGCGCCTGTCCGACACCGTGATACGGGTCCTGACCCAGAATCACCACTTTCACGCCGGCGAATTCGGTGGCACGGAAGGCATTGAACACATCGGCGGCCGGCGGATACACCGTGATGCCCCGTTCGCGCTCGCGGCGCACGGTATTCAAAATCTGCTGGAAATACGGCGCCTGTTTTTCCGCACCGATGGCCTCCTGCCAAGTCTGCATAAACTTCCTTTGCTGTAAGAACCTGTTCTCAAGTCTCCGTTGCAGCGGTATTTCGGCTTCGCAAGTCCGCTTCGCCACCCGGTCAAATCCCGCATCTGCTGCGCGCCCCTGAAGGGATAACAAAAATACCGGTAAGATATTCAATCTTAATAGAATTTCTATCTTACATCTGCGGCTTTTTCCTCAAAAACCGCTGCGCAATAAGACCACAAACAGGTTCCGACTGGCCGGCCTGTTTGACAGCCTTGCTTGCAGCACCGCACCCTGCTTTCAGGTAGCCTGTACCACACCGTTTGACACAACGGATTTCGGCCGGATGGCACCGAGGCCGCCACTGTATCCCTTTCTGCTGCACTGCGCAAATCCGCCCCAAGGTTTCGCACACCGAAACAAAACAGCAAAATTTAAGCAGATATAAGTAAAAATCCCCCAGACAGTAAAACTATATTCCATTTTAAATTAAAAAATAAAATTTAAATTTATAGATTGGAATATTTTGGCAATAAAAAAACGGGAAAATGCCGTTTTGACAACTTTTAATTTTATCCAAACACTAGCCAAACAAAATCAATGCTTGCTAGACTTGCCCCGATTGCTGCACCGCAGCGGATACAGACCCACGGCCTATTTATATATTGAGGAATCCAGCCATGAGCGATTTAGACGCCCTATTCCAAAAAATCAAGCAACGCGACCCCAACCAAGCCCCCTTCCACCAAGCCGTGGAAGAAGTATTCTCCAGCTTGGCTCCGTTCCTGGCCAAAAACCCGCGCTACACCCGGCACAACCTGCTCGAGCGCATCGTCGAACCCGAGCGCGTGATCATGTTCCGCGTATCTTGGGTAGACGACTGCGACCAAGTGCAGGTCAACCGCGGCTACCGCGTGCAAATGAACTCCGCCATCGGCCCCTATAAAGGCGGCCTGCGTTTCCACCCCACCGTGGATTTGGGCGTATTGAAATTCCTCGCCTTCGAGCAAGTCTTCAAAAACGCCCTCACCACCCTGCCCATGGGCGGCGGCAAAGGCGGGGCCGATTTCGACCCCAAAGGCAAGAGCGACGGCGAAGTGATGCGCTTCTGCCAGGCCTTCATGACCGAGCTTTCCCGCCACATCGGTGCCGACTTGGACGTGCCGGCGGGCGACATCGGCGTCGGCGGCCGTGAAATCGGCTACCTGTACGGCCAATACAAGCGCATCCGCAACGAGTTTGCCTCCGTGCTCACCGGCAAAGGGCTCACTTACGGCGGCAGCCTGATCCGCCCCGAAGCCACCGGCTACGGCACCGTCTATTTTGCCGACAGCATGCTGAAAACCCGCGGCCAAAACTTCGGCGGCAAAAAAGTGGTGATTTCCGGCTCCGGCAACGTGGCCCAATACGCCGCCGAAAAAGCCATCCAACTGGGTGCCAAAGTGCTGACCGTTTCCGATTCCGACGGCTTCGTCAAATTTGCCGACGGCGGCATGACCGAAACCCAACTGGCCGCACTGATCGAGCTGAAAGAACAACGCCGCGAACGCTTATCGGTCTACGCCCAAGAACAGGGCTTGGAATACTTCGCCAACCAAAAACCCTGGCACGTGCCCTGCGACATCGCCCTGCCCTGCGCCACCCAAAACGAATTGGACGAAAACGATGCCAAAGCCCTGCTCGGCAACGGCTGCTTCTGTGTGGCCGAAGGCGCGAACATGCCTTCCACCTTGGGCGCAGTCGAAACCTTCATCCAAGCCAAGATTCTGTATGCGCCGGGCAAAGCCAGCAACGCCGGCGGCGTGGCCACCTCCGGCCTGGAAATGAGCCAAAACGCCCTGCGTCTGTCTTGGGCACGCGAAAAAGTGGACCGCCGCCTGTTCGACATCATGGCCAACATCCATGAGAACTGCGTGGCCAACGGCCAAGCCGACGGTTTCATCAACTACGTCAACGGCGCCAACATCGCCGGCTTCAAAAAAGTGGCCGACGCCATGCTGGAGCAGGGTGTGGTTTGAACACCCCGTCCGACACCCGCCCCGCCTGCAAAGGCGGGGCGTTTTTGCCCCGTCCCGCCGTGGCGGCCGACCCGGTTTTTCAGTAGAATCGCGCCGTTTCCCTTTTTAATACGGAGTCCGCCATGTCCGACCTTTCCTCTTTTCTGCAACAGCATCTGGCCGAACACGGGCTACCTGAAAGCCTGGGCAGCGTGATGCTGACTGCCGCCGAAGCCTGCCGCGACATCAGCAGCCAAGTGCGGCTCGGTGCCTTGGCCGGCGTGTTGGGCGAAGCAGGCAGCGGCAACATCCAAGGCGAAGCACAGAAAAAGCTGGACGTGATCGCCAACGATATTCTGCTACGGACGCTGAAAACCAATCCCGCCGTAGCCGGCCTGGCCAGCGAAGAAGAAGACGATTTCGTACCCGCCAACGACAACGGCCGCTACCTGGTGCTGTTCGACCCCCTCGACGGCTCCTCCAATATTGATGTCAACATTTCCGTCGGCACCATTTTCTCGGTGTTGGAAAAACCGGCCGGGCCGCTGAACACGCAATCCTTCCTGCAAAGCGGCCGCCTTCAGGTAGCCAGCGGCTATGCCCTCTACGGACCGCAAACCCAACTGGTGCTGTGTCTGAAACACGGCGTATTCGTGTTCACGCTTGATGCCGGCGGCCGCTTTTTGACCACCCAAAGCCGCCCGCACATCCCCGAGCAAACCCAAGAATTCGCCATCAATATGTCCAACCAGCGCCATTGGCAGCCGCCGGTGCAGCAATACATTGCCGAGCTTTTGGCCGGCGACACCGGCGTGCGCGGCAAAAACTACAATATGCGCTGGGTAGCCAGCATGGTGGCCGAAGTGCACCGCATCCTGATGCGCGGCGGCCTGTTCACCTACCCGCAAGACGCGCGCGACCCCGCCAAACCGGGCAAACTGCGCCTGATGTACGAAGCCAATCCCCTGAGCCTGATCATCGAGCAGGCCGGCGGCGCCGCCACCGACGCCCGCCAGCCCATGCTCGACATCCGGCCCGACAGCCTGCACCAGCGCGTGGCCGTGGTTCTGGGCAGCCGCGAAGAAGTGGATTACCTCACCCGCCTGCATCAGGATTGATCCGGCATCCGCCTACTCAACAGGCTGCCTGAACGCTTTCAGGCAGCCTGTTTCGCCGAACCGTTTCCGCACAGCGGGCGGTAGCTTTTTCCCCGCTAAGGCTTTAGAATAACGCCGCCGCAAAACACGGCTTTATTCAAGTGTGCCGACGCTTGGCCGGCGCAACGCTGTGCTTGGTGCAGCCGCACATACCCGGCAAACATTCGCGTAAAACACCGCCACAAAACGTTCCCGACAATATCACCCACCATGCGGAGCAAACAATGAAACCATGGATGCCCTTGCTGCTGGCCCTCGCCCTGCTGGGCGCCTGTTCGCCCGTGGCCAGCAAGCCGGACTCGGCCGCTCAAACCGCCCATTCGGACCAAGCCGCACCGCGCCTGCCCGAGTTTTCCGCCCCCTCTGCCGCCGAGGCGGAAGCGGCGGCTCTCGGATACACCCCGGCATCCGCCAAACAAACCTTGTATTTCACCGTCGGCGGCCGGCCAGCCGAACAAGCGGCGGCCGGCGGCTTCTATCGCGAAATCCTCGGCCGAACCGCCGACGGCCGCCTGGTGGTGCAAGACTTTTACCAAGACATCGCCAAGCGGCAAACCGCGCCCTTTGTGTTGAGCGCCGGTGCCGAACCCAAAGACTTCTCCACCGACGTCATGGACAGCAAAGGCGTGTGGTACCGCCCCGACGGCTCCCTGTTTTATCTGCAAGACTACCGCAACGGCAAAGAAACCGGCCCCGCCACTTATTACCAAGACGGCCTGCCGCTGATGCAGACCCACAACATGGGCTCGCGCAGCCTGTTTTTCTACAACGACGGCAAGCTGATGGCCGAATTGCTGGTGAAAAACCCCGAGTCGGCAGACATAGAGCAAACCCTTACCCTGTTCCGCACCGACGGCAGCGCCATCCTGCGCGTCCTCACCCGCGGCAGCGAAGCCGTCTCCACCGAAGCGTGGGATGCCGCCGGCCAAGCCGCGCCCATGGAAGCCACCCGCATGGAAAGCACGCCGCTGCTGGATCGGGTGGAAGAGCTGCAAACCAACTTCGCCCATACGGTCAATTTTGTGATGGGCGAGCCCGAGGCCGCTTCACCGGCCCGCTAAATCTTTTATTTCAGTCCGTTATATAAAGGAAACATCATGTCCCAATTCGACGTTGTCGTTATCGGTGCCGGCCCCGGCGGTTATATCGCCGCCATCCGCGCCGCCCAACTGGGTTTCAAAACCGCCTGTATCGACGCGGGCGTCAACAAAGCGGGCGACGCTCCGGCCTTGGGCGGCACCTGCCTGAATGTCGGCTGCATCCCTTCCAAAGCCCTGCTGCAGTCTTCCGAGCACTTCCACGCCGCCCAACACGACTTTGCCGAACACGGCGTTCAGGTAGCCGGCGTGTCTTTTGATGCCGCCAAAATGATTGAGCGCAAAGACGGCATCGTCAGCAAGCTGACCGGCGGCATCGCCTTCCTGTTTAAGAAAAACAAAGTGGAAAGCCTGCACGGCAAAGGTTCGTTCAAAGGCAAAAACGGCGATTGGTGGCAAATCGAAATAGATAAGCAAGGCGAAAAAAGCGTGGTGGAAGCCAAGCATGTGATTGTGGCCACCGGCTCGGTGCCCCGTCCGCTGCCGCTGGTCGAAGTGGACAATGCGAACGTATTGGACAACGAAGGCGCACTCAACCTCACCGAAGTGCCGAAAAAACTCGGCGTCATCGGTTCCGGCGTCATCGGCCTGGAAATGGGTTCGGTGTGGAAGCGCGTGGGGGCAGCAGTCACCATTCTGGAAGCCGCTCCGGTCTTCATGGGCGCGGCCGACCAGCAAATCGCCAAAGAAGCATTTAAGATTTTCACCAAAGAACAAGGCCTGAACATCGAATTGGGCGTGAAAATCAACGAAATCAGCAATCAGGCCGACGGCGTCACCGTAAAATACGAGCTGGGCGGCGAAGCCAAAAGCGAAACCTTCGACAAACTGATTGTGGCCGTCGGCCGTGTGCCCAACACCGAGGGGCTGAACGCCGAAGCCGTGGGCCTGGCCAAAGACGAGCGCGGCTTTATCCAAGTAAACGAGGTGTGCCAAACCAATCTGCCCAATGTTTGGGCCATCGGCGACGTGGTGCGCGGCCCCATGCTGGCGCACAAAGCCAGCGACGAAGGCGTGGCGGTGGCCGAACGCATTGCCGGCCAACAACCGCATTTGGATTTCAACACCATTCCGTGGGTGATTTACACCGATCCCGAAATCGCCTGGGTGGGCAAAACCGAAGAGCAGCTCAAAGCCGAAGGCGTGGCCTACAAAAAAGGCACTTCCGGCTTCGCCGCCAACGGCCGCGCGCTGGGCTTGGGCAAAGCCAAAGGCACGGTGAAAGTGTTGGCCGACGCCGAAACCGACCGCATTTTGGGCGTGCACATGATCGGCCCGATGGTGAGCGAATTGGTGGCCGAAGGCGTGATGGGCATGGAATTCAAAGCCAGCAGCGAAGACATCGCCCGCATCGTCCACGCCCACCCGACCCTGTCGGAAGTGCTGCACGAAGCCGCCCTGGCCGCCGACAAACGCGCCCTGCACGGCTGATGACGGGTTTTGCCATGCACAACGCAAGGTGCGCATGGCTCCACTCAAGCCGCCGGCAGCAGACAGGCTACCTGAAAACCGGCTA
The DNA here is from genome assembly GCA_030528345.1 of Eikenella sp. GTDB lineage: Bacteria > Pseudomonadota > Gammaproteobacteria > Burkholderiales > Neisseriaceae > Eikenella. Next base: position 8,145 of record JAUMZB010000012.1, read on the forward strand.
CGCACAAAACAGCGTAGCCGGTTTTCAGGTAGCCTGTGGCTTTATTTGGCCTGACCGCCCAAGCGTTTAAGGCTTCGGCTGCTGCATCATCTCCAGCACAATATTGTTGAAGCGTGCCAAATCCAGCCAGCCGGCTTGGGCAAACACCAACAATACCACCAGCATCACCGGCAGCATCAGCACGAATCCGGCCACATGCGCGAGCAGCACTTTCCACACACTGGTTTCGCTGAGCTTCACCAAACCCAACACCGTCACCACAAAGGCCCACATCTGCCACAACATCACCAGCCAATCCAACTCAGGCAGATACAGCAGCAACAGGGCAGGCACCACCAGAATCTCGGAAGCCAGAATATAGCCGGCAAAATTGTGTTTCCGTTTGCCGTAATAGCCGAGCACCACATTCGCCGCCCAGCTGAATACCGGCCATTTCAACACGTGCACCGCAAACATCAGCCCGGCAATGCCGTATTCCTGCCGGAACCAAGGCGCCACGCCCGCCGCATTCACTGCGCCGATCACCAGCAAAGCGCCCGCTATCGCAGGCAGCGGATAAGCATACTCGGCCGCCGGTTTGAAATTCAGCCGCATCAGCCCCCAGGCATCGGCAATCAGTCGGTACATATCGGACACCGTTTCTCAAAAGTGTGATCGGCCCGCCCCTTAAAACACACCGGCAGGCCCTTATCGGATTTGCAAACAGACATCAGGGTTTCATCCAGCCCCATCAAGGGCTACCTGAAACCCTGCCGTCTTTAAAATGCCGCTTTATGTTTCCGTTTTAGCGGATGCTGCTGCCGATGCGCGACATCTGGCTGATATTCATCCACACAAAAAAGGCTTTGCCCACCACCAGCTTGTCGTCCACAAATCCCCAGTAACGGGAATCGGCGCTGTTGTCGCGGTTGTCGCCCAAGGCAAAATATTTGCCGGCCGGCACCGTGCAGGCAAAGCCGCTGCCGTCGGCCTCATATCGGCAATGTTCGCCCAAGCCGCTGGCGAAACCCTTGGCCGCCATTTCCAAACGGAAGCGCTCTAAAGTCGGCATATGTACCGCCGGTACGCCTTCGTCTTTCAAGACCTCAAAACGCCGACCGTCCAAATCGGCTTGGAAACGCTCTGCTTCGCGCAAGGCGCCCGGTGTCAGATCATCGGGATAACCATGCAGTCCCAATAGGACATCCTGCTCGGTTTTACCGTTTACAGTCAACACCTTGTCACGGTACACCACCTCATCGCCCGGCAGGCCGACAATACGCTTGACGTAATTCATACCCGGCTCGGGCGGATAATTGAACACCACCACATCGCCGCGCTCGATCCGCCCCACCGGAATCAACACATTGTTGAGCACCGGCGTGCGGATGCCGTAGGCGAATTTATTCACCAAAATAAAATCGCCGGCCACCAAACCCGGACGCATGGAACTGGACGGAATCTGAAACGGCTCGGCCACAAAGGTACGCAGCACGAACACCAGCAGAATCAGCGGAAAAAAACCGCCGATATAGTCGCGGAAATGGTTGTGGTCGCCCGCTTTGGTTTGGCCTTCAGTTAGCGATCCGGCCCGTTTAACGCTCAGTTTCTGCCAGCCCCATACCGCGCCGGTGGCGGCCACAAACAACAACAAAACCGCCGTCAGGCTCATCACGGTAGCGAGCAGGCCGAAACCGCCCACCATCATCAGCAGATAGCCCCATTGCAGGCCACTGCTCCACTCGCCGTCGTCCTGCCGCTGTTTATTGCTGCTGAAAAACAGCACCAAACCCACCATCAGAGCGGCAGCGGCAGCAATCATCATATTTTGTCCCATTTATTTGTCTCCTGCTGCCCGGCAAAGGAAAGGGTCGGGCAGGTTTTACGGTGCGGACCATTTCAATCCGACACCAAATAAAATCTTCTGTGTCTCAATCAAGCGGGGCGTTCAGGTAGCCTGAACAGGCTTGCAGCCGGCAAAGCATCGCCCACCCAACCATTCAAGCGCCGTCACGCTTGCCCGGCAAGAAAAACCGGCGCATAAGCCAGGCCGAACAAAGCCAAGGTAAGCAACAGCAGCATGCCGACGGCCGCCGCGCTGCGTATATGGCTTTCCTGCCAAGCGCCCCAAATGCCCGAAACCAAGCAACCCAAAGGCAGCAGCCACACGGTGCCATCTTGAATACGCTCAAACAGCCAAGCGGTATAAGCCGGCACGGGCACGCCGAAACCCTGCCACACTTGATGAAACTGTTTGACGCCCTCAACAAACATCACCGCAATAAACCACGTTTGGAGACCAACGACAAACAGCGTCAACACGCACAACACTATTTTTTTCAGCATATCCGCGCCCTCCGAGCAGATTCAGGCTGAGACCTTTGCAAAACCTCCAGATGTGGATGCAGTTCAAGGCGTAGCAGCGCAGCGAACGTGAACGCCAAGAATCCCCGTGGGACAGACATATCACACGATAGGCAAGTGAGTGAGCAGTACCCCTAGGGCATAAACGCACAACGCAGAAATGCGCCGCAGATGGAGGTTTTGCAAAGGTCTCAGGCTACCTGAAAGCCAATCCGGCCAACTATTTGTCCCCCACCTGCAAAATCGCCAGAAAGGCCGATTGCGGAATCTCCACATTGCCCACCTGCTTCATGCGGCGTTTGCCGGCTTTCTGCTTCTCCAACAGCTTTTTCTTACGCGTGATGTCACCGCCGTAACATTTGGCCAACACGTTTTTGCGCAGCGCCTTCACGTTTTCGCGGGCGATGATTTGGCTGCCGATGGATGCCTGCACCGCAATATCGAACATCTGGCGCGGAATCAGTTCGCGCATTTTGGCGGCCAGCTCGCGGCCGCGGTGCACCGAGTTTTGGCGGTGCACAATCAGGCTCAAAGCGTCCACTTTTTCGCCGTTGACCATAATATCGAGCTTGATGAGGTCGGAGGGCTGGAATTCTTTAAACTCGTAATCCAAAGAAGCATAGCCGCGCGAAGTGGATTTGAGCTTGTCAAAGAAATCCATTACCACTTCGTTCATCGGCAAATCATAGGTGAGCATCACCTGGCGGCCGAGGTATTGCATGTTTTTCTGAATGCCACGCTTTTGGTTGCACAGCGTCATCACATTGCCCACATATTCCTGAGGCACCAGAATGGTGGCGGTGATGATGGGCTCCAAAATGGTGTCGATGCTGCCGGTGTCGGGCAGTTTGGAGGGGTTTTCCACCTCGATTTTGTCGCCGTTTTTGAGTATGACTTCATACACCACCGTGGGCGCGGTGGTGATCAAATCCATATCGAATTCGCGCTCCAGCCGCTCCTGAACAATCTCCAGATGCAACAGGCCCAAAAAGCCGCAGCGGAAACCGAAGCCCAAGGCCTGCGACACTTCCGGCTCGAATTTGAGCGAAGCGTCGTTCAGTTGCAGCTTTTCCAAAGCCTCGCGCAAGGCTTCGTAATCGTGGCTTTCCACGGGGTAGAGGCCGGCAAACACCTGGCTTTGCACTTCCTTAAAGCCGGGCAGCGGCTCGGCGGCGGGGTTTTGCACCAAGGTCACGGTGTCGCCCACCTTGGCCTGCCCCAATTCTTTGACGCCGGTAATCAGAAAGCCCACTTCGCCGGCGCTCAACTGCGGTCTGGCCACCGATTTGGGCGTGAACACGCCCAGCTGTTCCACCTGCGTTTCGGCCTTGGTGGACATAAAACGCACTTTGTCTTTCAGCTTCAGGGTGCCGTTTTTGATGCGGATCAGCATCACCACGCCCACATAATTGTCGAACCAGGAATCGATGATCATCGCCTGCAAGGGCGCTTCCGGGTCGCCTGCGGGCGGCGGCACCTTGTTGACGATTTCTTCCAGCACGTCTTCCACACCCAAGCCGCTTTTGGCCGAGCAGGTGACTGCGCCCACGGCGTCGATGCCGATGATGTCTTCGATTTCCTGCGCCACGCGGTCGGGGTCGGCGGCGGGCAAATCGATTTTGTTCAGCACCGGCACCACTTCCACCCCCAAATCGATGGCGGTATAACAGTTGGCCACGGTTTGCGCTTCCACGCCTTGGGAAGCGTCCACCACCAAGAGCGCGCCTTCGCAGGCGGAAAGCGAACGCGATACCTCATAGGAAAAGTCCACGTGGCCGGGGGTGTCGATGAGGTTGAGCCGGTAGGTTTCGCCGTTGCGCGCGGTGTAGTTTAAGGCGGCGGTTTGCGCCTTGATGGTGATGCCGCGCTCTTTTTCGATGTCCATCGAATCGAGCACCTGGGTGCTCATTTCGCGCATTTCCAAGCCGCCGCAATATTGGATGAAACGGTCGGCCAGCGTGGACTTGCCGTGGTCGATGTGGGCGATGATGGAGAAATTACGGATGTTTTTCATGCAATATTCAGACAATACGGTTGGCGGGTGCCGCCGGCGGAAAACAGAAAGAAAATAGCCGCGCATTGTAGCGGAAAAAAGCCAATCCCGCCATGCGCCCCGGCAGCGCCAAACAGGCATTCAGGCTACCTGAAACGCTTTCAGGTAGCCTGAACCGGTACCGCAGGGGCAGGCGCTTACGCCGTGCCCTGCCGCACTTTATCCGCGGCCTCGGCCAACAGCGCCACCGTGCGCGGAATGTTTTGCAGTTTGTCCAAACCGAACAGGCCGATGCGGAAGGTTTGGAAATCGCTTTCGCCGCATTGCAGCGGCACGCCGGCGGCAATCTGCACCCCCTGTTCCGCAAACGCCTTGCCGCTTTGAATGTCGGCGCGGTCGGTGTAGCACACCACCACGCCCGGCGCTTCAAAGCCCGGCGCCGCCACGCTGGCAAAGCCTTTTTCCGCCAGCATGGCGCGCACTTGGCGGCCCAATTCGGCCTGTGCCGCTTTCAATTCGGCAAAGCCCAGCGCACGTGCTTCTTTCAGGGTGTCGCGCAGGCGGATCAGGCCGTCGGTGGGCATGGTGGCGTGGTAGGCATGGCCGCCGTTTTCAAAAGCCTGCATGATGTTGAGCCATTTTTTCAGATCCAAATCGAAGCTGTCGGATTCGCTGTTTTCCACCGCCGCCACGCCTTCGGCGCCGAGCATCACCAAGCCGGCGCAGGGCGGGCTGCTCCAGCCTTTCTGCGGCGCGCTCAACAGCACGTCGATGCCCAAATCGCGCATGTCCAGCCAGATGCAGCCCGAAGCAATGCAGTCCACCGCCAACAGTGCGTCCACCTCATGCGCGGCGCGGCTCAGGCGGCGCAGATAGTCGTCGGGCAGCATCATGCCGGATGCGGTTTCCACATGCGGGGCAAACACAATCTCGGGGCGGAACTCGGCAATCGCCGCTTCCACTTCCTCAATCGGCGCCGGCACAAAAGGGGCTTTGCTGCCCGCTGCGGTCTGCCGTGCAGCCAATACGCGGGATTCGGCTGCCAAGCCGCCCTTTTCCAAAATCTGCGTCCAACGGAAACTGAAAAAGCCGTTGCGCACAATCAGGCAGCGTTTGCCGCGCGCCAGCTGGCGCGCCACCGCCTCCATGCCCGCAGTGCCGCTGCCGGGCACCACCACCGCCGCTGCGGCGGCATACACTTCTTTCAAGCCCGCCGACAGCTCGCGCAGGGCGGTTTGAAACTGTTGCGACATATGGTTCACCGCGCGGTCGGTATAAACCACGGAATATTCAAGCAGGCCGTCGGCATCGGGATGCGGCAGTAAAGCAGGCATAACACGCTCCTTGTTCGGAAGGTCATCAGAATTGGGGCATTGTGGCCGATTGCCCGGCAAGATGCAAGGCCGCAGCCCGCCCTTGTCTGCCCTGCCCTGCACCGATATACTGCGACGCAACATCAGTTTCCGGGATTTTTACCATGCGCATCCTGCATACCATTAACGAGCTGCGCGAATGGCGCAAACAGGTTTCCGGCGTGGCCTTTGTGCCCACCATGGGCAATCTGCACGAAGGCCATCTGGCTTTGGTGCGCGAAGCCGCCCGCCGTGCCGAGCATGTGGTGGTGAGCATTTTCGTCAACCGCCTGCAATTCGGCCAAGGCGAAGATTTCGACCGCTATCCGCGCACCCTGGCGCAAGATGCGGAAAAGCTGGCCGACGCAAGCGTGGCGGTGGTGTTCGCGCCCGACGAAGCCGAGCTGTATCCCAACGTCAGCCAGCAATACAATGTGGAGCCGCCGCATCTGCAAAACGAACTGTGCGGCGCCTTCCGCCCCGGCCACTTCCGCGGCGTGGCCACCGTGGTCACCAAGCTCTTCAATATCGTCCAGCCCGACTACGCCTGCTTCGGCAAAAAAGACTACCAGCAATTGGCCGTCATCCGCGGCATGGCCGCCGACCTCAATATGCCGGTAGAGATCGTGCCGGTGGACACCGGCCGCGCCGAAGACGGCCTGGCCCTCTCCAGCCGCAACCAATACCTCAGCGCCGAAGAGCGGCAAAAAGCCCCCCGGCTCTACCGCGAGCTGCAAACCGTGGCCGCCGCCGTCGCCGCCGGCGAACGCGATTACGCCGCGCTGGAACGACAGGCCGCGCAAAACCTGCGGCAGCAAGGCTGGCAGGTGGATTATGTGGAAATCCGCCACGCCGACACCCTTCAGGTAGCCCATGTCGGCGACAAAGCCCTGGTGGCACTGGCCGCCGCCCGCCTCGGCCGCACCCGCTTGATCGACAATCTGGAAATCCATTTGGATTAGGGCGCGCCGTCATTCAGCCTGAAGCTGATCACACGCGCCAATCCACGCCAACAGGCTACCTGAAACCCTTACCCGCGCAGATACCTGCAAAAACCGTTTCAGGCAGCCTGTTTTGCCTGCCGCTGTCAGAAAACCGCACGCCGTCCGTCTATCCGGGCAAACCCTTCTCCATCACCCCATGCGAGCTTGACCATGTTGAACAAAACCATCCGCAGCCTGTCCGCCCTGTTGCTGTGCGGCATGCTCGCCGCCTGCTCCGGCACCGGCGGCCGCTCCGCCCCTTCGCCCGAAGCCGGCTTTGCCAACCGCCTGCACACCCTGCAAACCGCCGAAGGCAAACCCGTTTCCGCGCTGCTCCAGGCAGACAAACCCACCCTGGTGAAATTTTGGGCCAGCTGGTGCCCCTTGTGCCTGGCGGAGCTGGAACACACCGCCCGCTGGCAACAGTCGCCCGACTTCGCCCAAGCCAACCTGATCACCGTCGCCTCCCCCGGTTTTCTCGGCGAAAAACCCAAATCCGACTTCGAGCAGTGGTTCGGCAAACTCGATTACCCCGGCCTTCAGGTAGCCCTAGACGACGGCAGCCTGGCCAAACAGGCCGGCATCGGCGTGTATCCCAGTTGGGTGCTGCTCTCGCCCCAAGGCGACATCCTGCGCGTGCACAAAGGCAGTCTCAACCAAGCCCAAGCCCGGGCATTGCTTACCCAACCGGATACCGACCTCGCCACCGTCGGCAAGCCCTACTTCCCCGATGCCCAAGGCCGAAGCCGGCCGGCAAACGTCAAAACCGTTTATCTGGCCGGCGGCTGCTTCTGGGGCCTCGAAGCCTATCTGCAACGCATTCCCGGCGTAGTGGACGCCGTATCCGGCTATGCCAACGGCCAAACCGAACGGCCCAGCTATGAAGAAGTGATCCGCGGCAGCGGCCACGCCGAAACCGTGCGCGTCGATTACGACCCCGCCCGCCTCAGCCTCAACGACCTCCTGCGCTACTACTTCCGCGTCATCGACCCGCTCTCGCACAACAAGCAGGGCAACGACGTCGGCATCCAATACCGCACCGGCATCTACCACACCGACGAAGCCGACGTGCCCCTTATCCGCGCCGCACTGGCCGCCGAACAGCAAAAATACGGCCGCCCCTTGGCCGTGGAAGCCGGAAAACTGCGCCATTTCTACCCCGCAGAGGACTACCACCAAGACTATCTGGTGAAAAACCCCAACGGCTACTGCCACATCGACATCAAACTGGCCGACGTGCCTTTGGAAGAAACCGGCAGCGCGCCCGCCCCAAACGGCCAGGGCTTTAACCCCGCCACCTACCGCAAACCCGACGACGCCACCCTGCGCCGCATCCTCACGCCCGAGCAATACCACGTTACCCAAGAAGCCGGCACCGAATACGCCTTCAGCCACGAATACGACCATCTGTTCGACCCCGGCCTGTATGTGGACGTTGTCAGCGGCCAGCCCCTGTTCAGCAGCCGCGACAAATACGACGCCCAATGCGGTTGGCCCAGCTTCACCCGCCCCATCCGTCCCGACGCCGTGACCCGCCGCGACGACTTCAGCTACCACATGCACCGCATCGAAGTCCGCAGCAGCGCCGCCGATTCCCACCTCGGCCATGTATTCGACGACGGCCCCAAAGACCGCGGCGGCCTGCGCTACTGCATCAACGGCGCCAGCCTGCGCTTTATTCCCGAAGCGAAGATGCGGGAACAGGGCTATGGCGACTACCTGCCCGATATCCGCTGACCTTGCGGCTTTCAGGTAGCCTGAAACAGAGGCAAAGGCCGGCTGAAACAAAACAAACGCACTTCACGCCATGATGAAGTGCGTTTGTTTTGGCAAACAGATGCGGGCTACCTGAAAAAACAAAGGCCGCACCCGTCATCAGCGCCATTCAAACTTCAACAGCCGCAGCAGCAAAAACAGGGCAATCAGGCTCACCAGCAGATAAATACTGCTCGAAGTGCCGTGCCAGGCGGCAAAGCTGCCGCCCACCCAATCGTGCAGCCAATAAGTTTGTTGCTCGCGCAAGGCTTTGATGACCGGTGTAATCAAAAACTGGGAAACGGCCAACAGCAACCACATAAACGCCACGATTTTGCCGGTATGGCTGCGTTCGTATTGATGGCGCTGCGCAGAGCGGCCGGCCAGATACACCAAGCCCCACACCAGCAGCCCGCCGTAATTGGCCGCATCGAACAACACGCCGGCCAGATAACCCGCCTGCTGTTGCGGCAACTGTTGAAACAGCAGCGGCGCCACGCCGTAGCCGGCCAAAATATACGCACCAAACCAAAAAGAAATCAGAAAAACCAAAACCTTACTGAAAAACACGGGATACGCCTTTCTGTCGGACAATGGAAACGCCCGCCAGTGTACCGCATTTGGGCGCAGACTTCAGAGAAATAGCGGTTTGCGGTACAATCGCCGCCTTTATTTTCCGCCGCTGCCGCCATGTCGAAAAAGCCGAAACACGAACTCGAAAACAACAAATTAAACAAACGCCTGCGCCATGCCGTCGGCGACGCCATCAACGACTTCAATATGATTGAAGCCGGCGACAAAATCATGGTCTGCCTCTCCGGCGGCAAAGACAGCTACGCCTTATTGGACATCCTGCGCCAATTGCAGGCCAGCGCCCCGGTTGATTTCGAACTGGTGGCGGTAAACCTCGACCAAAAACAGCCCGGTTTTCCCGAACACGTTTTGCCCGAATACCTCGAAAGCATAGGCGTGCCGTACAAAATCATCGAAGAAGATACTTATTCGGTGGTCAAGCGTGTGATTGAAGAAGGCAAAACCACCTGCTCGCTGTGCAGCCGCCTGCGCCGCGGCGTGCTCTACCGTGTGGCCAAAGAACTGGGCTGCAGCAAAATCGCACTCGGCCACCACCGCGACGACATTCTGCAAACCCTGTTTCTGAATCTGTTTTACGGCGGCAAACTGAAAGCCATGCCGCCGAAACTGGTGTCCGACAACGGCGAACACATCGTGATCCGCCCGCTGGCTTATGTGAAGGAAAAAGATCTGGAACGCTACGCCGAACTCAAGCAGTTTCCGATTATCCCCTGCAATCTGTGCGGCTCCCAGCCCAATCTGCAGCGCCAGGTGATCAAAGAAATGCTCAACGACTGGGACAAACGCTTCCCCGGCCGCATCGAATCCATGTTCTCCGCCCTGCAAAACGTGGTGCCCTCCCACCTGGCCGATACCGAGCTGTTCGATTTTGCGGGCCTGACCCGCGGGCAAACCCTGAAGCACGGCGGGGATGTGGCTTTCGACCGCGAAAACGTGCCGACGCAGTTTGCAGGCAGCCCGGCAGCCGGACAGCCGCCGCGCACAGTCATCAACATTCTCGCCAGCAAACCGAAATAACGCCGCCATGCACCGTCTCGCCCCGCCCTTCGCCTTTCTCGGCCTCCTGCTGCTGATCAATCTGCCGATTATCCTGCTCTCCGTACTGATCCAATTCGGCAGCGCCTTGCAGGAAGGCGGTTTCCGCACCACGCTGATTCTCAGCGGCAGCCTGCTTTATGCCGTGAGCGCCGCAGGCATGGTGTTCTGGTTCCGCCGCATTTACCGCCGCCGTAGCAGCCAAAGCTATTTCGACACCGGCCGGCAAACGGCGTCCGTCACCCGCAAACTGCTGTGGTCGGCCGTCTATCTCGGCCTGCTGCTGGCCTTATCGCCGCTGTATGAAGCCGTCTGCTCGGCACTCGGCCTGCCCGGCTGGGAAAACCTGGCCAACCAGCAGGCGCTGGAAGCCTTATTCAGACAAATGCCGCTGTTGCTGGCCGTGCATTCGGTGCTGTTCGCGCCTCTGGCCGAAGAATTGCTGTTCCGCGGCATTTTCTTCAGCGGCTTTGGCCGGCTCGAGCAACGCGGCAGACGCCATGCCCTGCTGGCACTTTCGGCGCTGCTGTTCGCCGCCGTCCACGCCCTGCCCACCGAGCCCGGATTCTTGCTCTATTTCTGTATGGGCTGCGTGCTCGGCGGCGCTTATCTGCACACCCGCCAGCTGCGTTACCCCATCCTCATCCACACGCTCAACAATTTATTGGGCACGGCCGCGCTGTATTTTCCGCAATAAGGCCCCTCCCATCCTCGCTCGGACGCAAGCAGCATCCCCTTTGCCCCGGCCCAAGCAAGAGTAACTTGCCAAACCAGGCCAACAAAACATCAGGCTGCCTGAAACGTTTCAGGTAGCCTGATGTCTATGCCCAGTTCAATATCAATACAGCAATACAGCGGTTTGGGCCGATTTGATTCGCCCCGCCGCTACTGGCAATGGCCTCCGCTCACATCCCGCCCTGCTGCAGACGGGCAATCCGTTCGTCCAGCGAAGGATGGGTGCTGAGCAGGGATTTGAATTTGTCGCCGGCAATGCCCATTGCCGTCATTTCCTGCGGCAGGCGGCTTTCGCTGCCTTTCAACCGTTGCAGCGCGGCAATCATCTTGGGGGCGCCCACCAGCTTGGCCGCGCCGGCATCGGCCCGGTATTCGCGCTGGCGGCTGAACCACATCACAATCAGGCTGGCGAGAAAGCCGAATACCAGCTGCAGCACGGAATTCACCAAGAGATACACGCCGTAGCCGCCCTGTTGCTGCCGGCCGCGTCCGTCCCGGGTACGCCCGGCGGCCACCACATTGGCAATCAGGCGGGAGAGGAAAATCACAAAAGTATTCACCACGCCCTGAATCAGGGTCAGCGTCACCATATCGCCGTTGCCGACGTGTGCCATTTCGTGCGCCAACACGGCTTCCACCTCATCGCGGCTCATGCGTTCCAGCAAGCCGGTACTCACCGCCACCAAAGATTTGTTGCGGCTGGCACCGGTGGCAAAAGCATTGGGTTCGGGCGAAGCATATACGGCCACTTCGGGCATCTGCAGATCCCATTGCCTGGCCTGGGCTTCCACCACCGCCAACAGCCAGGCTTCGGTTTCGCTTCGCGGCTGGCTGATCACATACGCCCCCACCGCGCGCTTGGCGCTGCTTTTTGAGGTAAACAGGGAAATCAGCGAACCGGAGAAACCGATCACGGCAGACATCAGCAGCATGCCGTACATCTCTTGCGGATGGATGCCCAGCAGCCCCATGATCAGGCTGAGTACGAACAGAACGGCCAGGTTGGTGGCCATAAAAAGGAAAATGCGTTTCACGGTATCGACTTCGGTAGTGGCCGGTGAGATTGGCGCGGATGCCTTGTTACGGCCGGGTTGTGTGTGGGAAGTGTTTCCTTCGGGCTGCCTGAAAGCGTTTTCAGGCAGTCTGTGCGGGATATGGTTATCACACCATGAGGCCTTTGCATCCCCCATCTGCGGCGTATTTCTGCGTTGTGCGTTCATGCCCCAGGGGTACTGCTCGCCCGCTTGCCTATCGTGTGATATGCCTGCCCTACGGGATTCCCCGGTCACGGCCGCTGCGCTGCTACGCTTTGAACTACACCGCAGATGGGGGGTTGCACAGGCCTCATCATATTGTTAGGCGGCGGCACCGCCTGCCAACTGCTGCTTCAATCCATTTGGGCGATGGTTTGGCCGACGCTGCGCAGCGGCGACAAAGTGGCTTCCAAATGCGCCTGTGTCCGGCGGAACTCGGCCAGCTCCTGCGCATTGAGTTTTTTTGCCGGCAAGGCCACCCCGGCCGGATTGACCGGCTGGCCGTTGAGCCGCACTTCGTAATGCAGGTGCGGGCCGGTGGAACGGCCGGTGCTGCCGACATAGCCGATGACTTCACCCGCTTCCACGCGCATGCCCGGCGCGGCGGTGGTGGAAAAAGCGCTCATGTGGGCATACAGGGTTTCCATGCTGCCGGTGTGGCGCAGCACCACGGTGTTGCCGTAACCGCCTTTCCAGCCGCGGAATGCCACCACGCCGGCGGAAGGCGCGCGGATCGGCGTGCCGGTAGGCGCGGCATAATCGATGCCGGTGTGCATGCGCAGACCGCCCAATACGGGGTGGATGCGCATGCCGTAAGGCGAGCTGATGCGGCTGCCCGCCACCGGCTGGGTTTCGAAACCTTTCTTCAAAGGCCGGCCGTGGGCATCGTAATACTGGCCGCTGCCCGCTTCGCCGAAATAATAGGCACGATACAGCTCGCCTTTGTGGGTGATTTCGGCACTCAAAATATCGCCGGTGGCCAGCTCCTGACCGCGGAAATACATGCTGTCATAAAGCACGCGCACGGTGTCGCCGCGCGCCAATTGGTTCAAATCCAAGCTGTCGCTGAAAATTTCTTTGAGCGCTTCGCGCACTTCCACCGGAATGCCGGCCTGCGCCAACGAGCCGGTGAGCGAAGACTTGATAACGACGGCTTTCAGGCTGGGCATGGTTTCGGTTTGCACTTCGCCCACTTGGGCGCGCCAATGGCCGTCGGCCAGCTCGAGCGCAATCAGGTTGCGCTCGCCGTTGTCGTCGTCGTTGAAAAACTGCACTCGGGTGGGGTTGCCGCGTGTGTCGATCTGCATGCTGATTACCTGATCGGGGCGCAGCTGCAGCAATTTGGTGTCGATGGGGCTTTCGCGCAGAATGTTTTGGATGTGGCGCTCGTCGATGCCGAAACGGCCCAAAACCAAGCTGAGGTTGTCGCCCGCCTGAACCACTTCGTCGCGCCAATAGCTGGCGGCCGGCGGGGTGCCGCGGACATAAACGGAAGGCAGGGTTTCCAACACCCGTTTACTTTCATAAACGGGCTCGGGCTCGGATTGGCCGGTCAGCGCGTAGGCGGCAACCATGCCGCTGAAAGGCAGTACGGCGGCCAGCAGAGCCAGACGGATGCTGCGTCGGCGCCGTATAGATTGTGAATCGGTCATGCGTATTCCTGTGGCCGGGCTTCAACCGGCGGTACTTCGAGGCAGTCCGGAAAACTGCGGGCCGGGCAAAGCGCATTGAGGATCGGGCTGGCGTTTGCACCGACAAAACAATCGGTTCGTCTAGCAATAACGATGCCATTTTAAGCCCGAAAGCCGGCCCGACCTCGCTGATTTTGCGGCATTTTACCTAGCAGGCGGACAGGTAAATACGGATGAATTTCGTGTTAACAAAGACTTCAGGCAGCCTGCACAGCGAAACCGGGCCACCTGAAAAAATATGTAAATATGAATTTAGCGCAATTTTATGCTTTCTTCCCCCCCTCTTCGGCGACGAAAACAGGCAGCGCCACATCGGGGGCTGACTCTGCGCGGCAGATAAATTCCGCCAACGTCATGTCGGCGGCTTGCAGCGCCGGCTCCATCACCTGCCGGACGGCACGGCCGACATCGTCATTTTGGTTGTCGCTGCTGCGGTAAACAAACAGGCTGAACAACTCCCCCACGCGGATGTGCTCCGGCGCGGTTTTCAACAGCCAGCCGCCGTGCCGGCTCTGCGTGATGTAGCCTTTCTGAGCCAGCTTTTCCAACAAATCGCCCAGTTCGTCGTAACCCATATTGATGTGGCTGCGGAAGGCTTGGATTTTGATGCTCCGGCCTTGGTCTTGCGCCTGGCTGAGCAGTAGCAGTACCTTCAGCACATCGTCGAAACGGCCGCCGTTGCCGAACTCGCGGCGGAAGGCATCGCCTTCCCAATAAGACAGCGAAGCGGTCAGCAGCGCACCGGTGAGAATGACCATCCACATCAGGTTGAGCCACAACAGGAAAATCGGAATGGCGGCAAAGGTGCCGTACACCAGCTGGTAGCTGTTGAAGTTGCCCACATAAAAGGCGAAGCCCCGCCGCAACAGTTCCAAACCGACCGCTGCCGCAACCGCGCCGATCAGGGCATGACGGGCCGGCACGAAACGCGCCGGCACCAGCTTATAGAGCAGCCACAAAGCGGCGGTGGCGCCCGCCAGCGACACCAGCAGCTGTACGGCATTGGCCAGCAGCGGATAGTGCAGATAAAAACCGGTCCGCGCCCACACCACGCCCCAAGTCGACATGCCGATGCCCAACACCAGCGGGCCGAGACTGAGCAGCGCCCAATACACCAGCAAACGGGTCAGCACATTGCGCGTGCTGCCCACCCGCCAGATTTGGTTGAAGGTGCGCTCGATGGTTTGGATCAGCATCAGCGAGGTCACCATCATCATGATGATGCCGATGGCAGTCAGCTTACTGGCCTGATCCCGAAACTGAAACAGGTATTCGCTCACCGCATCGGCACCGGCCGGCATCAGGGTTTGCGTGATCAGCTGGTTGAACTGGGCGGAAACGTCGGCAAACATGGGAAAGGCAGACACCACCACCAGCATCACCGTAATCAGCGGCACCAGAGCCAGCAGGGTGGTAAAGGTGAGGCTGGAGGAGACCTGCGGCACGTTCACTTCGTTGAAGCGGTCGTAAAGAAAGCGGGCAAAGGCCCAAGAACGGCTCCGGCCGAAGCGCTGAAACGATTTTTTCAATGGCATGCGGTCTTTCTGTGTTGTGTGCGGATAAAAATAATAGGACAGCCCCAATGCTTGCCCATTATGGAGATCAAGCCCGTAAAATCAGGCTACCTGAAGGTTTTTCAATCAGCCTGAACAAGTTTGGCCGTCGCTTGCCGCCTACGGCCTTGATGGTTGCGCCCCACAGGCTGCCTGAAAGGCTTTCGGGCAGCCTGTGCAAACACCCGCCTAAACCAGCGGAGCCAACAGCCGTTCGAAAGCGGCCGCAAACTGTTGCAGGCCGTCGTCCTGCAAACGGGCGGCCAACACTTCCACGTCCACCCCCAAAGCGGCCACTTCGGCCAACACCGCCTCGGCCTCGGCCACAGACTGCACCAAACCCGCCTCTGCCCGTCCGTGCGCCAAGAAAGCCTTGAGGGTGGCCTCCGGCACGGTATTTACTGTCTGCATGCCGATTAAGCTGTCTACATACAGCGTGTCCGGATAAGCCGGATTTTTCACGCCGGTACTGGCCCACAGCAGGCGGGGCACCTGAGCGCCCTGCTGCTGCAGAGCCAACCAGTCGGGCGCGGAAAAAACCTGCTGCCAGTCGCGGTAGGCCGCTTTGGCCAGCGCAATCGCGGTTTTCCCCTGCAAATGTGCCGGCAGGGTGGCATCCAGCGCCGCATCGATGCGCGAAATAAAGAAACTGGCCACCACCTGAATCCCGGCCAAGCTGCCGCCCGCACGCTGCCGCGCCTGCAAACCCTCCGCATAAGCCGCGTAGGCCGCACGCACCCGGCGGCGCGAAAACAGCAGGGTCAGGTTCACATTGATGCCTTCGGCCACCAAAAAGGTTAAGGCGGTCAGGCCGGCATCGGTGGCCGGCACCTTGATCATGGCATTCGGGCGCTTGATCCAAGCCCACAGCCTTTTCGCCTCCGCCACCGTACCTCCCGCATCGTGGGCCAGCTCCGGCGCCACCTCCAAGCTGACCAAGCCGCCGCTGCCGCCGGAAGCCTCGTATTCGGCCAGACACACATCGCAGGCGGCCTGCACGTCGGCCACAGCCAGCGTTTCGTAACGCGCTTTCGGGCTCAAGTCGCGCTGTTTGAGCTGCGCCACCGCTTCCGCATAGCAGGCATCAGAGGCAAACGCTTTCTCGAAAATAGCCGGATTGGAGGTCACGCCGCCCACACCTTGGCGCAGCAAATCGGCCAAGCCGCCGCTGCGGATCAGCGAACGCGAAAGATTGTCCAACCAGATTTGTTGGCCGTGTTGTTTGACTTCCTGCAAAATGCCCATAAAATCCCGACCTCCGTAAAGCGTTTTCAAAGCGCAAAGAACTTACCCGATTCCGGCTGCCGCCGCAAGCCGGATGCCGAAAGCCCCTATGACCACCGATCCGCAATCCTGCCTCAGCTGGGCCCGCGAAGTGCTCGCCATCGAAGCCGACGCCCTCCGCGCCCTTGCCGATGACCTCGACCACAACTTCCACCTCGCCTGCCGCGCCGTTTTAGACTGTCCCGGCCGCGTGGTGGTGAGCGGCATGGGCAAAAGCGGCCACATCGGCCGCAAAATCGCCGCCACCCTGGCCTCCACCGGTACGCCGGCCTTTTTCGTCCACCCGGCCGAAGCGGCACACGGCGATTTGGGCATGATTGTGGACGGCGATGTGGTGCTGGCGATTTCCAACTCCGGCGAAAGCGACGAACTCCTCGCCATCATGCCGGCGCTCAAGCGCAAAAACGCCACCCTGATCGCCGTAACCGGCCGTCCCGAATCCACGCTGGCGCGGCACGCCGACATCCACTTAACCGTGGCCGTACCGCAGGAAGCCTGCCCGCACGGCCTCGCCCCCACCAGCAGCACCACGGCGGCGCTTGCTTTGGGTGATGCGCTGGCGGTGGCCCTGCTGCGCGCCCGCGCCTTCACACCCGACGACTTCGCCCTCAGCCACCCGGCCGGCAGCCTGGGCAAACGCCTGCTGCTGCACGTATCGGACGTGATGCATCGCGGCGAAGAACTGCCCGTGGTACAGCCCGACACCCCGTTTGCCGACCTCATCGTGCGCATGAGCGAAAAAGGCTTGGGCATGGTGGCGGTGGCCGACGAAACAGGCTACCTGAAAGGCATTTTCACCGACGGCGACCTGCGCCGCCAATTCCAACTCGGCCGCGAACTGCACGGCCTAAAAGCAGCCGACGTGATGGGCAGCCGCCCCAAAACCATCAGTGCCGACAAGCTGGCCACCGAGGCAGTGAAAACCATGCAGCAAAACCGCGTCAACGGGCTGCTGGTCATCGACGCCGACGGCAGGCTCATCGGCGCGCTGAATATGCACGACCTGCTGAAAGCCCGCATTGTGTGAGCCGCTTTGCCTGCGGCTCCCTGAAAAATGGGGCGAACATTGCGTTAATAATTATGATAGCCGCCTTACTCTTCAATCGGCATACCAAAAAACTTCTCCAATACATCTCGATGGCTATCCAGATAATAATCTGCGACAGACAAGATTTCCGTGCGATGCGGATCGGTTTTGTAGCGTACGTTCAAGAAGTCGTTGCCGCCGCCTCTGGCTGGCAGAACCCGATAAATTTCCACGGATTCAATGCCGGATAGCGGAAAAATATTGCAACAATTGCCTGCGCTCACACCGATTTGCCGATGCGCTTCATCACGCCACAAAACGGCTTTACTGCCAAATTTTCCAGTCAGCAAAGGCGGGCGGCGCTTGACGCGCTGACGGGTTTTGTAATCGCTATCGATGGCAACCCCCTCCTTTTCAAATAACAAAAAATTCAGTCATTTGCATGGCGCTTTCGTTTTCAATTGGAAAAAGCAGTTCGGGGGGATTCACGCTCATCGGAAAACGAAATTTCCAAGTTTTGTCTTTCCCGGTCTTTATGGTGGGTCAGTATCACCGAAAGCGTGTCGCTCCAAAACCAGGAATAATTGTTAGCGGGGTATAAATTCTTGCTTCTCAATGGCAGATTCCTTTCCAATTCCTGGTGAAACCGCCAATAGTCACCGTCTGTCGCCCCTTTTGTGCTTTTAGCAAAATAAGTGCGGACAGCAATATCGGTGCGTTGCCCGGGCGTGAGGATAAATTCAAAACGCGGAAACAATATATTGCCCACGCGCACGGGATGCTGACAATAATAATATCCAACTACTTCGCCATCCGAATCGATCGGCACATCCGATGCCACAAACGGCAAGGCGATGACCTTTTTGTAAGTCAATGTCCACGGAATAAATTGCGTTTCGGGGGATTGCACCTCAAAGCCAAATGAATAATCCGCATGATTTGCCAAAAGCAACACAGTGCCCTCTCCTCAGCTCCTCTCCCAAAGAGAGCCGCACAAGATATGAAATGATTTGTGCAAGAATACGGATTTGCCCGTTGCGGGTCAAAGCGGGGAGCCTGAACCCCATACCGCGCCGATTGGGCTATAATCCGCCGCTTTTTCCATTTTTCTTTCTGCCGCCGAGTTTTCCATGCCTTCCACTCCGCCCGCCGCCGGTGTCCGCCGCCACTTGAAAACCCGCCACCTTTCGATGATTGCCATCGGCGGCAGCATCGGCACCGGTCTGTTTATGGCCAGCGGCAGCGCCATTCACGCAGCCGGCCCCGGAGGTGCCCTGCTGGCCTATGCCGCCATCGGTCTGATGGTCTACTTCCTGATGACCTCGCTGGGCGAAATGGCCACCTATCTGCCCACTTCCGGCTCGTTTGCCACCTATGCCGCGCGCTTTGTCGACCCTTCGCTGGGCTTTGCCCTGGGCTGGAATTATTGGTTCAACTGGGTGATTACGGTGGCGGCCGATATTTCGATTGCCGCATTGGTCATCACCTATTGGGAACCGATGCGCTTCCTGCCGCCTTGGGGCTGGAGCCTGCTGTTTTTCGGCCTGATTTTCCTGCTCAACACCTTATCGGTGAAAGCTTACGGCGAATCCGAATACTGGTTTGCCTTAATCAAAGTGATCACCGTGGGGGTGTTTCTGGCCGTCGGCATGCTCACCATTTTCGGCATTTTGGGCGGTCAGTATGTGGGCCTGAGCAACTTTACCGCCGGCGATGCGCCGTTTTTGGGCGAGGGTTTTTCCGGCGGCTTCTTACCGCGCTGGGCGTGTTTCTGATTGCCGGCTTCTCTTTCCAAGGCACAGAACTGATCGGCATCACCGCCGGCGAATCGGAAAACCCTCAGCACAGCATTCCCAAAGCCGTCAAACAGGTGTTCTGGCGCATTCTGATTTTCTATGTGCTGGCGATTTTGGTGATCGGCCTGCTGATACCCTATACCAGCCCCGATCTTTTGGGCGCCGATGTGGACGAAATCGCCAAGTCCCCGTTCACCCTAGTGTTCGAACGCGCCGGTCTGGCTTTCGCCGCAGCCGTAATGAACGCGGTGATTCTGTCGTCGATATTATCGGCCGGCAATTCTGGCCTGTACGCTTCCACCCGCATGCTGTATGCCATGGGCAAAAGCGGCATGGCTTATCCCGTGTTCGGCTTGGTCAATGTGCGCGGCGTACCGATACTCGCCCTGCTGGCCACCGGCACTGTGGCGCTGCTGATTTTTCTGGTGCAGATGGTGAGTGACGGCGCTTACGAATACATCGTGGCCGCTTCCGGCCTCACCGGCTTTATTGCCTGGCTGGGCATCGCCCTGAGCCACTACCGCTTCCGCCGCGCCTATACGGCCCAAGGCGGAAAGCCGGAAGATTTGGCGTACCGCGCCAAATGGTTCCCCTTCGGCCCGCTGCTGGCCTTGGCGCTGTGCGTACTGGTCATCCTCGGCCAAGACACCCAATGGCTGCTGCGCGGCGAATTCGATGCCGGCCGCCTGCTGATCACTTATATGGGCCTGCCGGTATTTTTCGGCTTCTATCTCTACCACAAGCTGCGTTACCGCACCCGAACACTGCCTTTGAACGAAGTCAACTTAAACCGTGATGCCGATTAGACCAACCCCATCCGCCGTTCCCGCTCAGGCTACCTGAAAACCAAACGGCCGCAAAACATCAAGGCTACCTGAAATGTTTTTCAGGTAGCCTTGATTCAATCGGATGGCGCGATTACAGCAAATCTTTCACGCCGTCACGCTCTTCTTCCAGCTCTTTCAGCGTCAGCTCGATGCGCTCTTGACTGAAAGCGTCGATTTCCAAACCCTGCACGATTTGGTATTCACCGTTTTCGCAAGTGACCGGAAAGCCGAACATCACGCCTGCAGGGATGCCGTAAGAGCCGTCGGAAGGCACGCCCATGGTCACCCACCGGCCGTTGCTGCCCAACCACCAATCGCGGATGTGGTCGATGGCGGCGTTGGCGGCGGAAGCGGCGGAAGAAAGGCCGCGCGCTTCAATAATGGCCGCACCGCGTTTGCCCACGGTGGGCAGGAACACATTGGCGTTCCATTCTTGATCGTTGATCATGTCTTTCACGCTCTCGCCGTTGATGGTGGCGAAGCGGTAATCGGCATACATGGTGGGCGAGTGGTTGCCCCACACGCACAGTTTTTCGATGTCGCCCACGGCTTTGCCGGTTTTTTCGGCAATCTGGCTGGCGGCACGGTTGTGGTCGAGACGCAGCATGGCGGTGAAGTTTTTCGCCGGCAGATCGGGCGCGGACTTCATGGCGATGTAGGCATTGGTATTGGCCGGGTTGCCCACCACCAATACTTTCACATTGCGGTCGGCCACTTTGTTCAGGGCCGCACCTTGCACGGTAAAGATTTGCGCGTTGGCCTGCAGCAGGTCGGCACGCTCCATGCCCGGCCCGCGCGGACGGGCACCCACCAAAATCGCCACTTGCGCGTCTTTGAAAGCCACTTCGGGATCATCGGTAGCCACCATGCCGGCCAACAACGGGAAGGCGCCGTCCTGCAATTCCATCATCACGCCTTTTACCGCGTTTTGCGCTTGCGGCAGGTCGAGCAGTTGCAAAATCACCGGCTGGTCTTTGCCCAGCATTTCGCCGCTGGCGATACGGAACAACAGGGCATAGCCGATTTGGCCGGCCGCGCCGGTAACGGCTACGCGAACAGGTGCTTTCATGTTTTTCTCCTGAAGAAAATAAATAGAGTGAGCGCCGCCCGAAAACGGGAACACGGCCGGCCGACATACAGCTTGCCGCATCCGGCTGCCGGGCAGAGAACTGTCGGGCATCAGAACAATGCCGAGGACGGGGCATCATATCAAATATTTTCCCATATTTCCCCGGAAACCGTGATTTTTATACAAATTGCCGCAGAACCTTTCCTGCAAAATAATCAGAACAGATTGATAAGTATTAAAAAAATTAAAACCATATTTTTCCACCAGTCTTATATAAGACTGGGTTTTACTTTACAAACGAAGCTTGTACAATGCCGCGCATGCCGAAATCCCCAGCAGACACCTTGCCGCTTTACAAACAGACGGAACAATACATCAGCGGACACATCCGCTCGGGTCGCTGGGAAACCGGCACCGCTTTGCCCAGCGAATGGGATCTGGCCGCAGAAATCGGCGTCAGCCAAGGCACGGTGCGCAAAGCCCTATCCAATATGACTGCGCGCGGCGAATTGCAACGCCAACAGGGCGTAGGTACTTTTGTTACCGGCCTCAACCCCGAATGGGGTGCTTTCCCGCTGCACGACGAGCATACCCGCCGCCCCAATCTGTGGCCGAAACAGGAAATCCTCAGCATTGCCGCCGCCAACACGCCGCCGGCCGTGCGCCACAATCTGCAGTTGGGTGCCGGCGAACGGGTTTGGTATGTGCAGTCGCTGTGGCGCAACGGCCACCAAACCGTTGCTTATGACGAAGCCTGGCTGCCCCTGCCGCTTTTGCCCGACCTCAACCGCTTGCAGTTGGAAAGCCGGATGGGCATTTACCAATTATTGGCGGCCGAGTACGGTTTTATGCTCGATCCGGCCCCCACCCTGCTCTTTTCAGGTAGCTTGGATGCGGAAACCGCCGCCAAACTAAAAAGTACGCCTTATGCGCCGGTCATCCGCTGCGAGCGCATCAGCCACAGCGGCAAACGCATTTTGGAATGGCGCCGCCGTTTTATGCTGCTGGAACATACGGCACTGATTTTGCCTGCTTCGCCCTAGCACTTAGGCACACGCAAACAAGCAGGCTACCTGAAAACGCAGACGGGTAACTTCCCTTTACCCTTCATCGCCTAACATTTAAAAATAAATCTTACCGCTTGTTTACACAGCCGGTAAAAACTGTTCAATACCGTATAAAACAGTTAAAGTACGGGCTTGGATGATTTCCGACCTGCGGGTCGCCAATTTTGGTTTTGGGTGCCGGTTTTGCCGGTTTTTTTCGATGTTTTAAAGGATTATGTTGTCATGCAGACGAACAGACCCGTGTTCTTGGATCTGCCCAGTATCCGCCTGCCGATACCCGGGATAGTATCTATTTTGCACCGCATCAGCGGCGTGCTGCTTTTTGTCAGCCTGCCGCTATTATTGTGGCTATTTGCCGGCACGCTGGGCAATGCCGAAGCTTATGAAACCTACCGTGCATTTGTCGGCCACCCGCTGGTCAAACTCGGCCTGATCGTTTTGCTGTGGGCCTATCTGCACCACGCCCTGGCCGGCATCCGCTTTCTGCTGCTGGACGCCCATAAAGGCTTGGAGCTGCAAACCGCCCGCCTGACCGCCAAACTGGTGTTTGTGACCGCCTTGGTATTGACTGTGATTTTAGGGGTGGCGTTATGGTAAACCGTAAACTGGCCGGTGCCCATTACGGCTTGCGCGACTGGGCCATGCAGCGCATTACCGCCGTGCTGATGCTGATTTATACCGTGGCCTTCGTGGTGTTCCTGCTTTGCCTGCCCAAAGGCGAAAGCGGTCATCTCGCCTGGCAGGCCTTCTTTGCCCAAACTTGGGTGAAAATTTTCACCCAAACCACGCTGATTGCCTTGCTCCTGCATGCCTGGGTGGGCATCCGCGATTTGTGGATGGACTACATCAAACCGTTCGGTCTGCGTCTGTTTCTGCATGTGGCCACCATCGTGTGGCTGGTTGTGGTCTTGATTTATTCTGTTAAAGTGATTTGGGGGTTGGTATGAGTTTTCCTGTTCGCAAGTTTGACGCCGTTATCGTAGGCGGCGGCGGTGCAGGTCTGCGTGCCGCCCTGCAAGCCTCCAAAGCCGGCTTGAACACCGCCGTTTTGTCCAAAGTATTCCCCACCCGTTCGCACACTGTGGCAGCCCAAGGCGGCATTTCCGCCTCGCTGGGCAATGTGCAGGAAGACCGCTGGGACTGGCATATGTACGACACCGTAAAAGGTTCCGACTGGCTGGGTGACCAAGACGCCATCGAATTCATGTGCCGCCGCGCGCCCGAAGCCGTGATTGAGCTGGAGCACATGGGCATGCCGTTTGACCGCGTGGAAAGCGGCAAAATCTACCAACGCCCCTTCGGCGGCCACACCGCCGAACACGGCAAACGCGCGGTGGAGCGCGCTTGCGCCGTGGCCGACCGTACCGGCCACGCCATGCTGCACACGCTCTACCAGCAAAACGTGCGCGCCAACACCCAATTCTTCGTAGAATGGACCGCGCTCGACCTGATCCGCGACGAGCAAGGCGATGTGGTGGGCGTCACCGCCATGGAAATGGAAACCGGCGATGTGTATATCTTCCACGCCAAAGCCGTGCTGTTCGCCACCGGCGGCGCCGGCCGTATCTATGCCTCCTCCACCAATGCCTTTATGAACACCGGCGACGGCCTGGGCATTTGCGCCCGCGCCGGCATTCCCTTGGAAGACATGGAATTCTGGCAATTCCACCCCACCGGCGTGGCCGGTGCCGGCGTCTTGATTACCGAAGGCGTGCGCGGCGAAGGCGGCATTCTGCTCAACGCCAACGGCGAGCGCTTTATGGAGCGTTACGCGCCGACGGTGAAAGACTTGGCCTCCCGCGACGTGGTGTCGCGCGCCATGGCGATGGAAATCTACGAAGGCCGCGGCTGCGGCCCGAAAAAAGACCACGTTTTACTGAAAATCGACCACATCGGCGCCGAGAAAATCATGGAAAAACTGCCGGGCATCCGCGAGATTTCCATCCAGTTCGCCGGCATCGACCCCATTAAAGACCCGATTCCGGTGGTGCCCACCACCCACTACATGATGGGCGGCATCCCCACCAACTACTTGGGCGAAGTGGTGGTGCCGCAGGGCGACAACCCCGAAGTGGTGGTTAACGGCCTGTATGCCGCCGGCGAATGCGCCTGCGCCTCCGTACACGGCGCCAACCGCTTGGGCACCAACTCCCTGCTCGACTTGGTGGTGTTTGGCAAATCCGCCGGCGACAGCATGGTGGACTACGTCCGCGCCCAAGACAGCTGGAAAGAGCTGCCGGCCAATGCGGGCGAGCTGACCCGCCAACGCTTGGACCGCCTCAACAGCCAAACCGGCGGCGAAAACGTGGACGCCCTGCGCAACGAATTGCAACGCACCGTGCAGCTGCATGCCGGCGTGTTCCGCACCGACGCCATTTTGAAAGAAGGCGTGCAAAAAGTGCTGGCCTTGGCCGAACGCGCCAAACGCACCGAAATCCAAGACAAGAGCCAGGTTTGGAATACCGCCCGCATCGAAGCGCTGGAATTGGACAATCTGATGGAAGTGGCCAAAGCCACCCTGATTTCCGCCGAAGCGCGCAAAGAATCGCGCGGTGCCCACGCTTCCGACGACCATCCCGACCGCGACGACGACAACTGGATGAAACACACCCTGTTCCATCCCGAAAACAACAGCCTGTCCTACAAACCCGTCCACACCAAACCGCTCACCGTAGACTACATCGAGCCGGCCAAACGGGTTTATTAAGGCGCAGCAAAGGAACACAACACCATGGAAAAAGTACGTTTCAAAGTGTACCGCTACAATCCCGATGTAGATGCCAAGCCGTACATGAAAGACTATGAACTGGAAATCGAACCCACCGACGTCAAACTGCTGGATGCCATCGTCAAACTCAAAGCGCAAGACGACAGTTTGTCGTTCCGCCGCTCCTGCCGCGAAGGCATCTGCGGCTCCGACGGCATGAACATCAACGGCAAGAACGGCTTGGCCTGTCTGACCGACATCCGCAGCCTCAAGCAGCCCATCGTACTGCGTCCCCTGCCCGGCCTGCCGGTGATCCGCGACCTGATTGTGGACATGACCCAGTTCTTCAAACAATACCATTCCATCAAACCCTATGTGGTGAACGACACCCCCGCCCCCGAGCGCGAACGCCTGCAAACCCAGGAAGAGCGCAAAGAGCTGGACGGTTTGTACGAGTGCATCTTATGCGCCTGCTGCTCGACGGCCTGCCCCTCGTTCTGGTGGAACCCCGATAAATTCGTCGGCCCCTCCGGCCTGCTGAATGCCTACCGCTTCATTGCCGACAGCCGCGACACCATCACCAACGAGCGTTTGGACAACCTGAACGACCCCTACCGTCTGTTCCGCTGCCACACCATCATGAACTGCGTGGACGTGTGCCCCAAACACCTCAACCCCACCCGCGCGATTGGCAAGATCAAAGAAATCATGCTAAAACGTGCCGTATGAGTGCTTTTGACGACACCGCCAAACGCCGCATCCGTTTCCTGACCCGCCGCGGACTGCTTGAGCTGGATATTGTACTCGGGCGGTTTATGGAAACGGAGTTCGCACACTTGAGCGATGCCGAACTCGCTGTTTTTGTCGAGATTCTCGATTTGCCCGATCAGGAGTTTCTCGCCTTGGTCAACGGCAAAGAACAGCCCGACAAGCCGGCCTTTCTGCCGTTGTTGGAGAAAATCCGCCGGAGCAAAAGCCCGACCGGCTGAACCTTGCAGCCCCCGTTTCGATGCTGCCTTCAGGTAGCCCAAAACCAACCCATCAAGCACAAAAAGGAGTCACCAGAGATGTCGAATCACATTACCTTGCAAGCCGAGGGCAAAGAAACACTGGAACTGCCCGTACTGGAAGGTACGCTGGGCCCCGATGTTGTAGACATCCGCACCTTCACCAAAGGCACCGGCATGTTTACCTTCGACCCCGGCTTCGTGTCCACCGCCAGCTGCGAATCGAAAATCACCTTTATTGATGGCGACAAAGGCCAGCTTTACTACCGCGGCTACCCCATCGAACAGTTGGCCGAACACAGCGACTACCTGGAAACCTGCTACCTGCTGCTCAACGGCGAACTGCCCGATGCCAAACAAAAGGCAGAATTCGAACACACCGTTTCCAAGCACACCATGGTGCACGAACAGCTGACCTGGTTCTTCCGCGGCTTCCGCCGCGATGCCCACCCGATGGCCATGATGGTCGGCGTAGTGGGTGCGCTGGCCGCTTTCTACCAAGACAGCCTGGACATCCACGACCCCGAACACCGCCGCATTGCCGAATACCGTCTGATCTCCAAGATTCCGACCATCGCGGCCATGTGCTACCGCTACTCCAACGGTCTGCCGTTCAACTTTCCGCGCAACAACCTCTCCTACACCGCCAACTTCATGCACATGATGTTCGCCACCCCGTGCGAGAATTACGAGCCCAACCCTGTGCTGGTGCGCGCCTTGGATCGCATTTTTATCCTGCATGCCGACCACGAACAAAACGCCTCCACCTCCACCGTGCGTCTGGCCGGCTCTTCCGGCGCCAACCCCTTCGCCTGCATTGCCGCCGGCATCGCCTGTCTGTGGGGTCCGGCCCACGGCGGCGCCAATGAGGCCGTGCTGAAAATGCTCGACGAAATCGGCGACGTATCCCGCGTGGCCGAATTCATGGAAGGCGTGAAAGAGCGCAAATACCGCCTGATGGGCTTCGGCCACCGCGTGTACAAAAACATGGATCCACGCGCCGCCATCATGAAACAGACCTGCGACGAAGTGCTGGGTGAACTCGGCCTGCAAGACAGCCCGAAATTCAAACTGGCTATGGAACTGGAAAAAATCGCCCTCAACGACCCCTATTTCGTGGAGCGCAAGCTGTACCCCAACGTCGATTTCTACTCCGGCATCGTCCTCTCAGCCCTGGGCATCCCGGTATCCATGTTTACCGTTATCTTCGCCTTGGCGCGCACTGTGGGCTGGATCTCCCACTGGCACGAAATGATTGCCGACCCGAACCAAAAAATCGGCCGTCCGCGCCAACTCTACACCGGCGCCACACGCCGTGATTACGTTCCGGTAGACAAACGCTAAACACGCCATCAGGCGCTTCAGGCAGCCTTCCATGCATCAGAGGCTGCCTGAAAGAACAATCCGGCATCACAGAGAGAGGGTTATGTTTGCAGGCAGTCAGGTTTCCGACACTAGGCAGTACATCGCCCTTTTTTGCTAACCACCACAAAGGTTTATCAGCCATGATGAAAGACAAAGCTGACCTGTCGTATTTATTCGGCTCCAACGCCTCATACATCGAAGAATTGTACGAAGCCTACCTGAATGCGCCCGATTCGATAGACAGCCACTGGAAAACATACTTCGACCAACTGGCCACCCAAGCAGGCCACAGCGCCAAAGACATCGCCCACCGCCCGATTCAGGAATCGTTTGCCAACCTGAGCAAACAAAAACCGAGCGCGGCCGCCAAAGGCGGTGTGGATTTCAACCTGATGCAGAAACAGGTGTCCGTGCTGCGGCTGATGTCTGCCTACCGCGTACTCGGCTCCCGCGCCGCCAAGCTTGACCCCCTGCAGCGCAAAGGCCGCGAATACCTGTCCGAACTCGACCCCAAAACACACGGCCTGAACGATGCCGACATGGCGGTTCAATTCAGTGTGGGCAGCAACTTCTCCGCCAGTGAAAAACTGCCTTTGTCCGAAATCATCAGCAAACTGCAGCAAACCTACTGCGGCACCGTGGCCGTAGAATACATGCACATCACCCGCTCGGAAGAAAAACACTGGGTGCAGGACCGCATCGAACGCGACCTCTCCACCCCCCGTTTCAATGCCGAAACCAAACGCCGCATCCTCAAACAGATCACCGCCGCCGAAACACTGGAGCGCTATCTGCACACCAAATACGTCGGCCAGAAACGCTTCTCGCTGGAAGGCGGCGAAAGCACCATCGCCGCCCTCAACCACCTGATCCACGCCTCCACCGCCCAAGGCGTGGAAGAAATCGTGATCGGCATGGCGCACCGCGGCCGCCTCAATGTGTTGGTGAACACCTTGGGCAAAGAGCCGCGCGTGCTGTTCAGCGAATTTGAAGGCAAAGTCGCCACCCAGCTGGCCAGCGGCGACGTGAAATACCACATGGGTTTCAGTTCCGACATCCCCACCGACAACGGCCCGGTGCACATTTCCCTGGCCTTCAACCCCTCCCACCTCGAAATCGTCAACCCCGTGGTGGAAGGTTCCGTGCGTGCGCGCCAACGCCGCCGCGGCCCCGAAGGCCGCCGCCAAGTGATGCCGGTGCTGATCCACGGCGACTCCGCCTTCATCGGCCTGGGCGTCAACCAAGCCACCTTCAATCTGTCGCAAACCCGCGGCTACTCCACCGGCGGCACCGTCCACATCGTCATCAACAACCAAATCGGCTTCACCACCTCGGACACCCGCGATACCCGCTCCACCCTGTACTGCACCGACATTGCCAAAATGATCGACGCACCGATTTTCCACGTCAACGGCGACGACCCCGAAGCCGTCTGCTACGTGGTTCAGGTAGCCTTGGACTACCGCATGAAGTTCGGCAAAGACGTGGTGATCGACTTGGTGTGCTACCGCAAACTGGGCCACAACGAAGGCGACGATCCCTTCCTAACCCAGCCCATGATGTACAAACAAATCGCCAAGCATCCCGGTGTCCGCGCCCTGTATGCCGACCGCCTGATCCAAGAAGGCGTCATCACCGCCGCCGATGCCGAAGGCTACATCGCCGACTACCGCGCCGCCTTGGACAAAGGCGAGCATGTCGAGCAAACCCTGCTCACCGACTACAAACGCAAACACGCGGTGGATTGGACCCAATACCAAGGCTCGCATTGGAACCAGCCGGTGGATACCGCCCTGCCCGCCGCCGACATCAAACGCCTCACCGCCACCTTCACCGCCCTGCCCGAGGGCTTCACCGCCCACAACACGGTGAAAAAACTCTTAGAGGCGCGCCGTGCCATGGCCGCCGGCAAGCAAGCTGCGGACTGGGGCATGGCCGAAACCCTGGCCTATGCCAGCTTGGTGACCAACGGCCACGGCGTGCGCATTTCCGGCGAAGACTCCGGTCGCGGCACCTTCTCGCACCGCCATGCCGTGCTGCACGACCAAAACCGCGAGAAAAGCGCCGACGGCGCTTATGTGCCGCTGCGTAATATGAGCGACCACCAAGCCCCCTTTATGGTGATCGACTCCATCCTCAACGAAGAGGCCGTACTCGCCTACGAATACGGCTTCGCCTGCTCCGCACCCGACCAACTGGTGATTTGGGAAGCCCAGTTCGGCGACTTCGCCAACGGCGCGCAAGTGGCGATCGACCAATTCATCGCCTCCGGCGAAACCAAATGGGGCCGCCTGTGCGGCCTGACCGTCATCCTGCCGCACGGCTACGACGGCCAAGGCCCGGAACACTCCTCCGCCCGCCTCGAGCGCTGGCTGCAGCTGTGCTCCGAGCACAATATGCAGATTGTGATGATGTCCGAAGCCGCCCAGATGTTCCACGTACTGCGCCGTCAGGTGTTGCGCCCCTACCGCAAACCGCTGGTGATTTTCCTCTCCAAACGCCTGCTGCGCTTCAAAGACGCCATGAGCCCCCTGAGCGACTTCACCGAAGGCGGCTTCCGTCCGGTCATCGGCGACAAAATCAGCGGCCGCGACGAAAAAGTGAAACGCGTGATTCTGTGCGCCGGCCAAGTGTATTACGACCTGAAAAAAGGCCGCGAAGAGCGCGGTTTGGACGAAAACATCGCCATCGTACGCGTCGAACAGCTCTATCCCTTCCCCTATGAAGAAGTGGCCGCCGAACTGAGCCGCTATCCGAACGCCACCGAAATCATGTGGGCGCAGGAAGAACCGAGAAACCAAGGCGCGTGGTACCAAATCCGCCACCGCATCGAAAGCCTGAGCAGCGACAAACAGCGCGTGACTTTCGCCGGCCGCCCGGCCAGCGCCTCGCCCGCCGTCGGCTACATGAGCCGCCACATCGCCCAACTGCAGGCCTTGGTTGAAGACGCCATGAACCTGTCTTAAAACCCGTCAGGCTACCTGAACCGCCGTTCAGGTAGCCCCCGAACACCCCGCCACATTCATAAAACCAAGGAAAAAACATCATGATTATCGAAGTAACCGTTCCCATGCTGCCCGAAAGCGTGACCGAAGCCACCCTGATGAACTGGCACAAAAAAGTCGGCGATTTCGTCGAACGCGACGAAAACCTGATCGACTTGGAAACCGACAAAGTCGTGCTCGAACTGCCCGCCCAACAAGCCGGCGTCATCGTAGAAATCATCGAGCAAGACGGTGCCGTGGTGGCCGCCAACCAGTTGATCGCAAAAATCGACACCGCCGCCACCAAAGGCGAAGCCGCGCCGGCCGCCGCCGCCCCGGCAGCCGCACCCGCTGCCGCCCCGGCCGCTGCCGGCAACGCCCAAGCCGGCGTCGCCATGCCCGCCGCCGCCAAACTGGCTGCCGAAAAAGGCGTGGACATCAGCAGCGTGGCCGGTTCCGGCCGTGACGGCCGCGTACTGAAAGAAGACGTACAAAACGCCGCCGCACCCAAAACCGCCGCACCGGCCGCCGCTGCCGTGCCCGCCGGCGAGCGCATCGAACAGCGCGTGCCGATGAGCCGCCTGCGCGCCCGCGTGGCCGAGCGCCTGCTGCAATCGCAAGCCGAAAACGCCATCCTCACCACCTTCAACGAAGTCAATATGAAACCGGTGATGGACCTGCGCAACAAATACAAAGAGAAGTTTGAAAAAGAACACGGCGTGAAGCTGGGCTTTATGTCCTTCTTCGTCAAAGCCGCCGTGGCCGCGCTGAAAAAATTCCCGGTGGTCAACGCCTCCGTGGACGGCAACGACATCGTTTACCACGGCTACTTCGACATCGGCATCGCCGTGGGCAGCCCGCGCGGCCTGGTGGTGCCCATTCTGCGCGACGCCGACCAAATGAGCATTGCCGAGATTGAAAAAACCATCGCCGACTTCGCCGTGAAAGCCAAAGACGGCAAACTGGCGCTGGAAGACCTCACCGGCGGCACCTTCAGCATCACCAACGGCGGCACCTTCGGTTCCATGATGTCCACCCCCATCATCAACCCGCCGCAATCCGCCATCCTCGGCATGCACGCCACCAAAGAGCGTGCCGTGGTGGAAAACGGCGAAATCGTGGTGCGCCCGATGATGTATCTGGCTCTCTCTTACGACCACCGCATCATCGACGGCCGCGAAGCCGTGCTCACCCTGGTCACCATCAAAGAGGCGTTGGAAGACCCCGCCCGCCTGATTTTGGACATCTAATTCCATCCAATAAGGCTACCTGAAAACCGCCAAGGGCTTTCAGGTAGCCTTTTCGCTGTGATCCGATTTCAAACAGAGCCACACCGATGAACGACACCGATTCCGTCCACCTCTTTACCGACGGCGCCTGCAAAGGCAACCCCGGCCCCGGCGGCTGGGGCGTGCTGATGCGCTACGGCCGGCACGAAAAAGAGCTTTACGGCGGCGAAGCCCATACCACCAACAACCGCATGGAGCTCACCGCCGTCATCCGCGGCCTCGCCGCCCTCACCCGCCCCTGCCGCGTCATCATCTACACCGACTCCCAATATGTGAAAAACGGCATGGAAAGCTGGATACACGGCTGGAAAAAAAACGGCTGGAAAACCGCCGCCAAGCAAGCCGTGAAAAACGCCGAATTGTGGCAGCAGCTCGACGAACTGGTGGCCCGCCACCAAGTCAGCTGGACTTGGGTGAAAGGCCATGCCGGCCATCCCGAAAACGAACGGGCCGACCAACTGGCCAACCTCGGCGTACAAGCGGCTACCTGAACAGCCGAACGGCAGACGCAAGCGTACACTCAAAACGGCGCGCAACAGACCTTCCCCATTAACGGGGCAGGCCGCGGCTGAGCGCATCATGGGCGCGCTTCACCGCCAGACGCTCCTTCCAAGCCATATAACGCCGGCGGAAACGCGCCTTCATCCAGTTGTCAAATTGGCGCTGCACGGTCAGATTCCACACACTGTGCGCCTTCACCGCCCAACTTTCGTCCCAAGCGCGTAAGGAAATCGAAAAAGAGCCGTCTAAATACTTCATCCAGTGCCACCAACCGGTCGGCATAAACAAGGTATCGCCGTATTCCAGAAAGCACTCGATGCCCTCCACCCCTTCCAAGGCCGGAAAACGCCGGGTATCGGGACACTCCACGCTGTAATCTTCCAGCGCATAAGTGGCATAAGGCATGCGGTAGAGGCGCTCTTTCCATTTGTAGTCGAACAGAATCACGTGTTTGCGGCCGAAATGGGTGTGGAAAATATGCGCCATGTCGATGTCGTAATGCAGAAAGGTTTCCGAACCGGCACCGCCGAAAAACAGCGTGGGGTATTTATCGAGAAAACCGCCCATCAGCGCCGTGGGAAACGCATAATCGGCCAACAGCACCGGCGCGTGCCGAATGGGGTCGAACAGGAAAATCCGCAAATCGGTGGGCTCGCGCCGAATCAAATCGATGTAGTCGCCAAAGCGCATTTCGGTGCTGGGCGCATTGATGGGCGCCGCCGGATCAGCCTTGCTGCTGTCGTATAGCGGCACGGTGATGTCGCCCACCGCCACCTTCATATATTCCAAAGACCACTTGCCATAGGCCGGCCAGTCGCGGCTCAGCCGCCGAATCACCAAGGGGCGGCGCGGCAGCAGATAAAAACGGTGGAAATCTTCGCGACTGATGTGGTCCACCACATCGATCGGTGTCAGTTTGAAGCCCATAAAACGTCGAAGCATTCAGATAAAACCGGCGCAGTTTAATCGCACGGGCGGGAAAGATAAAGCCGCCGGCCGCAAACAGCCGCGCCGTGTTTGATTTGAATCAACCCCCGCCTTCCCCCTTTCAGGCAGCCCCCTGCCAGCCTGCCGGCCCGCCTTTTCCCCGGCTGCGGCAAGGGGTACAATGTCCACCGTTTTGATGAGGAGTTTTCCCATGTCTGCCAAACACAGCAAACTGATTATTCTCGGCTCCGGCCCCGCCGGCTACACCGCCGCCGTTTATGCCGCCCGCGCCAATCTGCAACCCGTACTCATCACCGGCCTCGCCCAAGGCGGCCAGTTGATGACCACCACCGAAGTAGACAACTGGCCGGCCGACGCCCAAGGCGTGCAAGGCCCCGACTTGATGGCCCGCTTCCAAGCCCATGCCGAGCGCTTCGGCACCGAGCTGATTTTCGACCAAATCCACAGCGTAGACTTGCAAAACCGCCCCTTCACCCTCACAGGCGATGCCGGCGAATACACTTGCGACGCCCTCATCGTGGCCACCGGCGCCTCCGCCAAATACCTCGGCCTGCCCAGCGAAGAAACCTTCGCCGGCCGCGGCGTGTCCGCCTGCGCCACCTGCGACGGCTTTTTCTATAAAAACCAAAACGTCGCCGTGGTCGGCGGCGGCAACACCGCGGTAGAAGAGGCCCTGTATCTGGCCAATATCGCCGCCAACGTAACCCTCATCCACCGCCGCGACAGCTTCCGCGCCGAAAAAATCATGGTCGACAAACTGATGAAGCGCGTGGCAGAAGGCAAAATCACCCTCAAGCTCAACGCCAATCTCGACGAAGTGCTCGGCGACGACAGCGGCGTCACCGGCGCCCGCCTGCGCTACCACGACGGCAGCAGCGAAGACATTGCCGTACAAGGCGTCTTCATCGCCATCGGCCACCAGCCCAATACCGCCATTTTCAAAGGCCAGCTCGATATGGACGAAACCGGCTACCTGAAAACCCGCGGCGGCAGCGGCGACAACGTAGGCGCCACCAATATCGAAGGCGTGTGGGCCGCCGGCGACGTAAAAGACCACACCTACCGCCAAGCCATCACCAGCGCCGCCTCCGGCTGCCAAGCCGCCCTGGATGCCGAACGCTGGCTCGACAGCCAACAATAAGCCGCCCCGCGGCCGCACAGGCTACCTGAAAGCCATCATTGCCGGTTTTCCGGTAGCCTGTTTCCACCCCATACCGCCATGACCGCCGTCACCTTCTACACCCACGTCAGCAACATCGAACACTTTGCCTGCCGCCTGAGCCAACGCGCCCTGGCCGCCGGCAGCCGCGTCCTGCTGTGGTGCGGCGACAACGCGCAAATCGAGCGCCTCGATCAAACCCTGTGGACCTTCGAGCCGGAAAGCTTTCTGCCCCACCCCATCTGGCTGCCCGGCAGCCCCCTGCCCGAATCCGCCCGCCTGCTGCTCTCAGGCGAGGCCGAATTGCCCGAGCTGCCGCCCGGCTGGACCGTATTGAATATCTCCCCCGACTTCTGGAGCCAAGCCCCCGCCCCGCCGGCACGCATACTCGAAATCATCGGCAGCCAAGCCCACGAATTAAGCGCCGCCCGCCAACGCTTTAGCCACTACCGCCGGCACGGCTTCACCCTCACCCACCACAATATGCAGGGCAAAGCCTAAGTCTGTTGGCAATTAAGGCAATATTGAAACCGTTGCAAACACTTAGATTTTCTCTGCGTTTTACTTTTCAGCCACATTTACTACGCCAGCCCGCCCGCTGGCGCCGCCGAACGGAGCAGGTTTTTCGGGGGAGAAGGCTGCCCTCGGAGCGCAGCGACTGGCAGCCGCCCCGAAAAGCCTGTGCAGTAAGGGCAGTTTGCGCAGCAAACCGGCAACCGCGGCCGCCTTTCTTTTGCCTTCTTTTCTTTGGCGGCTCAAAGAAAAGAAGGTGGCCGCGCGGCCATGGAGCGCAAAGCTGAATGTTCAGTAAGGTTAGCGGATAAAGAGCAACCCTTATACTGCGGAAAGCATGACATCAGCCCAATAACGACGCCAACAACCCCCAGCGCCGCACGTCCCACCGCCCGCAGCCAGCTCCGCCTGCCATACGCGGTTTTTGCCGCCCCCAACCGCGAAAATATCCCCGCTTCGGTTTAAAAAACATTCCCATGCCGCTAAAATAGCGCCTTTTCTTCCGGCCGCCTGCTTTCAGGTAGCCCCTACCCCTTTCAGGCTACCTGAAACCACCAACCGCCAAACGCCATGCACAATGTAGACCACATCACCGCCCAGGGCATTCAAGCCCTGCAACACGCCGCCGACCAACAAGCCCTCGAACTCGTGAAAGCCCAATACTTGGGCAAAAGCGGCGAACTGAACGCCTTTTTGAAACAGCTTGGCAGCCTGCCGCCCGACGAAAAGAAAACCGTCGGCGCCCACATCAACGAATGTAAAAACCGCTTCCAAGAAGCCTACAACGCCCGCCGCGACGCGCTGGCCGCCGCCAAACTGGAAGCCCAGCTGGCCGCCGAAGCGCTGGACATCACCCTGCCCGGCCGCCACCAATCCGCCGGCGGCTTGCACCCCGTTACCCTCACCCTGCAACGCGTGGTCACCCTTTTTCACGGCATGGGCTTCGACGTGGCCGACGGCCCCGAAATCGAAGACGACTTCCACAACTTTCAAGCCCTGAATATCCCGCAAAACCACCCCGCCCGCGCCATGCAGGACACCTTCTATGTGGAAAACGGCGATGTGCTGCGCACCCACACCTCGCCGATTCAAATCCGCTACATGCTGGAAAAGCAAAACCCGCCTATCCGCATCATCGCCCCCGGCCGCGTCTATCGCGTGGACAGCGACGCCACCCACTCACCCATGTTCCACCAAGCCGAAGGCTTGTGGGTGGAAGAAGGCGTGAGCATGGCCGATCTCAAAGCCGTGTTCACCGACTTTATCCGCCGCTTTTTCGAGCGCGACGATTTGCAAGTGCGCTTCCGCCCCTCCTTCTTCCCCTTCACCGAGCCTTCCGCCGAAATCGACATCATGGGCGACAACGGGCGCTGGCTGGAAGTGGGCGGCTGCGGCATGGTGCACCCCAATGTACTGAACAATGTGAACATCGACCCCGAAAAATACACCGGCTTCGCCTTCGGCATCGGCCTAGACCGTTTCGCCATGCTGCGCTACGGCGTACACGACTTGCGCCTGTTTTTCGATAACGATTTGAATGTGTTGAAGCAATTTCGCTAAATCCGCCCATTGTTTTGCCCACCGAAGCCGCCCGCCATGGACACACCCAGCATTCAGCCCTTAGGCAACGCATCGCCCGCTTAGACGAAGGTTGGCGGCGCTACCGGCAAGACATCAGCGACACCCAAATCCGCGACGGCCTGATTCAGCGTTTTGAATTCACTTATGAAATCAGCCACAAAACCTTAAAACGCTATTTGGAATACGCTTCCGCCAACCCGGCCGCATTCGACCACATGACGTTTCAAGACCTCATTCGCACCGCCAACGAACAAGGCTTATTGCTGGGCAACTGGGGCGATTGGAAGCAATACCGCGATATGCGCAGCCGCACCAGCCATACTTACGACGAAGCCACCGCCTTGGCCGTGGTGCAAGGCATCGAAAAATTCTTGGCCGAAGCCGTTTTTTTGCACCGCACGCTGCAAAGCAAATTGGCGGAGTAAACAGATGAATCCGGCCACCCAGGCATTGGCTCTGAGCCCCGAACAATTGGCTCTGGTTCGGCAAATCCTGCAACGCCATGTGCCGCAATACGCGGTTTGGGCATTCGGCTCGCGCAGCAAAGGCACGGCCAAGCCCTATTCCGATTTGGATTTGGCCGTCATCACCACCGATCAGCCGCTGCCGCTGTCTGTGCACGCCGATTTGGCCGATGCCTTTTCCGAGTCCGATTTGCCGTGGAAGGTGGACTTGGTGGATTGGCAATTAATCGGCAACGACTTCCGCCGAGAAGTGGCCAAACATTATGTGGTGCTGCAAGCCGGCAACCAAGCCACACAGGCTACCTGAAAGCCAAAATATTCAACCATTAAAAGACTTTGGAACCCTCATGCAATTCCCCCTCTCCTGGCTCAAAACCCTAGCCCGCACCGATCTTGCCCCCGAGCAACTGGCCCATCTGCTCACCATGGCCGGTTTGGAAGTGGAAGACACCCAACCCGCCGCGCCGCCGTTTCAAGGCGTGGTGGTGGCCGAAGTGAAATCGGTGGAAAAACACCCCGATGCCGACCGCCTGAACCTCACCCAAGTGGATGCCGGCACCGGCGAACTGATCCAAATCGTCTGCGGTGCGCCCAATGTGGCGCCCGGCATCAAAGTGCCTTGCGCCCTGCCCGGCGCGGTGCTGCCCGGCGAGTTCCACATCAAACCCACCAAAATGCGCGGCGTGGCTTCCAACGGCATGCTGTGCTCGGCCAAAGAGCTGGGGCTACCTGAAAAAGCAGACGGCCTGCTGATTCTGGCCGACACCGCGCCGGTGGGCGCCGACATCCGCGCCCATCTGAATCTGGACGACACCGTGTTCACCCTCAAAATCACGCCCAACCGCGCCGACTGCCTCAGCCTAAAAGGCTTGGCGCGCGAAGTGGCGGCTTTAAGCGGCTGCGAACTGAACCTGCCCGACATCCAAACCGTGGCCGCCGGATCCGCCCGCCGCCAGCCGGTACGCATTGACGCACCCGGAGACTGCGGCCGCTTCCTCAGCCGGGTGATCGAAGGCGTGAACGCACAGGCCGAATCGCCCGCCTGGCTCACCGACCGCTTGGAACGCAGCGGCATCCGCAGCATTTCCGCGCTGGTGGACATCGGCAATTATGTGATGCTGGAGCTGGGCCAGCCGATGCATGTTTTCGATGCCGACCGGCTTTCAGGCAGCCTGATTGTGCGCCGCGCCGTCGAGGGCGAAACCCTGGCCTGTCTCAACGAAAAAACCGTTACTTTATCCGACAACACCTTGGTGATTGCCGACGAGCGGCAAGCCTTGAGCATGGCCGGCCTGATGGGCGGCGAGGGCAGTGCGGTGAACGGCGACACGCAAAACATCGTGTTGGAATCCGCCTGGTTTGCGCCCGACATCATCGCCGGCAAATCGCGCCAATACGGTTTCGGCTCCGATTCTTCCTTCCGTTTCGAACGCGGCGTGGACTTCACTTTGCAGCGCGACGCCATCGAACGCGCCACCGCCTTGGTGCTGGCCATTTGCGGCGGCCGCGCCGGCGAAGTGGAAGCAGCCATCGGCGAATTGCCGGAAAACCGCCAAGTCATCCTCCGCCCCGAACGCGTGAAGCGCCTGCTCGGCGTGGACATTCCTTTAGAAAGAATCTCCGCCATCTTGCAAGACTTGGGTTTGCAGCCCCAAGCCGTGGCCGAAGGCTTTCAAGTCCAAGTGCCGCCCTTCCGCTTCGACATCGCCGTTGAAGCCGACCTGATTGAAGAAATCGCCCGCGTATACGGCTACGAAAACATTCCCGACGACTACACCCGCGGCAAACTGGCCATGCTGAGGCTACCTGAAAACCGCCGCCCGCGCTTCGACATCTACCGCCAAATGGCCGAACGCGGCTTTCAGGAAGTGGTCAGCTACGCCTTTGTGGATGAGCAATGGGAGCAGGATTTCGCCGGCAACGCCCGGCCCGTGCGCCTGCAAAACCCGCTGGCAGCGCAGTTCTCCGTGATGCGTTCCACCCTGATCGGCAGCTTGGTGGACATCCTGCAAAACAACCTCAACCGCAAGCAAAGCCGCGTACGCCTGTTTGAAATCGCCCGCGTCTTTAACCGCGGCGGCGACGGCAGCTTCCGGCAAAACGAACGCATCGGTGCCCTGGTATACGGCAACGCCCTGCCCGAACAATGGGGCGAGAAAAGCCGCGCAGTAGATTTCTACGACCTCAAAGCCGATGTGGAAAGCCTGCTGGCCGGCAAAAACACCGTCTTCACCCCCGCCGCCCACCCGGCTCTGCACCCCGGCCGCAGCGCCTTGATCAGCCTGAACGGCGAAAACGTGGGCTTTATCGGCGAATTACATCCGAAATGGCTGCAAAAATACGATTTGCCGCAAGCGCCGCTGCTGTTTGAATTGGACATGGCCGCCGTTTGCGAGCGCGAAAAAGTCCGCTACCGCAGCGTGTCGAAATTCCAGCCCTCCCGCCGCGATTTGGCTTTCGTGCTGCCGGAAAGCGTTTCCTATGCCGAACTCAACGCCGCCCTGCGCCAAGTTGACAGCCCGCTGATCCAGGCCATCGAGCTGTTCGACCTCTACCGCGGCACCGGTCTGCCCGAAGGCATGAAGAGCATGGCGCTCAAAGTCATCCTGCAGGATCAGGACGGCACCCTCACCGACGATAAAATCGAGCCGCTGACCGCCCAACTGCTGGAAGCCGCCGCCCGGGTCGGCGCCAAATTGCGCTGAATCGCGTTTCCTTCCGGTTTTCAGGCAGTCTGCATGGTGCCGGGCGGGCTACCTGAACACCCGGCAGAGAAAGCCGAAACTATTCACTTGATTTTGAAATAACAATTAGCGATAATCCGCGCCTTAGAAAAGACAAGGAATCATCATGACCCTGACCAAAGCAGAATTAGCCGATATTTTGGTAGACAAAGTAGCCAATGTGGGCAAGAACGATGCCAAAGAAATCGTCGAGCTCTTTTTTGAAGAAATCCGCGCCACTTTGGAAAGCGGCGAAGAAATCAAAATTTCCGGCTTCGGCAACTTCCAGCTGCGCGACAAACCGCAACGTCCGGGCCGCAACCCCAAAACCGGCGAGGAAGTGCCGATCAGCGCCCGCCGCGTGGTGACCTTCCACGCCAGCCAAAAACTCAAAGGCATGGTGGAGCACTACTATGACAAACAGCGCTAATCTGCCGCCGATTCCCGCACAACGCTACTTCAGCTTGGACGAATTGTGCCGTTTGGCCGACATCTGCCCCGAACAATTCCGCCAATGGCAACAGGAAAACGGCGCGGTTGTGGGCTACGGCGGCGAAACCTACACCCGCCGCGACATCATCAAAGCCCGCCGATTCAGCGGCAGCTTCCCCGCCTACGTCGACCGCTTCAACCTCAACGGTTTGGACAGCCACGGCCGGCCGGCCGCCGATGCCGAAGAAATCCGGTCGGGTCTACAGGAAGTGTTAAGAAAAATCGAAACGGCGCTTGCCAAATAAACCGAGCCTCACTATAATACGCGCTTTCCTTGAGTCGGAGTGTGGCGCAGTCTGGTAGCGCACTTGCATGGGGTGCAAGGGGTCGAAGGTTCGAATCCTTTCACTCCGACCAAAAGATTTTAAAAAGTCAGCTACTTGCCCTAGCTGGCTTTTTTGTTGTCTAATGGCAAGGTCTGATGTTCGCTTTCATTGCTTGATAAGACCTTTTCATATTGGATGGATTGCACGCAACATCGCCAAACCGTTCATCCTGCACTGCCGTCGGGCTACCTGAAACCGCCCCGTGATGCCGGATTGCCATCATCGATAACCGGAAAAACTTATGCTCTACCGCTGCCTCATCCTCTTTCTGTTCGCCCTCTTCTGCAACCGCGTGCAGGCAGCCGACCGCTACGGTGTCATGTGTTATCACGACGTGGTAGAAGAAAGCCACCTGACCTTGCCGAGAACCACCGAATTGCAGGGCGAACTGCAGCGCCAGTATTTTCCCCAAACCATCACCGTCAGCCGCCTCGTGGCCCACTTCAACTGGCTGCGCGACAACGGTTACACGCCGGTGAGCTGGCAGCAGATTGAAGACGCCCGCCTCGGCCGCGGCCGGCTGCCGGCCAAACCGGTGCTGCTCACCTTCGACGACGGCTATCTGAGCTTCTACAACCGCGTTTACCCCCTGCTCAAAGCCTACAACTACCCGGCCGTTCTCGCCTTGGTCACCTCGTGGATGGAAACTCCGCCCCACGGCAAAATCGCCTACGGCGAGCAACAACTGCCGCGCAACACCTTCGTCACTTGGGAGCAGGTACGCGAAATGCAGGCCAGCGGCCTGATCGAAGTGGCCTCCCACACCCACGACCTGCACCGCAGCAACATCGGCAATCCGCTCGGCTCCCAATTTGCCGCCGCCCTGCCCGGCAAATATGCCGGCGGCCGCTACGAAACCCATGCCGAATACGCACAGCGCATCCGCCGCGACCTGCAACTGTCGTCCGACATCATCGCCCGCCACACCGGCCGGCGGCCGCGCATCCTGGTGTGGCCCTACGGACAAATGAACGAAGCCGGCATCGGCATCGCCCGCCAAGTGGGCTTGGACAGCGACTTCACACTGTTCGACCATCGGCTTAACCAAGCTGCCGATCGCCACATAGGCCGCCTGCTCATCGACCACGAAACCGATTTGCGCGTGATCAATGCCTACCTGAACGAGCGCATGTTCGAGCCGCAAACCGAACGCGTGGTGCATGTGGATCTCGATTATGTTTACGATTCCAACCCCGTCCAGCAAAACCGCAATCTCGACCGTCTGATCGAGCGCATTTATCTGATGGGGGTAAATACCGTCTATCTGCAGGCCTTTGCCGACGACGACGGCAACGGCGTGGCCGAAGCGCTTTACTTTCCCAACCGCCATCTGCGGATGAAAGCCGACCTGTTCAGCCGCGTGGCTTGGCAACTGGCCACCCGCGCCAATGTGAAGGTTTACGCTTGGATGCCGATGATGGCCTTCGATCTCGGCCCGCAATACGACTACGTCACCGACAGCCGTACCGGCCGCCCCAACCGCGAGCATTATCTGCGCCTGTCCCCCTATAGCGAGCGCAACCGCCAAGCCGTACGCGAGATTTACGAAGACTTGGCTTTCCACAGCCGCTTCAGCGGCATCCTCTTCCATGACGACGGCTTTCTGACCGACTTCGAAGGCCGCATCTCCTCCGGCAACCGCAGTGACGCCCAATACTGGCAGGAGGCCCGGCAAAAAACCGACGACCTGATCCGCTACTCCGAGGAATTGAAACAAGCCGCCCTGCGTTACAGCTTCAAAACCCGCCATGAGATGAAAACCGCACGCAACCTTTACGCCGGCGTGGTCATGCGGCCGGAGGCGCAACAATGGTTTGCCCAAAGCCTCGCCCAATTTACCCGCACCTACGACCACACCGTTGTGATGGCCATGCCCTATATGGAACACGAAACCGCCATTTCCCAGCAGCAAGCCGCCGCTTGGCTGCAACAATTGGCCGACCGGGTCAAACAACAGGGCCTACCGATGAATAAAATTATCTTCGAACTGCAAACCACCGACTGGCGGCGCAAACAGCCGATACCCGACCAAGAGTTGGCCTCTTGGATGAGAAACCTGAAGCAGGCCGGCATCCGGAATCTGGCCTATTATCCCGACGATTTCCTCAACAACCGGCCGGCACTGCGCAGCATCAAACCGGTATTCTCCATACAGTAATCATGCCGCCTTCCCCAGGCTACCTGAAAGCATCCCGCCGCTTTCAGGTAGCTGTATAGTCCCAGACTTTAAGGGTTCAATTTTCTCCCCCGA
>JAUMZB010000058.1 GCA_030528345.1 Eikenella sp.
TGCTTCCTTCCATTCGGGGGAGAAAATTGAACCTTTAAAGTCTGGGACTATACACTTAGCCTTGTATCTGATATGTCTGTTCTACGGGATAGCGTCCATGCCCGCTGTGTTGCTACGCCTTGAACGGTATCTGCATCCGGGGTTTTGCAAAGGTCTCAACATAACAAAAAAGGACTCCGTTAAAACGAAGTCCTTTTTGATTGAAGTAAGCGCTGGATGCGGTTACTCGTCCGCACCGGTGTAAGGGCGAACGCTCACGGTTTTGCGGTTCAGGCGGCCTTTTACGGCGAATTCCACATAACCGTCCACTTTGGCA
The DNA here is from genome assembly GCA_030528345.1 of Eikenella sp. Classification (GTDB taxonomy): domain Bacteria; phylum Pseudomonadota; class Gammaproteobacteria; order Burkholderiales; family Neisseriaceae; genus Eikenella. The sequence continues at coordinate 317 of JAUMZB010000058.1, forward strand.
AACAGGGTGTGGTCTTTGCCCATGCCCACATTCTCGCCGGCATGGAATTTGGTGCCGCGCTGGCGCACGATGATGGAACCGGCAGGAATCAACTCGCTGCCGAAGGCTTTCACGCCCAGTCGTTTGGCTTCTGAATCGCGGCCGTTTTTAGAGCTACCGCCGGCTTTTTTGGTTGCCATGTTTAATACTCCTAAACTAGTTTACTGAATCGGATCAGGCGATGGCCACAATTTCGATTTGGGTGAAATTCTGACGGTGGCCTTGGCGCTTTTGGTAGTGCTTGCGGCGGCGCATTTTGAAAATGCGGATTTTCTCGCCTCGGCCGTGGGCCACTACTTTGGCGGTAACTTTGGCTCCTTCGATAAAGGGCGCGCCTACTTTTACAGAATCGCCGTCAGCAATCATCAAAACTTCATTCAGTTCGATTTGGCTGTCGAGTTCGGCAGGTATCTGTTCTACTTTCAATTTTTCGCCAACGGCAACTTTGTATTGTTTGCCGCCGGTTTTTACGACCGCGTACATACTCAACTCCATGAGAATTTAGGGTTTACTTCTTCCGCACCCCATGTGCGAAACGGCGCATTATAGGCAAAAACCTTTTTCCTGTCAAAACATTTCCCCTGCCGCCTCTGCTACAATGCCGGCTTTCCCACACTGCCCGCCAAAGCTGCCGGAAACCGCCATGTCCGCCCCCCTGCCCCAAGAAATCCGCCTGCTACAGCAGGGCGCCCTCGTCATTCTCCGCTATGCCGACAACGAATACGGCCTGCCGGCGGAATACCTGCGGGTCTACTCGCCGAGCGCGGAAGTGCGCGGGCACGGCAGCGGGCAGGAAAAACTGCAAACCGGCAAAGCCGGCGTACGCATCACCGATGTGCAGGCCGCCGGCAACTACGCCTTGAAAATCACCTTTTCCGACGGCCACGACAGCGGCCTCTACGACTGGGATTATCTGTATAAATTGGCACATGAATACGATACAATGTGGGTCGATTACCTCCGCCGCCTGCGGCTGGCGGGCGCCTCGCGGCAGCCCGACCCGGCCTAAACCGCGCACCGCTTCAACCATGAACAGCCGCCTCCGCCCCCTTTATACCGCCCTATTGCTGACGCTTACTGCCGCCTGCGAACCGGCACCCCACAGCACCGCTCCCCCCGATGCCGACACATCCGGCGCCGATGCGCCCGGCTTGGCGGAAACACGCAGACAATTTATCCTCAGCTGCACCGAAGCCGCCGCCGGCGAAGACAGCAGCACACCGCCGGAAACCTTTGCCGAAATCTGCGGCTGCACTTTTGACGAAACCGCCGCCCAATACGGCAGCCAAGCCGCTTGGCTGCAGGCTTTGGCCGACTACGACGACGGCAAAAACGGGGAGGGGCTGGAAACCAAAATGCGCGCCGCCGGCAACCGCTGCGCCGAACGCCTGCTGCCATGACCAAACCGTTTTCAGGTAGCCCGCATCAGCCATTGTGCCATGCACGGCACCCGATATTCCCACACTTCCTTCAGGAGATTTCCATGCATTTCAAAACCTTCGCTTCCGCCCTCGCCGTTTCCGCCGCCGTTTTGCTGGCCGGCTGTGATGCCGCCGTAGAAAAAGTGGCCGAAAACACCGATGAAGGCAAAATGCGCAGCGAATTTGTCACCAGCTGCGCCGACTCCGCCGTTTCCGCCGCCGGTTCGAATGCTGCTTTCAGCAAAGAGCAGTTCAACCAGTTGTGCGGCTGCTCGTTCGATGAGGCTGCCAAACTGTATCCCGACTCCACCGCCTGGAAAAAAGCCGTCATCAATTACGGCCTTTCCCAAAACGATCCCGATTTGGAAAGCAAGCTGACCCAAGCGATGGGCACCTGCGTACAAAAAATGATACAGAGCCAATAAGCCTTCCTTCAGAAAGTCCCGTATGAGCCAAGACAAGCAAACCCACTTCGGCTACCAAACCGTTCAGGAAAGCGAGAAAGCCGGCAAAGTGGCCGAAGTGTTCCACTCCGTGGCCAAAAACTACGACATCATGAACGACGTGATGTCCGGCGGCCTGCACCGGGTGTGGAAACAGTTCACCATCCACACCGCCCGCCTGCCCAAAGGCGGCAAAGTGCTGGACATCGCCGGCGGCACCGGCGATTTGTCGCGCGGCTGGGCCAAGCGGGTGGGCAAAAGCGGCGAGGTATGGCTGACCGACATCAACTCCTCCATGCTCGGCGTGGGTCGCGACCGCTTGCTCAACGAAGGCCTGGTCTTGCCCGTGGCCGTGTGCGATGCGGAAAAGCTGCCCTTCCCCGACCACTATTTCGACTTGGTTTCCGTGTCTTTCGGCCTGCGCAACATGACGCACAAAGACACCGCCCTGCGCGAAATGTACCGCGTGCTCAAGCCCGGCGGCACCCTCCTGGTATTGGAGTTTTCCAAAGTGGCCAAACCGCTGGCACCCGCCTACGACCTGTATTCCTTCAAGCTGCTGCCGCTGATGGGCAAGCTGATTGCCAAAGACGCCGACAGCTATCAATATCTGGCCGAGAGCATCCGCATGCATCCCGACCAGGAAACCCTGAAGCAGATGATGCTGGACGCCGGCTTCGACAGCGTGGACTACCACAATATGACCGCCGGCGTGGTGGCCTTGCACAAAGGCGTAAAATACTGACACGCCGATGTGCGGCCATCGTTTTCAGGTAGCCCGAACGCTTGGCTTATTAAGGAATCGAAACCGCCGGCAATACTGTTGCCGCAGTTTCCTTGCCACGGTCAGGCTACCTGAAAACATCGTACCCGCCCCATTTTGCCGCACCTGCACCGCCCCTCCCCTTTTCCCATCTTCCCGCCCCGGAGCCTGCCATGCCGCCCCTGAAAAACGACACCTTTCTGCGCGCCCTCCTCAAAGAGCCGGTGGAGTACACCCCCATCTGGATGATGCGCCAAGCCGGCCGTTACCTGCCCGAATACAAAGCCACCCGCGCCCGCGCCGGCAGCTTTTTAGACCTGTGCAAAAACACCGAGCTGGCCACCGAAGTCACCATCCAACCCTTGGAACGCTTCGACTTGGATGCCGCCATCCTGTTTTCCGACATCCTCACCGTGCCCGACGCCATGGGTTTGGGTCTGTATTTTGCCGAAGGCGAAGGCCCCAAATTCGAGCGCGCCCTGCAAAACGAAACCGCCATCCGCGCGCTGGCCGTACCGGATATGAACCGGCTGCAATATGTGTTTGACGCCGTCACCGCCATCCGCCGCGCCCTAAACGGCCGCGTACCGCTCATCGGCTTTTCAGGCAGTCCCTTCACCCTGGCCTGCTACATGATTGAAGGCGGCGGCAGCAAAGAATTCCGCCACGTCAAAAGCATGATGTATGCCCGCCCCGACCTGCTGCACCGCATTCTCGACATCAACGCCCAAGCAGTCACCGGCTACCTGAACGCCCAAATCGAAGCCGGCGCCCAAGCCGTCCAGATTTTCGACACCTGGGGCGGCGTATTAAGCGATGCGGCCTTCCAAACCTTCAGCCTGCACTATATGCGGCAGATTATCGGCGGCCTGAAACGCGAACACGAAGGCCGCAGAGTGCCCGTCATCGTGTTCACCAAAGGCGGCGGACAATGGCTGGAAGCCATGGCCGCCTGCGGTGCCGATGCCTTGGGTTTGGATTGGACCTGCAACATCGGCCAAGCCCGCGCCCGCGTGGGCGGGCAAGTCGCCCTGCAAGGCAATTTCGACCCCTTCGCCCTCTTCGGCACACCCGAAACCATCCGCCAAGAAGCCGCCCGCATCCTGGCCGACTACGGCAGCGGCAGCGGCCACGTCTTCAACCTGGGCCACGGCATCAACCAACACACCAACCCCGAACACGCCAAAATTTTGGTGGATGCCGTCCACGAACTGTCCCGTCCGTACCATTCGGCCTGACGGCCCGATACCCGTCAAAAATGCCTGCTCCTTGCAGGCATTTTTTACATATGCAAACTTTTTACCACACCGGCACCATCATCCCAAACCATTGCCAACGGGTCAGAATTCACAATAAATTTTTTAATTTCAATGAATTTTCTTTAATAAAGTTTGGCAACTCTATTTTACCTCCATCCATCCGGTCAATTTTTACCAATGTTATGTTATTATATAACACTTTATTTTTAACCTATGTAAATTTTCATTTCCAAAAGTCATGATGAAATCCGCCTTTACCCTCCGCCCGCTTTATTGCGCCCTGCTGCTGGCCTTGCCCAATCTGGCCGTAGCCGACGACACCAAACTTGCCGACATCGAAGTGGACGGCCGCAGTTATCCGCTGCGCAGCGAACACATCGACAACGGCACCAAAACCACCTTGTCCGAACAAGAACTCAAGCGTACCCGCGCCGCCTCTTTGGGCGAAACCGTCGAACGGGTGAGCGGCGTACACAACCACAACTTCGGCCCCGCCGGCGGCCTGCCGCAAATCCGCAGCCTCACCGGCCCGCGCGTGTACATCAGCGAAAACGGCCTGGGCGTATCCGACCTCTCCGCCATCAGCGGCAACCTGCCCACGCCGGTACAGCCGTTTCTGGCCGAAAAAATCACCGTCCGCAAATCCTCCGCAGCCGTACTGTACGGCGGCAATGCCGTAGGCGGCGCGGTGGATGTGGCAACCCGCCTGATTCCCGACACACTGCCTGAACGCGATTTCGGCGGCAAAGTGGAAATCAGCGGCGGCTACAACACCCCGCACAACCAAATCTTCCGCCTAGACGGCAACATAGGCAGCTTTGCCTGGCACCTCGACGGTCAAAACAGCAAAATCTCTTCCTACCGCATTCCCGGCAACAGCAAAGCCGGTGCCTGCTACAACCCGGATGAAATCCTGTTCAACTCCCCCTTGCGCCGCCTGTGCCAAGTAGAGGCGGAAATTAATTATCCCTTCGACAAACGCCTGTACCGCTATATTATGAAAGACTATCTGAGCGGCGGCGAAAGCTGGCGCAAAGAGTGGGAACTGGGACGGGACGAGGTGTACAGCAATTACGACGGCCATGCCTCTTCCCGCTATTGGACAAACAACCCCGACTTCGACGCCTCCGTCCCGCCCGACAGCCTGCGCGAACTGAAAAGCCTGCAAGACGCCGCCCCCGTTGAACACGGCAAGCTCACCAACAGCCATATGCACCTGCAGAGCCTCTCCGCCGGCGTCAGCTACATCGGAGAACGCGGCTATATCGGCATCGGCCTCAGCCGCTACCTGAACCGCTACGGCGTACCCGGCTACGCCTCCCTCGCCACCCGCAGCGGCGATGCCAACCGCACCCTGCCGGTCAATATCGATGCCGACCAAACCCGCTGGCAGGCCGAAGGCATGTACCGCCCGCAAATATCTTGGCTGGACAACATCCGCTTCCGCGCCGCCCATACCGATGCCGACAACCGCGAATACCTCGGCCGCCATTTCGCCGACAGTTTAAACAGCCGCAGCCAACAGTTCCGCCTCGAGTTTAACCACCGCCCCGCCCCGTTTATGCAGGGCACCCTGGGCATGGACTGGCGTCACCGCCGCATCGACAGCAGCGGCCCCGACCGCTACATGCCCAATACCAAAACCCGCGAATACGCGCTGTTTGCCGTAGAAAAATTCCACTGGCAAAACTGGGAAGCCGAATTGGGCTGGCGCCACGGCCGAATCAAACACCAAGCCCTGCTCGACGGCTACCAACCCGGCCGCGGTCTGACGGAAGGCTACCTGAAAGACCTGAACCGGCGCGAATACAGCCTCAACAGCCGGCAAGCCGCCCTCCGTTGGAAACCATGGGACATCGCAAACTTCGGCGTCCGCTACAACCGCTCGCAGCGTGCCCCCGAAGTGAACGAACTGTTTGCCAGCAACCGCCACTTCGCCATCCTCACCAACGAGCACGGCGACCCGCGCCTGAATCCGGAAACCGCCGGCACTTGGGAATTCGGCGGCGAATTGAACTGGCGGCAAACCCAGTTGCGCGCCAACTACTACCGCACCGACTTCAAGAACTACACCTACCTCGGCCAAACCGGCACCGACAAAGGCGACGGCCTGCCCTACAAAGAATGGCGCCAAGGCGACACCCGCATCCACGGCGTGGAACTCGAATGGCTGCAATACTTTGATCTCGGTGCCTACGGCCTCTTGGAAGGCCGGCTGTTTGCCGACCGGGTCAAAAACCGCCCCGTCGATCAATGCGGCAACCCCGATCCGGCCGACTCCGAAGCCTGGAAACGCTGTGTGCGCTACCGCAGCGACGGCGCCTACATGCCCGGCCTGCCCGCCACCCGCTACGGCATCGGCCTGCGCTGGCAGAAAGGCGGCTGGCAGCTGGCCACCAGCCTGACCCGCTACACCGCACAACGCCACCGCGGCAAGGTGATTAACGAAGAAGTGGATTTAGGCGGCTACAATCTGTGGGACGCCTATCTCAGCTACACCCGCAACGTCAACCCGCACCGCAGCTGGGAATGGTTTGTCGATGCCCGCAACCTCGGTAATGCGGAAGCACGCCCGCACAACGCCACTTTAAAATACCTCGCCCCCCTGCCCGGCCGCTCCCTGCGCACCGGCCTGCGTTTAACCTTCTAAGCAACCGCCGGCGCGCCAATTGTCGGACTGCTGACAGCGCAGATATGCCCCTATCCGCCATACGGAGGCGGCCCGGCAAAAATTTTTCAAAAGGCTTGACCGAAAAGAACCGTCTCCATATAATTACGAACTTCACAGCGCACCCGTAGCTCAGTTGGATAGAGTATCTGGCTACGAACCAGAGGGTCGGGCGTTCGAATCGCTCCGGGTGCGCCATGAAACATCCGCGCCCATCGTCTAGCGGTTAGGACATCGCCCTTTCACGGCGGTAACCGGGGTTCGATTCCCCGTGGGCGTGCCAG
>JAUMZB010000013.1 GCA_030528345.1 Eikenella sp.
TGAAAGAAGCGTTCCACGGCCCCTTGGCTATGGTTTCACACAGCCTGCATACCCCGGTTCTGTATTTGGCAATCGGCGGTGTCGTAGCGGCGTGGTTCCTGTATGTGAAAGCGCCTCATCTTCCGGCCAAGATTGCTTCGGCATTTAGCCCGATTTACAAACTGCTGGACAACAAATACTACCTTGATGTGATTTATTTCAATGTATTTGCCAAAGGTAGCCGCGCATTGGGTAACTTCTTTTGGAAGGTGGGCGACACAGCGATTATCGACAACGGTATTGTGAACAATGCGGCCAGATTGGTCGGTGCGGTTTCCGCACGGGTGCGCAAAATGCAAACCGGCTTCATTTATACCTACGCCACTGTGATGGTGTGCGGCCTGTTGGTGCTGATTGCCATCTTCTTCAAAGATTTGTTGATGAAGTAACGGCAGGGATTCAATTTTAATTATCAGGTTATGAATATGTACGATTACTTACTCAGTCTGGCCATTTGGGTGCCGATAGTAGCCGGCGTGCTGGTGTTGGCCACCGGCGGCGATCAGCGCGCCGGCCTGGCTCGCATTCTGGCCTTTGTCGGTTCACTGGCCGGTTTTCTGGTTACCATCCCGCTGTTTACCGGATTCGACCGTTTGCACGGCGGCTACCAGTTCGTCGAAAAACTGGCTTGGATTCCCTCCCTGAACATCCACTATGCTTTGGGCGTGGATGGCATTTCCGTGCTGTTCGTGATCCTCAATGCCTTCATCACCCTGATGGTGGTGCTGGCCGGATGGCAGGTGATTCAGCAGCGCGTGGCGCAGTATATGGGCGCTTTCCTGATTATGTCGGGTTTGATTAACGGCGCGTTTTCTGCCCAAGATGCCATTCTGTTTTACGTGTTCTTCGAAGGCATGCTGATTCCGCTGTACCTGATCATCGGCGTGTGGGGCGGTCCGCGCCGGGTGTATGCTTCGATCAAGCTGTTTCTCTATACCCTGCTCGGTTCGCTGCTGATGCTGGTGGCGCTGATTTACCTGTCGATGCAGGCAGACGGCAGTTTTGCCATTGCCGATTTGCAACGCATCGCCAAAATTGATCTGCCGGTGCAGCAATGGCTGTTTGTAGCCTTCTTCCTCTCTTTTGCGGTAAAAGTGCCGATGTGGCCGGTGCACACCTGGCTGCCGGATGCCCACGTGGAAGCACCGACCGGCGGTTCCATGGTGTTGGCGGCGATTACCCTGAAAGTGGGCGCTTACGGTTTCCTGCGCTTTATCCTGCCGATTCTGCCCGATGCCGCCCGCTTTTTCGCGCCGGCTGTGGTGGTGCTCTCACTGATTGCAGTGATTTATATCGGTATGGTGGCACTGGTGCAGACCGACATGAAAAAACTGGTGGCTTATTCTTCCATCAGCCACATGGGTTTTGTGACCTTGGGCATTTTTATGTTCAGCGGTATTTTTTCAGGTAGCCCCTTGGGCGAACTGAACCGCTGGGGTTTGGAAGGTGCCATTGTGCAGATGATTTCCCACGGTTTCGTATCGGCCGCCATGTTTATGTGTATCGGCGTGATGTATGACCGTCTGCACACCCGCAATATTGCCGATTACGGCGGCGTGGTGAACGTGATGCCCAAGTTTGCAGCGTTTATGATGCTGTTCGGCATGGCCAACGCCGGTCTGCCCGCTACTTCAGGCTTCGTCGGCGAGTTTATGGTGATCATGGGTGCGGTGCAGGTGAACTTCTGGGTGGGCGCGCTGGCGGCGCTGACCCTGATTTACGGCGCGGCCTATACGCTGTGGATGTATAAGCGCACCATTTTCGGCGAGATCACCAATCCCGAAGTAAAGGAAATGAAAGACATCAACTGCCGCGAATTTGCCGTTTTGGCGATTTTGGCGGTGGCCGTGCTCGGCATGGGTTTGTGGCCCCAGCCCTTTATCGAGGTGGTGCATCAGGCGGCCAACGATTTGATCGCCCAAGTGGCCCAAAGCAAGATTTGAGGTGTGTGAATGAACTGGACTGATTTGAATTTGAGCATCGCCATGCCTGAAATTGTCTTGTTGACGGCATTGTGCGTGGTATTGCTGGTGGATTTGTGGCTGTCGGATGCCAAACGCGGCATCACCGCCGTCTTGGCCATGCTGTCTGTGGCGGCTACAGCTGCTGTTCAGGTAGCCGTTTGGCCGGGCGAAGCCGCTTTGGCTTTTCACGGCATGTTTGTGTTGGACGGCATGTCGCTGGTGGCGAAGCTGGCCATGTATGCCGCGGTTTTCGTGCTGTTTGTGATGTCGCAAGGATACCTGAAAGGCCGGCAGATCTATAAGGGCGAGTTTTACACCCTGAGCCTGTTTGCTTTGCTGGGCATGTGTGTGATGGCCAGCGCCACCCACTTCCTGACCCTGTACATCGGTTTGGAAATCCTGTCGCTGTCGCTGTATGCCCTGATTGCCCTGCGCCGCGATGATGCGTTTGCCAGCGAGGCGGCGCTCAAATATTTCGTGTTGGGCGCCTTGGCTTCCGGCCTGCTGCTGTACGGCATCTCCATGATTTACGGCGCCACCGGCACCCTGTCGCTGCCCGAGGTGCTTACCGCCTCGCAAAACCTGCTGATGGCCGACGGCCGAGCCGCCAGCCCGTGGCTGTTGAAGTTGGGTCTGGTGTTTGTGGTGGTGGCGATTGCCTTCAAACTGGGTGCGGTTCCTTTCCATATGTGGGTGCCCGATGTATATGAAGGTGCCAGCACGGCGGTTACCGCGCTGGTGGGCACCGCGCCGAAAATTGCGGCCACCGTGTTTGCCTTCCGTATTTTGGTCACCGGTTTGGGCGGCGGCAGCGAAGACTGGGTGCTGATGCTCAACCTGCTGGCCGTGGCTTCGCTCTTGGTCGGCAATCTGGCGGCCATCATGCAGACCAGTATCAAGCGTATGCTGGCTTACTCCACCGTGTCGCATATGGGCTTTATCCTGCTGGCCTTTATGGGCGGCACCCAAGGTTTCGCCGCCGCGCTGTATTACGCCTTGGCTTATGCGCTGATGGGCATGGTGGGCTTCGGCGTGCTGATGTTGTTGTCGAAAGACGGCCAAGACTGCAATGAAATAAGCGACTTGTCCGGTTTGAACCAACGCAATGCCTGGTATGCCTTCCTGATGTTGCTGGTGATGTTCAGCATGGCCGGCATCCCGCCGCTGATGGGTTTCTATGCCAAGTTTGCCGTGATCAGCGCCTTGGTCGCCAAGGGTTATGTGTGGCTGTCCGTGTTTGCGGTGGTGATGTCGCTGATCGGCGCCTTCTACTATCTGCGCGTGGTGAAAGTGATGTATGTGGACGATACCGAAGAGCGCGCCCCGTTTATGATGACGGCGGCCGGCAAAGCGGTGTTGTCGGCAGGTGCGCTGCTGCTGCTGGTTTGGGGCGTGCTGCCCAAATCGGTGATGGACTGGTGTCTGTACGCGATTGAAAAAACTTTCTAAATCCGCCGCAGGCTACCTGAATCTTTCAGGTAGCCTGAATTGTTTACGGCGGCGGATGTGCGGCTGTGTGCCCGTTCATCTGCGCACGTGTCTTCCGGTCGATATGTACCCTGCCGCACCCCTTGCCTACGGTCGGGATCGCAAGTCCGTGCCGCCCCTTTTGATTTTGTTCCCGCTGTAATTAAGGAGTGTCCGTGATGACCGCCCCGATGTATGTTTTGCTGTTGGTGGCCTTGCTGTGTGCCAACCTGCCGTTTGCCGGCAATAAGTGGTTCGGGGTGAAAACCCTGCCGAAAAAACGCTTTGCCCATCACTTGTCGGAGTTGTTGCTTGGCTTTGTGTTTGTGGGCATGCTTGCCTATGCTTTGGAAGCACAAAGCGGTGCCGTGCACGCCCAGGGCTGGGCGTTCTATGTGGTGGTGGTGTGCCTGTACCTGATTTTTGCCTTTCCGGCTTTCGTGTTGCGCTATTTTTGGCACGGCCGCAACCGTGAGTAGGCCGCGATAGAGTAGGCTGCCGTTTCGGCAGCTTTTTAGTAAGGCTGTTATATCATAACATTATATTTTTAAATGGAAATCATGATTTTTGTTTCAGCATTTTCCGGTTGTGGGGTTTATAATGCCGACAGGCAGGCGCATGAGCTGAGGGCTTGAGTACACCCCCGGGATGTGGATGCGGTTCTGTCTATATTCCCGCCATTTTTGCAGGAGAGGATGCAATGAGCAAAACCATGAAAGCCATGACTTATTACGGTGCAAACGACATCCGTTTCGAAGAACGCCCGCGGCCGTCCGTTATCGAGCCCACCGATGCGGTGATCCGGGTGACCAAAACCACCATCTGCGGCACCGATTTGGGCATTTGGAAAGGTAAAAACCCGGAAATCGAAGCGGTGGCCCGCGAGAAAACCGGCGAGTGGACAGGACGGATTCTGGGGCACGAGGGCATCGGCATCGTGGAAGAGGTCGGCCCCGCAGTGAAAAACTTTAAAAAAGGCGACAAAGTGATTATTTCCTGCGTCAGCCGTTGCGGTTCCTGCGAAAATTGCCAGAAGCAGCTGTATGCCCACTGCCGCAAAGACGGCGGCTGGATCATGGGTTATATGATTGACGGCACCCAGGCCGAATATGTGCGCACCCCGTTTGCCGATAATTCGCTCTACCACCTCCCCGATGGCTTGAACACCGATGTGGCGGTTTTTCTTTCCGATGCACTGCCCACCGGCCATGAAATCGGCGTGCAATACGGCCAGGTTAAGCCCGGCGACGTGATTGCCATTGTCGGTGCCGGCCCGGTCGGTATGGGTTGCCTGCTGACGGCCCAATTCTATTCGCCGGCCACCATCATCATGGTAGACATGGACGAAAACCGCCTGAGTATGGCCAAAGAAATGGGCGCCACCCATACCGTTAATCCGGCCAAAGAGGACGCGGTGGCGGCGATCATGGCCATTACCGGCGGTCGCGGCGTGGACTGCGCTATGGAGGCGGTAGGTCTGCCGGCCACTTGGGATGTGTGCCAGAAAGTGGTGAAAGAAGGCGGCCGCTTGGCCAATGTCGGTGTGCACGGCCAGCCGGTCAGCTTTGAGATCGAGCGCTTGTGGATTAAAAACATCACCGTTACCACCGGTTTGGTGAATGCCAATACCACCGGCATGCTGCTGAAGTCTTGCGAAGCCAGCAAATTACCGATGGACAAACTGGCTACCCACCATTTCTCATTCAGTGAAATGGAAAAAGCTTACGACGTTTTCAAGCATGCCGCAGATACCAAGGCGATGAAGGTCATCATTGAAATGTAAACGGCATAAGGCGCGGGGCTACCTGAAGCGGTTTGCTTTCAGGTAGCCTTTTTGGCTTTTTGTCTGCCGGCCGCCTTCTCCGAAAGGCGGCCGCCGTTCGATGCCGGCGCAAAGGTTTGCGCTATAATCGCCGCCTTATCGGCCTACTTTTTTTAACGACCATGCTGCTTAATCTTTCCCTGCGTGATTTTGTGATTGTCGATGAACTGCATTTGGATTTCGACACCGGCTTTACCGTATTGACCGGCGAAACCGGTGCCGGTAAATCGATTACCTTGGATGCCATCGGCCTGCTGTTGGGCGATAAGGCGGATTTTTCACAAGTCCGCCACGGGGCGAAAGAGGCGCAGCTGTCCGCCTTGTTTGATCTTTCCGCGCTGCCTGATTTACAGGCCGAGTTGCGGGAGCAGGGCTTGTTGGAAGAGGGGGCGGAGGAGTTGTCTTTGCGCCGCATCATCGATGCCAAAGGCAAAAGCCGCAGTTTCATCAACAAGCAGGCCGCCACCTTGGCCCAGCTCAAGCAGATCGGCAGCCGCCTGATCGACATCCACGGCCAAAACGCCCACCACTCACTCAACACCGAAGCCGCGCAACGCGATTTGCTGGATGCCTTTTCAGGCAGCCTGGATTTGGCGGAGCAGGTCAAAACCGCCTACCGAAGTTGGCAGGCGGCGCAAGCATCCTGCCGGCAGGCTCGGGAGCAGGCCGAACAGCTGGAAACCGAGCGCGAACGGTTGGCTTGGCAGCACCGCGAGTTGGACAAGTTGGCACCGGTCGAAGGCGAATGGGCGGCGCTCTCCGCCAGTCACGACAGCTTGGCACATGCTGCCGAGTTGCTGCAGGCGGCGGAGAGTGTGCGCGAATACATAGACGGCGATGATGGATTGGGCAGCCTGGTGTACCGTTGTCAGAAACAGCTTGGTGACTTGAGCGGCATCGAGCCGCGTTTTGCCGAGAGCCTGAATATGTTGGCCGACATCGAAGCCCAATTGGGCGAAGTGGCCGCCCATATGCGTTCGGTTTGCGCCCATGTGGAAATCAACCCCGAGGAATTGGCCGCGCAAGAAGCCCGCATGAGCGAACTGATGGGCATGGCGCGCAAATACCGCATCGAGCCGGAAGCTTTGCCCGCCAAACTGGCCGCGCTGGAGCAGGCTTTGGCCGATTTGGATGCCGCCGCAGATTTGGATGCCCTGCAGGCGCAGGCGGATGCCGCCGAGGCGGTTTACCGCGAATGGGCAGGCCGACTGTCTGCCGTTCGAGAGAAGGCCGCTGCCGAGTTGGCCGCCGAGACCACCGACCGGATGCAGCATTTGTCGATGAAGGGGGCGAAATTCCACATCGAGCTGCTGCCGACCCGGCCTTCTCCCCACGGTTTGGAGCAGGTGCAATACCAAGTGGCGGCCAATCAGGGCAGCCCGCTGCGTCCCTTAAGCAAGGTGGCTTCGGGCGGCGAATTGGCGCGCATCAGCCTGTCGTTGCAGGTGGTGGCCAGCCAATATACCCGCGTGCCGACCCTGATTTTTGACGAAGTGGACACCGGCATCGGCGGCGGCGTGGCGGAAACCGTCGGCCGGGCGCTGCGGCGTTTGGGCGGTCAGCACCAAGTTTTGGCAGTCACCCATTTGCCGCAAGTGGCGGCCTGCGGCGAACAGCACTGGAAGGTGGCCAAGCACAGCGAAAACGGCCAGACCGTCAGCCGAATCCGGCTTTTGGATGACGCCGGGCGGGCGGAAGAGCTTGCCCGCATGCTGGGCGGCGAAACCATTACCGACACCACCCGGCGCCACGCGGCAGAAATGCTGGCCTTGGCGCAAACGGGTGGCGGGTAGATAAACGGGCATGGTGTTCATACCTGAAGAATCGGATGAATTTGTGTGGTGTCTGGCGCATGCCGCAGGTGCGCTATTTTAACGCGGGTAAAAAGTGTCAAATATCTGTAGGGAAGTTGGGATAAGGGCGCGTTTTCTATACAATGCGTCCGTCTGTCCGGGGGCGGTTTGCTTTCGGATAGAGCGCTCCCACTCTGTGGCAACAGGGGATGGGAAACAACACACCCATCCCTCCGACATCACCTAAGGAAAAATGTTATGAAAAAAGCCGTTTACGCCGCTTTGGTTGCTGCCGCTGCTTTGGTTGCCGGCAGTGCCCAAGCCCAAACACCGGATTTGAACCACGAAGACGCGGTACGCACCGCTTCAGTACGCTACACCTGCCAAGGCGGCAAACGCCTGACCGTTACCTACGGCTTCAACCGCCAAGACCTGCCGGTTTACGCTTCCGCCTATATGAACGGCAAACGCCGCTATATGCCGGTCAACCTGAACGTATCGGACCGCACCGCCACCACCTTCGGCGACGAAAACAACTTCAAACTGAGTACCGACTATCTGGATCGTCGCAATTACCGCAGCCGTTCCGTGATGGTGACTTCGCCCGGTCAAGAGCTTATTTACAAAAGCTGCCGTCCGCGCCGCTAAGCGGTTTGCAGCCGCACAGCCGCCGCCCGCATTTTGCGGGCGGTTTTTCATGCGGTGTTCGCGCGGTTTTCAAAGCCGGGGAACTGCGCTAAAATCGCCCCCTTTGATTTTCCCTGTTTATTTGAAAGAGATACCGATATGAAAACCGCACAAGAGTTGCGCGCCGGCAATGTGTTTATGGTCGGCAACGATCCGATGGTGGTGCAGAAAACCGAATACATCAAAGGCGGCCGTTCTTCCGCCAAAGTGAGCATGAAGCTGAAAAACCTGCTCACCGGCGCGGCTTCCGAAACCATTGTGAAAGCCGACGACAAATTCGACGTGGTGGTGTTGGCGCGCAAAAACTGTACTTACAGCTATTTTGCCGACCCCATGTATGTGTTTATGGACGAAGAGTTCAACCAATACGAAATCGAAGCCGAAAACATCGGCGAGAATTTGAAATTCATCGTGGACGGCATGGAAGACGTGTGCGAAGTTACCTTCTACGAAGGCAATCCGATTTCTGTGGAACTGCCCACCATCATCGTGCGCGAAGTGGAATACACTGAGCCGGCGGTAAAAGGCGACACTTCCGGCAAAGTGATGAAAGCGGCCCGTTTGGTGGGCGGCACCGAAATCCAAGTGATGTCTTATATTGAAAACGGCGACAAAGTGGAAATCGACACCCGCACCGGCGAATTCCGCAAACGTGCTTAAGCGGTTATCTATTTAGCCGCGCCCAAGCCAACAGGCTACCTGAAAAGTTTTCAGGTAGCCTGTTGGCTTTGTGGGGCTTAATCAGCACCGTATTTTAATAATCTCGGTAGCTGGAAATCACGCGGCCGGTTTTGGCATCGATGATCACATCGTATTCGCCGTCGCGGCCATATACTTCCACTTCAAAATACGCGCCGCGTATCGGGCTGTATTCGAAATCCACATCGCTAACGTGACCGCCCACTTTGTCGGCGGCGATTTTGGCGGCCTGCTCATAGCTGATGTATTGGCTGCGGTTTTGGTGGTAGTGCATTTCGTCATTGTCGGCCAAAGCGGGCAGGGATGCGGCCATCAGTCCGGCGGCCAAGGTCCAGGCGATGTGTTTACGGGTGTGCAACATGGTAAAACCTCCATAATGGGAAAAGGGTAAGGTGGCAAACAGCAGGCGCTGTTTGGCGACGGATGGCATTGTATGCTGCGAAAATTAGCGCCGGTATAGGGAAGGGTCAGGATAGGTTATGCCGTCTGCAAAAATTTGTAATGGCGCAGGCAGTTTCAGGTAGCCTGCCGTTTCTTCCTTTTGCTAAAATCGCGCCTTCTTTCCCGATCCGAACGGCCGCCTGCCATGTCTGTCTACACCAGTGTTTCCGACCGCGAACTGCGCGTTTTTCTCGAAGATTACGACCTCGGCGGTCTGGTGTCGCTGCAGGGCATCGCGCAAGGCGTAACCAACAGCAACTACTTCCTCACCACTGAACGCGGCCGTTTCGTGCTCACCATTTTCGAGGCGCTCACTCAGGAAGAGCTGCCGTTTTTTCTGGAGCTCAAACAGCACCTCAGCCGGCACGGCGTGGCCTGTCCGGCACCGGTGGCGCGGCGAGACGGCCGTTTCGACGGCACTTTGGCGGGCAAGCCCGCCTGCTTGGTGAGCTGCCTCAACGGCCGCGACACCGCCGTGCCCGATGCCGCGCAATGCTTCCACACCGGCGCCATGCTGGCGCAAATGCATTTGGCCGGCCAGTCTTTTCCGCAGCACATGGACAACCCGCGCCATGCGGCGTGGTGGCAGCGCGAAAGCGAGCGCCTGCTGCCTTGTTTGGATAGCGAAGACGCGGCGCTGCTGCAAGGCGAAATCGCGTTTTTGGCCGCCCATCCCGACGATCATCTGCCGCAGGGCATCATTCATGCCGATCTGTTTAAAGACAATGTGCTGCTCAACGGCCATCAGGTGGCCGGTTTCATCGATTTCTACTATGCCTGCCGCGGCAGCTTTGTTTACGACATCGCCATCGCCGTCAACGACTGGGCGCGGCTGGCCGATAACCGCCTCTCGCCCAAGCTGCAACAGGCGTTTATCGACGGCTACCAAAGCGTGCGCCCTTTGAGCGAAGCGGAGCAGACCTATCTGCCGCTGGCCCAGCGCGCCGGCTGCATCCGCTTCTGGGTGTCGCGGCTGCTGGACTACCATTTCCCGCAGGGCGGCGAGATGACCTTTATCAAAGACCCGAATGTATTCCGCGATTTGCTGCTCTCGCTCCGCGAGGCGGTGGCCGCGCCGCCGGCTTTGCCTTTTGATTTAAACGGCAAAGTGTTCCGCATACTCAGCAATGCGGCGGCGGGGGAAGTGGGGGCGGACACCCGCTTCCATTACCGCCAGGAAGGGGAAATGGTGTGGGCGGAATATGCCGGCGGCGGCATTCGGAAAGGCTTTCTGATCGGCCGCCTGTGCGGCGCCGATGCCATCGAATTCACCTACCAGCATGTGAACCGCGCTTGGGCAAACCGCAGCGGCCGCTGCCGCAGCCGCATCGAGCGGCAGGCAGACGGCAGCCTGCGTTTGTATGAGCGCTGGCAGTGGACAGACGGCGAAGCGGGCGAAGGGGAATCGGTTTTGGCAGAATGCGGTGAGACGGCGGTTTGAAAGATAAAGGCTAGCTGAAAACCGCAGCAGGGCAGGCGAAGCGCCTGCCTTTTTGTTGTGCAGAGCCTGGGGCAGGGCGGCAGGCTACCTGAAAGCAATTTATCGCAGCCGCGCCGCTATTTGCCGATGCAGAAACGGGAGAAGATGACGCCCAATAAATCGTCGGCGGTGAATTCGCCGGTGATGTCGTTGCAGGCGGTTTGCGCCAGGCGCAGGTGTTCGGCCAACAGCTCCAGCTGATGATTGCCGCACAGGGCGGCCAAGGCCAGTTCTTCCTGTGCCTGATGCAGGGCGTGCAGGTGGCGGCTGCGGGCGAGAAACAGGCCTTCGCTTTCGCCTTGCCAGCCGATTTCGTCGAGCAGCGCCTGTTTGAGCAAGTCCAGGCCGGCGCCGGTTTTGGCGGACAGGCGGATCACGGTGTCGGCACCGCTGAGGCTGCCGGCCGGGCCGGCGGCAGGCGGCTCGCCGCGCAAATCGATTTTGTTGTGGATTTCGATGCGTTTCAGGCTTTCAGGTAGCCTGTCGAGAATGGCGCGGGTGGTGGGGTTGATGCCTTCTTGCGGGTCGATCAAAATCAGCGCCACATCGGCTTCCTGCACCGCTTTTCGGCTGCGCTGAATGCCGATCTGCTCCACCACATCGTCGGTTTCGCGCAGGCCGGCGGTGTCGATGATGTGTACCGGCACGCCGTCCAGCGTGATCTGTTCGCGCACGGTGTCGCGGGTGGTGCCGGCGATGTCGGTGACGATGGCGATGTCGTCGCCGGCCAGGGCGTTGAGCAGGCTGGATTTGCCCACGTTCGGCGCGCCCACCAGCACCACATTCATGCCTTCGCGCAAAATGGCGCCCTGTTGCGCCTGTTGCAGCACGGCGGCCAGCCGGGTTTGCAGCGCGGCCAGTTTGCCTTTGGCATCGGCGGCTTCGAGAAAGTCGATGTCTTCTTCGGGAAAGTCTAAGGTGGCTTCCACCAGCATGCGCAGGGTAATCAGCTCGTCCGCCAGTTGGCGGATGTGTTCGGAAAACGCGCCTTTCAAAGAACGCAGCGCCATGCGGGCGGCCGATTGGCTGGAGGCGTCGATGAGGTCGGCCACGCTTTCGGCTTGGGCCAAATCGAGTTTGTTGTTGAGAAAGGCGCGCTTGGTGAACTCGCCCGGCTCGGCCAGACGGGCGCCCAACTGCAGGCAGCGCTGCAGCAGCATCTGCATCACCACCGGCCCGCCGTGCCCCTGCAATTCGATGACGTCTTCGCCGGTGAAGCTGGCGGGGGCGGCGAAATACAGCAGCAGGCCGTTGTCGATGGCTTCGCCGTGTGCGCCGTAGAAATCGGTATACAGCGCCGTGCGCGGTTGCGGCGTTTTGCCGCCGCTCAGGGTATGCGCCAGCGGCAGCAGATCTTTGCCCGACAGGCGCACCACGCCGACGCCGCCGCGTCCGGGCGCGGTGGCGATGGCGGCAATCACGGGCAGGGCGGGAGACATGGCGGGTACCTGTGGAAGAGTCTGAGTCGCTGCGGATTATAGCTTTGGCGGCGGGGCAAAGCCAATGCGCGGCCGCGCCGTTTGAAAAACGGGTTTACCCTGCTTTCAGGTAGCCTTTACAATAAAGCCGTTTTCAATTGACCCGCTAAATAAAAGGATGCAGACCATGCTCAGTCCCGAACAAGTAGAAGCCATGATTCAAGCCGTGGTGCCGTGCGAACACTTGGAAGTGGAGGGCGACGGCCACCACTTTTTCGCCCATATTGTTTCCCGGGCTTTCGAAGGCAAGGCGCGTTTGGCGCGCCACCGCCTAATCAAAGACGGATTGGCCGACAAACTGGCCAGCAATGAGCTGCATGCTTTGTCGATCAGTACGGCCGCCACGCCGGCAGAGTGGGCGGCCAAACAGAATCTTTAATTTTGCCGTTTGAAATTGGGCGGACGTGATGAAAACGTTTGCCTTAATGCGTGCCTTAATCGATACGGCCGTCAGCCGCAGCGGCAATACGCTGCGCTACCGCTTGGCCGGGCGGCGGTTCGCGCAGCCGCCCCGCTTTGCATTTGCGCGGCGGCGTGGAGCGTGTGGAAGGCGGCGGCATGTGTGCCCAATCTGTTTGTACCTTCCGTATCAGCCCTTACCGTTACGAAGTGGGCGAAAGCGGCCGTTATTCCGATGAAATGCCCGAGGATGACGCCGTCAGGATGACGGTGTCGCGCTTTTATTGTTATGCCCCCTGAACAAGCTGTTTAATAAAGTCGGCGAAATGCCGCCAATAAAATGGCGGTATTTGGTTAACAGCGCTTAGGAAACGGTTGGCATATCGATAAATTGCTTTATAATGCATACCGTCACACCTGAACAACGATTGAGATAGGAAAGCATATGAACAATCAAGAAAACGTTTCTTTGGAAACCCTGATACAGCAGAAAAAGGAATTGGAAGCCCAAATCCAACGCAAAATCACGGCAGACCGCAAAAAGAAAATCGCCGAAATTCTGGCCATGATGAATGCCTTTGATATTACGGTGGCCGATTTGGAAAAAGGCGGCCGTAAGAAAACCAGCACCGCCTGCTACAAAAATCCGGAAACCGGCGCCACTTGGGGCGGTATCGGCAAACGCCCGAAATGGATTGTGGAAGCCATAGAAAAAGGCATCGACATCAAAACATTTTTGGTATAAGCCGGTGCAAACACACGGGCTACCTGAAAGAGTTTCAGGTAGCCCGTGTGTTTTTGGGCAAAGAAAATTGCCTTATGGCTCAGTCGGCTGAATTTTACTGCGGCCTTGCTGCGCCTTGCCGTACCATTGGAACCGTCTGCGGCGGCGGCCTTGTATAGGGCTGTTGAGAATTCGTCCGGCGGCGGTTTTTGGTAAACATCCCAGCCTACGGAGGCCAAATGCCAACAGCCCCTAAAAAATAATCGGATTGGTCATGATTATTGGCCGCCGGCCAAAGCCCGACGCATGGCTTGGATTTCGGCGGCATAATCGGGCTTGCCGAAAATGGCGGAGCCGGCCACGAATGTGTCGGCACCGGCAGCGGCCGCCTCGGCGATGTTGTCGGCTTTGATGCCGCCGTCCACTTCGATGCGGATGCGGCGGCCGGTTTCGTTTTCGTAGATATCGGTGAGCGAGCGGACTTGGCGGATTTTGGTGAGGGTTTGCGGAATAAATTTCTGGCCGCCGAAACCGGGATTGACCGACATCAGCAGTACCATGTCCACTTTATCCAACACGTTTTCCAACACATACACCGGCGTGGCCGGATTGAGTACCAGGCCGGCCTGGCAGCCCAGTTCTTTGATCAGGCCGAGACTGCGGTCGATGTGGCGGCTGGCCTCGGGATGGAAGGTGATGATGTCGGCGCCGGCTTGGGCGAAGGCTTTGATCATTTCATCCACCGGCTCCACCATCAGGTGAACGTCAATCGGCAATTGGGTATGCGGACGCAGGGCGGCGCACACCATCGGCCCGAAAGTGAGGTTGGGGACGTAATGGTTGTCCATTACGTCAAAATGAATCCAGTCGGCGCCGGCGGCGTCTACTCGGCGGACTTCCTCGCCCAAGCGGGCGAAGTCTGCCGATAAAATGCTGGGGGCGATGCGGTAGTCAGTCATATTCAACCTTTTACAAAAATTTAAGCAAAACGGCAGGGCGTTTTTGAATAAATACCAATAAATTCCAACTGCGGCAGGCAGGTTGAATTTACATACGCTTACTATAAGTATACCCTGTTTCACGCGGCGCTTTGTATACTGTCGGCCAATTTTTCCATGCCTGCCTGTCCGGCAGAAGACCCTCCATGCTCACGCGCCATACCGCTATTTATGCCCGAATTTTGTTTTGCGCTGCCTTATTGTCCGGCAGCGCGCTTGCTTATGCAAACGGGCAGGGCTGCGACATCCGCCAATTGTCGTTGAGTGCCGACCAGCAGGAGCAGCTGCGCCGTTTGCGCGCCGACTACCGCCACCGTTCCGAAGCTTTGCTGATGCAGATGCGCAGTGCGCGCCAATATGCGGCGGGCGGTCCCCGTGCGGTGCTGACGGCACCTAATTTCGATGAGAATCTGGCCCGCCATTATGTGAACGGCAAATATGCTTTGCAGATGCAGCGCGAAATCGAAAGCCTGCGTGCGCAACATGCCATGTTCCAAGTGCTCACGCCGCAACAGCGGCAGGAATGGCTGCTGCGCTGCGTGCAAAGTTAAGCTGGCGGCAGCGAGTAAAGATACACAGGCTACCTGAAACCGGTTTCAGGTAGCCTGATTGGTTTTCATGCGGCATATGGAAACAGATGACATCAACCGGCGGTTTGCCGCATACGGTGCCGACATTCACCGTTGGCCGCCGAATCCGTTACAATAACGCCCTTTACGGCCATCCGAGCATGATTTTGAGAGCACCATGACCATCAAAACCCGTTTTGCCCCCAGCCCCACCGGCTACCTGCACATCGGCGGCGTGCGCACCGCCCTGTATTCTTGGGCGTTTGCCCGCCATTACAAAGGCGAATTCCTGCTGCGTATCGAAGACACCGATTTGGAACGCTCCACCGCAGAATCGGTGAACATCATCATCGACGGCATGCAGTGGGTGGGCTTGGACTGCGACAATGCCGGCGACGTGGTATATCAAAGCCGCCGTTTCGACCGCTACAAACAGGTGATTGCCCGCCTGCTCGAGCAAGGCCATGCCTACCACTGCTATTGCAGCAAAGAAGAATTGGAAGCCATGCGCGAACAGGCGCAGCGCGACGGCACGGCCACTTACGACCGCCGCTGGCGACCGGAGCCGGGCAAAACCCTGCCCGCCATTCCCGCCGGCCGCGAGCCGGTGGTGCGCTTCAAAACGCCGCTGGACGGCGTAACCGCCTGGCATGATTTGGTAAAAGGCGAAATCAGCATTCCCAACAACACCTTGGACGATCTCATCATTGCCCGCGCCGACGGCACGCCCACTTATAATTTCTGCGTGGTGGTGGACGATTGGGACATGGGCATCACCCATGTGATCCGCGGCGACGACCATGTGAACAACACACCGAAACAAATCAATATCTTAAAAGCCATCGGCGCCGAATTGCCGCAATATGCCCACCTGCCGATGATTCTCAACGAGCAGGGTCGTAAAATTTCCAAGCGCAGCGGCGACACGGTGGCGATTACCGAGTTTGACCAAATGGGCATTCTGCCTGAAGCCCTGCTCAATTATCTGGCGCGCCTGGGTTGGGCGCACGGCGACGACGAATTTTTTACCATGCAGCAGTTTGTGGAATGGTTCGACCTGAAAAACGTGTCCGCCTCCGCCAGCCGCATGGACGAGAAAAAACTGTATTGGATCAACGGCGAGCACATCAAAGCCGCCGATAACCGCAAACTGGCCGAACTGGTGCAGCCCCGTTTGGCGGTGCGCAATGTCCACGACACCGCCCGCCCGCCGCTGGAAGACGTGCTCGCCTTGGTTAAAGACCGCGCCCAAGACCTCAACACGCTGGCCGACGAATGCCTGTATTTCTACCGCAAAGCCACGCCGGCCGAAGCCGATGTGCAGAAGCACTGGGATGGCGAAGCCGCCGGCCGCATGCGGCGCTTTGCCGAGCGGCTCGAAGCCCTGCCCGAATGGAATGCCGAGAGCATCCACGCCTTGTTCAAACCCTTCTGCGACGACGAAGGCATCAAAATGGGCAAACTCGGCATGCCCCTGCGTCTGGCCGTGTGCGGCACCGCCAAAACGCCGTCGGTGGACGAAGTGCTGGCTCTGATCGGACGCGAAGAGGTGTTGCACCGCATCCGCAGCCATTAACGCAGTCGGGCTGAGACCTTTGCAAAACTGCCGGATGTGGATGCCGTTCAAAGCGTAGCAGCACAGCGAGTGTGAACGCTAGGAGTCCCCGTGGGACAGACATATCATATACAAGGCTAAGCGAGCGAGCGGCACACAACGCAGAAATGCGCCGCAGATGGGGTTTGGCAAAGGGCTCCAGCTACCTGAAAGCCTATTTTGCCTTCAGGTAGCCTGTTGCTTCTCCCCATTCATTGTTTTCATTTTTTATCTGCTTTTCGTGAACCAACTGCTGCTTGATTTTCCGCCGCCCTCTGCGCCGGCTTTCGATGCCTTTCTCGGCCAAGCCAATGCCGAGCTGCTGCACGTGTTGCAGGCCGGGCGGGCACCGTTTGTGTATCTGTGGGGCGAGGCCGGTTCCGGCAAAAGCCATCTGCTGCGGGCTTGGACGGCGCAAGCCGGGGAACGGGGCAAGACGGCCTGTTATGTGGACGCGGCCGGGCAGGCGCTTGACGAGGAAAACGCACAAGCGGGGCGTTTGGCGGTGGATCAGGTAGAGTGCTTGGATGAGGCCGGGCAGGCCGCCTTGTTCAACGCTTTCAACCGCATCCGCCAAAGCGGCCAAGGCGCGTTGCTGCTCAGCGCTTCGTGCGCCCCGGCCGCTTTGGCGGTGCGCGAAGATTTGCGCACCCGTATGGGCTATTGTCTGGTATACGAAATCCGGCCGCTGAGCGACGAAGAAAAAATCCACGCCTTAATCCAGGCCGCCCAAGCCCGCCAGCTGCACATTGCGCCGGATATTTTCCGCTACCTGCTCAAGCACTGGCGGCGCGACATCGACAGCCTGTTGCGCCTGTTGGACGCACTCGACCGCTACGCCGTTACCCGCCAGCGCACCATCACCCTGCCGCTGCTCAAACAACTGCTGCAACAATTGCCAACTCAGGAACAGCCATGAATCTTGCCATTTTCGACCTCGACCACACCCTCATCAATTGCGACTCCGACAACGAATGGCCGCGCTACCTGATGAAAAAAGGCCTGGTAGACAAGGCCTTTGTCGATATGAAAAACGAAAAGTTCTACCAAGACTACCTGCAAGGCCGCCTCGACATCGACGAATTTCTCGCCTTCCAACTCGCGCCGTTGAGCCGTTTCAGCCGCAGCGAGCTGGACGCCATGCACCGCGAATTCATGGCCGAATTCATCCTGCCCCACATCAGTCCGATGGCGAGAATGCTGGTGAAAAGCCACCAAGACGCCGGCGACGTGCTGCTGATGATTTCCGCCACCAACGAATTCATCATCACCCCCATCGCCCGCGAGTTCGGCATCAGCGAAGTGATCGGCGTCAGCCTGGCAACCGACGCACAAGGCAATTACACCGGCGGCTATGTCGGCACCCCCAGCTTCAAAGAAGGCAAAATCACCCGCCTGCACGAATGGCTGGCGGCGCGCGGCGAAACGCTGGCCGACTACGGCAAAAGCTATTTTTACAGCGACTCGCGCAACGATTTGCCGCTCTTGG
Source organism: Eikenella sp. (assembly GCA_030528345.1). Lineage (GTDB taxonomy): Bacteria > Pseudomonadota > Gammaproteobacteria > Burkholderiales > Neisseriaceae > Eikenella. The sequence goes on from JAUMZB010000013.1 coordinate 17,644, forward strand.
AATTGGTGAGCGATCCGGTGGCGGTGAACCCCGATGCGGTAATCGCAGAAACCGCCGCCAAACGCGGCTGGCCGGTGTTGAATTTTATGTAAGGCCGGCAATCGCCGACAGGCTACCTGAAACGAGCGACGTACAAAATCGCGCCGCTCGTTTCAGGTAGCCTGTCGGCTGTGGATTCAGATGACTTTTTTGATTTCTTGCCGACCTTCCCTAATCACTATATCATCGCCCCCGTGCCGCTTGGCAGCCTGTTTGCCGTGCGGCATCTTTAATATCCATTTGATTGGTTTTGGGAGGAACATCATGCAGAAAAAAGCAGTTGTGTTGGCGGCGCTGGCCGCCTTGGGCTTGTCGGCTTGCGGCAGCAGCGGTTCGGGCGGCGGTGTTTCGGTGGGCGGCAGCCTATCGGGCAACAGCGGCTCGAATGGCGGCAATCAGGCCGGCGGCTACCGCACTTCCTTGTCGTTTGTGCCTCAAGCGCAGCGGGCCGCGGTGATTCGGGAAAAAGTCGGTGATCCTTTAACGCAGCAAGATGTGGATGAGTGGTATAAAGATTGGATGCAAAACACCGGCCGTTCGCTTGCTGAGGCAAAACGCACAGTAATCAGCTTCACGGTGAACGGCCAAAAACTGCCTGATTACAGACCGAAAGCGGGCACGGTGATTCCCTTGCAAGATCGCCTGCTCAACGGGCGGCAAGATGAGCCGGTGGCGTTGTATGATGTGATTACCAAAGAAACGGTAGACGGCCAAACCGTGTGGTCGGAAACCTCACGCATCATCAATATGCCGTATTCCATGACCGAGGTATACCACATCACCAACAAAGGGGGCAGACCGGTCAACGAGATTCACGCCGGCTCTGACGGGCGCCCCACCACGCCTGAAGAGTGGCGCAGCTTGGGCAATAACGGCGTGTTGAAATACGAAGGCATGGCAGCGGACTTGAACAGCCAAGGCCGCTTCCACTATAGCTTGGACTTGGGCAATAAAACCGGCAGCGGCCGCATCAGCGGCTTGAAATACGGCGAGGTGGTGTTGGAGCCGGCCACGTTTAATGCCGCCGTGAACACCGATTTTCGGGTGCTTGGCCATGGGTCGGCACGCAAGGTGGGCGGCGGTAGCGGACAATATACTGCCGAGCTGTCCGGCCCGAAAGCCGAGGAAGTGGGCGGTTACATTTTCATGCATGATAAGCACAGAATCATCTTCGGCGGCCGCCAGCAATAAACAGACGCTAATTGTGCGGACAGGCTACCTGAAAACTTTTCAGGTAGCCTTTTCTGCGGTTTAGCTAGACCAGTTCAATTGCTGTACAGGCGGATGAAAGGGAAGGAATGCAAACACACAAGCTGGCGGCGGCGTATTGTCTGGCTCTGATGCCGGCGGTACAGGCGCAGCCCTTATTGCCACCGGCCGAGCCGGTGGCTTTTGAGCGCGTTTGGCTCCAAGCGTGGCCGGAAGCGGAGCCGGAACAAACGGCGCCTTTGCTGCCCGTACTGAACACAGTGGAAACGCCGGCCACTTTGGAGGCGGCGATTGCCCAAGCCATGCAAATGCGGCAATGGGCGGCTTTGGGCGATTTGTTGGCGCGTTATGCCGCCGTGCCGGGGCACAACCGCGATGTGTTGCGTTATGCCCAAGGCGCATGGCTGCGTTCGCAGCAAAGGCATGAGGAAGCGGCGGCGTTATATCGGGAATTATTGGCAGACAGCCCGCACTTGGCGGTGCCCAAGCTGGAATTGGGCATTTTGCTGCTGGAAGACCGCCGTTTGCGGGAGAGTGCGGCGGTGTTGCAAGAAGTGCGGCCGGCTTTGCCCGAGCCGCTGGCCGAGGCGGCTGAGGCATATACGCAGGCCGCAGCACGCATGCAGGATTGGCGGTTTTCGGCGGGGGTGAGTTATGAGCAAACCGATAATGTCAATCAGGCTGCCGGCGAAACACAACCGCTGTTAGGCGGCATCCGTTTTACCTTGAGCGAAGAGAGCCGCCCCCAGCCGGCGCACGGCGTGCGTTATTTTGTGCAGGCCGAGCAGGAGCGCAATGTGGGCGGCCGCCACTATCTGCGCTTGGCCGGCGATGCCGGCGGCATCCGTTATTGGGACAACACGGCATATAGCGAGCAAAGCTACGGCGTGGAGGCAGGCTACCTGAACCACGGCGTTGCGCGCAGTTGGGGCGTGGTGCCGTTTTACCGTTTTAATCTGTTGGGCGGCGATGCCTATGGCAGGCAATACGGGGTGCGGGCGGAATATGAGCGCCGTTTTGCCGGCGGCCATCGTTGGTCCTTGCGCGCCACCCATACGCGCAAACATTATTCGGCATCGCGCACCGAGGCCGTTTACGGCGGCTTCAGTCATGCGGTTTCGGCCACGTTTTCACGGGTGTTGTCTCCCGAGGGCGCGGTGTTTGCCGGCGCGGACGTGTCGCGCGACCGGGTGTCGGATGCGGCCGAATCGTCTTGGCGCGCGGGTCTGAGCGTGGGCGGCACATACCGCACCGCCTGGCTGGGCGTGCGCGGCCAGGTGCGCTACGGTTGGCGTCGCTTTGACGAAAACTACCGCCTGCGCCTTTGGGGGCGGTGGGTGGTGGACGAGCGGCGGCGCGACCGCGAATATCAGGCCGGGGTGTCTGTGTGGTCGCCCAAGCTGGTGTGGCAGGGTGTCACGCCGCAGATCAATTACCAATATCGCCGCACCGGCAGCAATATTTCGGCCTTGTTTTCCCGGTGGCACAGTGCTTGGTTTGTGAGCATGGAAAAGGCTTTTTGATGATTGGGGAAAAGGCCGCTTATCAAAACATCCCGCCGTGACGGGCTACCTGAAAACGAGCCGCGCGAGTTTCTGCGCAGCCCAAACTTTCAGGTAGCCCGTTTTTCTGATGCGGCAATGGTTTAGAAGGTATAGCCGGTTTGCAGTTCTTCGTCGCCCACCAGCTCGAGCAGCAGTTCGTAGAACGGTGCCAGGGCGGCGTAGCGGCGGGTGGTGCGGCGCAGGTAGTGGAGAAAGCGCGGGATTTCGGGGCGGTATTTGTCTTTGCCGTCGCGGTGCCACAGACGGGCAAAGATGCCGGCCACTTTGAAATGCCGCTGCACGCCCATCCACTCGAAATCGCGGTAGAAAACATCGAATTCGGCCGGCACGGGCAGGCCGGCGGCGCGGGCTTTTTCCCAATAGCGCACGGCGATGTCGATGACGAACTCCTCTTCCCATTCGATAAAGGCGTCGCGCAGCAGCGAAACCAAATCGTAGCTAATCGGGCCGTAGAGTGCGTCTTGGAAGTCGAGTACGCCCGGCCGGCCTTGGGTGAGCATCAGGTTGCGCACGATGAAGTCGCGGTGTACGAACACCTGTGCCTGGGCATTGAGTACGGGCAGCAGGGCGGAGAGGCCTTGCTGCCAGAGTTTTTGCTGCCGGAAATTCATGCTGCGCCCCAATTCTTTGGCCATAAACCAATCGGGAAACAGCTGCATTTCGCGCCGCAACACGGCTTCGTCATAGGCGGGCAACACATCGGGGCGGCTGGATTTTTGCAGTTCTACCAAGGTGTCTACCGCATCCAGCAGCAGCAGCCGATGCATTTCCGGCCGGGTGTCGTGTTCGAGGGCGGCCAGATAAGGCACGCGGCCGAAGTCTTCCAGCGCGGCAAAGCCTCGGGCGGTGTCGTGGTGGAAAACCTGGGGCACACGGACGGCGGAGAAAACATCGCGCACGTGCAGATAAGGTTCGATGCTCATTTTGTCGGGCGGGGCATCCATGCAGACCACGGTTCGGCCGTCGGCAAAGGTGGCGCGGAAATAGCGGCGGAAGTCGGCATCGGCGGCGGCAAAGGCCAGCGTGAAGCCTTGTTCGGGATAGCGCTGCCGCAGCCAGCTTTGCAATTCTTTTTCTCGTTGCATGATGGTTTTCGCTGGGAATCGGGTTAAAATGCGCGCCATTTTACTGGCAAAACCGAAATAGGGTGATTCTTTTGCTCCGTTTATTCCGACCGAATCCCGTGACGGCGGCCGTGCTGGCCGCTTGGAGCCTCACCGGCACGCTGGCCGCCGCGCCCGTGCCGCTGGCTCGGGAAGGAATGCGCTGCGACAGCCCGGATGCGCCCAAACATCTGATTGAACCGATAGCCGCCGACGGCGAAGCCGCGCCTGCCGACGGCACCACGCGCATTGAGGCGGAACGGGTGGCCGGCCAGAGCGATGTGCGGGTGCGGGCGGAAGGCAATGTGGTGGTGTCGCGCGACGGCCGGCTGATTCGGGCCGATTGGATCGACTACCACCAGCCGCAGGAAACCGTGCGTGCAGGGGAAACTTTTACCTTGGAGCAGAGCCGGAGCCGCGTCAGCGGCGAGGCGTTGACCTACCGCTTGGACACGCATCAGGGCGAGGCGAAAAATGCCCGTTTTGAATCCGACGACGGCGGGCGCCGTTTCCAAGGCAGCGGCGAAACGGTGCGCGTGGAAGGCGAAAACCACTACCGCTTGGAGAACGCCCGTTTCAACACCTGCAATCCCGGCGACGAGAGCTGGTATATCCGCGCCGCCAGTATCGAGGCCGATTATGACCGCAATGTCGGCGTGGCGCGCCATGCGGCGCTGGTGTTGGGCGGCGTGCCGGTGTTTTACACCCCGTGGATCGACTTTCCGCTCAACGGCAAGCGCAAAAGCGGTTTTCTGGTGCCGACGCTGAGCATCGGTTCGGACGGCGGTAAAGTGTCGCTGCCCTATTATTTCAATCTGGCACCGAATTACGATGCCACGCTGACCCCCACGCTGTACACCCGCCGCGGCCTTCAGGTAGCCGGGCAGCTGCGTTATCTGCGGCCCGACTACCGCGGGCAGGTGGATGTGGCCGTTTTACCGAACGACCGGCTCAGCCGTCACGATACCCGTGCCCAGGCCGACTGGGTGCACCAACACCAATTCGGCAACACCCTCAGCGGAGCCGTCGATTTCCATCAGGTGTCGGATGACGATTACTACCGCGATTTCTACAAGCGCAACGACATCGCCGCCAATGTCAACCTCAACCGCCAGGCTTGGCTGAGCCACCAAACCCGTTTGGGCGGAGGGCGGCTCGACAGCTATCTGACGGTGCAGAAATACCAGACGCTGGCCAATGCCGACGGTTATGAAGATGCGCCCTATGCCTTGTTGCCGCGTTTGAGTATGCAGTGGTCGCGCAGCCTGCCGTATGCAGACATGAGTGTGTACGGCCAGTTCAGCCGCTTCAGCCATGACCGGAAACAGCAGGGCAGCCGTTTGGTGGTCAACCCGGCGATACGCGCCGAATTCAACCGCCCGTGGGGGCATTTGCGCCCCAAATTCCAGCTGCATGCCACCTATTACGATTTGGACGGCGCCGGCGGCAAACCGGCCCGCTCGCTCAGCCGGGTATTGCCGGTTTTGAGCGTGGACGGCGGTCTCACCTTCGAGCGCCAAGCCGGCTGGCAGGGGCGGCAATATGTGCAGACTTTGGAGCCGCGCCTGTTTTATGCCTACATCCCCACCAAAGAGCAGGAAGACCTGCCGCTGTTCGATACGGCGGAAAACAGCTTTACCTACAGCCAGCTGTTCCGGGAGAACCGTTTTTCCGGCCACGACCGCATCAATGCCGCCAACTTCCTCACCACCGCCGTGCAAACCCGCCTGTACGATGCCGGTAACGGCGAAGAGCGCCTGCGCGCCGGCATCGGCCAGCGTCTCTATTTCAACCGTGACGATGTGGGTTTGGAAGGCAGGCGGACACGGCGCGCCAGCGGGCGCTCCGATGTGCTGGCGTTTGCCGACGGCCGCCTCACCGACAACATTTGGGTAAACGGCGATGTGCACTACAACACCACGCTGAATGTGGCCGACAAATACAATCTCGGCCTGCGTTACAGCCCGGAACCGGGCAAAACCGTCAGCGTGCGCTACCAATACCGCCGCGACGGCGAGATTTACGACAATGTTTACGGCAAAGTGCGCCAGGCCGACGTGGCCTTCCAATGGCCGGTGAGCCGCAATCTGTATCTGGTCGGCCGCCACAGCTATTCCTTTACCGAGCGCAAACCGGTGGAACACCTGCTGGGCATGGAATACGCCGGCAGCTGCGGCTGCTGGAGCTTCAGCGCCGTCGGCCAGCATTATGTGAACGGCGTGAACTCGAGCAAAAACGCCGTCTTCCTGCAATTGCGCTTGCGCGACTTAAGCAGTTTGGGCAACAATCCGCTCGACCCCTTGCGCCAGTCTGTGCCTGGCTATACCGATATCGAAGAGGTAAACCGCAAATGAAATTGAAAAACCTGTGTTTGGCTTTGGGCCTGAGTCTGTCTTTTCAGGTAGCCCCTGCCGACGGCGTGCGTCCGGTAGACAGCATCGTGGCCGTGGTGGACAACGAAGTCATCACCCTGCGCGAGCTGAATCAGGCTGTGGCCTACAACCGCAGCCGGCAGGGGCGCGATGCCCGCCTGTCCGATCAGGAACTGCAACGCCAGTCGCTGATGCAGTTGGTCAACCAGTCGCTGCTGGTGCAGGCCGGCAAACGCAATAATGTGCATGCCGGCGATGCCGAAGTGGAGGCCGAAATCGCCCGCATCGCCGCTTCCCGCCGCCAGAGCGTGGCACAGTTTGAAGCCGCACAGGCGCGCTTGGGCATCGACCGCCGCGGCCTGCGCCGCCAAGTGCGCGACAGCCTGATTGCACAAAAAGTGCAGCAAACCCAAGTCATGCGCGAGGCCAGGGTCAGCGATGAGGAGGTGGAGGCCGTGATTGCCCGCAATCCGGGCGCGGCCTTGCCCGAAGCCGCGCCGAAACCGCAATACCGCGCCCAGCACATTTTGATTTCCGGCGATGGCGAGCGCGCCCAGCGCCTGGCACTGCAGGTGGCGCAGGAAGCCCGCAGCGGCGTGGATTTCGCCCAGCTGGCCCGTCAATACTCCCAAGACACCAGTGCCCAGCAGGGCGGCGATTTGGGCTGGATGGCTTCCGGCGAAACCGTGCCGGAATTCGAACGGGCGATGAGTGCGCTTAAGCCCGGCGAAATCAGCCGACCGGTGCGCAGCCAGTTCGGCTGGCACATTATCCGCCTGAACGAAGTGCGGACGCCCGACTCCCGCGAAGACCGCATCCGTGCCGGGGTGCGCGAAGCCTTGGTGCAGGAAAAGTCCCAAGCCGCCATGCAGCGTCTGCTGCAACAGCTGCATCAGGGCGGTTACGTTTCCATCCGTATGTAGACGGCCGCAACAGGCTACCTGAACGTTCGGCTGCGTTTCAGGTAGCCTTTTTGCGGCGGCTGCCCGCCGTATCTGCGGCGGTATTGACACGCCGCTTCTCCCAACCATTGTTTCAGAAGGTGTCCGTATGCGCCCTCTTGTTGCCGCCATCCGCCTGGCCCATCTGCGCCACAATTATGAAACCTTGAAAGCCATTCACGGCGGCCGCCTGCTGGCCGTGGTCAAAGCCAATGCCTACGGACACGGTGCGGTGCGCTGTGCGAGGGCTTTGGCCGACTTGGCGGACGGCTTTGCCGTGGCCACGCCGGCCGAAGGCATCGAATTGCGCCAAGCCGGCATTCGGAATCCGATTGTGTTGCTGGAAGGGGTGTTCGAGGCGGCAGAATATGCCGGGGTGGACGCATACCGCCTGTGGCCGGTGGTGCAGACGCAGTGGCAGTTGGAAAGTCTGCTGGCCCATGCCTGGCAGCGTCCGGTAACGGTTTGGCTGAAAATGGATTCCGGCATGCACCGCGCCGGTTTTTTCCCGCATAATTTCGCCCCCGCGCATCAGGCGCTGCTGCAAAGCCCGCATGTGGCCGATATCGTAAACATGAGCCACTTTGCCCGTGCCGACGAGCCCGCCGATCCGATGACGGCGCAGCAGCTGCAGGCGTTTGATGCCGCCGTGGCCGGTTTGTCGGGCGCGCACAGCCTGGCCAATTCGGCCGGCATATTGGCGCACCCCGCGGCGCGGCGCGATTGGGGGCGGGCGGGCATCGCCCTGTACGGCATCGAACCGTTTGCCGGCGCCTGCGCCGGTTTGCGTCCGGTGATGCGCCTGAGCAGCAGGGTGTTTGCAGAGCGCACCCTGCAACCGGGCGAGCCGGTGGGTTACGGTGCGGCATTCGTAACCGAGCAGTCCACCCGTGTCGGCGTGGTGGCCTGCGGTTATGCCGACGGTTATCCCCGTGCGGCGGGCAACGGCTGTCCGGTGACCATCGACGGCCATGCCGGCCGCATCATCGGCCGGGTGAGCATGGACATGCTCACCGTGCAGCTGGACGACCACCATCAGGGGGTCGGCAGCGAAGTGGAGCTGTGGGGTGATCGGGTGTCGGCGGCCGAAGTGGCCGAGCGTGCGGGCACCATTGCCTACGAGCTGTTGTGCAATGTGAAGCGCGCCGAGTTTGTGTATCAGGACTAAGCTTGGCCGCAGGATGGCAAAAAAGCACGCCGGTTAAGGCGTGCTTTTTTGCGGCAGGCTACCTGAAAAGCGGCAGCGTATTTTTTAACGGCCGGCCACATCGATGATCACCACTTCCGACTGCGAGCCGAGGCGGAAAGGCACGCCCCAGAAGCCGTAGCCGGAGGTAACGAAGTAGTGGCCCAAGCCGCGCCGTTGGTGGCCGTAGGACAAATCGTAAATCCAATCGACAATCAAGTTGGAGGGGAACACCTGCCCTTTGTGCACATGGCCGGAAACTTGGATGTCGATGGGCAGGGTCTCGTGCAGGCGGATGTCGGTGGGGCGGTGGTCGAGCAGGAACACGGGCTCGCGGGTATCCGCCGACTGTAACAGTTCGGCTGCGCTTTTGCGTTGGCGGTCGAGGTCGTCGGGGCGGCCGACCAGCCAAAAGCCGGCATCCAGGCGGATGACGTCGTCGTGCAGCACGCGGATGCCGGCGGCTTCCAGTTCGGCGCGGATGGCGTCCTGATGGCCGAACAGGTCGTGGTTGCCCAAGGTGGCATACACGCCGAGCGGAGCGCTGAGCTGCTGCAGATGCCGTTGCATTTTTTCCGAGCGGTAGGCGCGGGTGTCGTCGTCCATCAAATCGCCGGGCAGCAGGATGATGTCCACCTGTTCCCGCTGCATGATGGCGCTGAGGCGGTCGAGCTGGCGGGCACCGAACAGCACGCCCAAATGGGTGTCGCTGGCCAGGCCGATGCGCACGGGGCGGGGCAGCGGTTTGTCGATGGCCACACGGTAATGGCGCACCGCCGGCGTGTAGGCGTTGTACACGGAAATGCCGAGCAGCGACACCCACATCAGCGCCGCCAGCGGGCGCAGCAGGCGGCTTAAACGGGCGGGCGCCATGCGGCGGCGCAACAGCAGATGCAGCAGCCAGACCGCAGAGACGGTGAGCACGCCGTACCACAACAGCACCATCCAGCCGGCACTCAAACGGAACACACCGGGCCAAACGCGCAACAGAGACAGCAGCAACAGGCCGTTGCCGATGCCGAATACCAGCCGGTAGATGCTGCGGCGGGCGGCGGGTTTCAGGTGGCCTTGCAGCAGCCAGAACAGCCCGCGGCTGCACAGCCAGCTGAACAGTTGGAGCAGGAGGATGGCGATGAGCAGGAAATACAGCACAGCGTTGCCTTTTTGAAGTCGCGGAACGGGGCATTTTAACACCCGGGCGGCGGTGTTTAGGGGTTGGGGCCGACGGTTCCTGCGATTGCGGCGGGTTTGCGGGTATAATGGCGGCCGAATATTTGACCTCAGGAGATTGCCGATGACTACCCCGCAAACCGCCATTATTCCCGATCATTGCCGCGCCGCCATTTTTATGGAGGCCGATACGCAAGCCGCCCCCGCCGAGCTGGCCGAGGCCTGCCGCCGCAGTTTGGCGGCTTTGGCCGATTTGCAGACACAGTATCCCGATGCCTGTTTGGGTCTGACCATCGGCTTCGGCGCCGACTGTTGGCAGCGTTTCGGCCATGCGGAAGAGGGCGGCGACATCAAACCCTTCCGTCCTTTGGGAGGCGGTTTGGCGCCGGCCACCCAACACGATGTGCTGTTCCACATCCAATCTTTTCGCCCCGATGTGAACTTTTCGCTGGGCATGGCCTTGCTGGAGGCATTTGACGGCCTGCTGACCGTGCAGAGCGAAAACCACGGTTTCCGCTGGGTAGAGGAGCGCGGATTGGAAGGCTTTGTCGACGGTACGGAAAACCCGCAGGGCGAAGAAGACATCCGCCGGGTGGGCGTGATTGACGGAGATGCCCCCGATGCGGGCGGCAGTTATGTGCTGTTGCAGAAATACCGCCACGATTTGAAAAAATGGAACCGGCTGAGCGTGTCGGAGCAGGAACAGTGCGTCGGCCGCAGCAAAGCGGACAACATCGAATTTGCCCGCAGCGACCGCCTGCCCGATTCGCACCTCAACCGCACCAATCTGAAAGAAGACGGCGTCGGTCTGGAGATTGTCCGCCGCAGCCTGCCCTACGGCACGGTGAGCGGAGAGCACGGCCTGATGTTCATCGCTTATTGCGCGCGTTTGTGGAACATCGAAGCACAGCTCTTAAGCATGTTCGGCGAGAGCGACGGCAAAACCGACTTGCTGTTGGAGCATGTCACGGCTGCTGTTTCGGGCGCTTATTATTACGCGCCTTCGGTAGAGCGGCTGCAAAACCTGTAAATCCGTTTTCAGGTAGCCCATGCTCACCGACACCCATTGCCATTTGGCCGACCCCGTTTTCGGCGGGCGCACCGATGCCGTGCTGGCGCAAGCCCGCGCGGCGGGGGTCGCCCGCTTTTTGGTGCCTTCTGCCCGCGCCGAGGATTTTGCAGCGGTGGCGGCGCTGCACCGGCCGCCGCAGATTTACGGCGCACTGGGCGTGCACCCGTGGTATGCCGAAGAATGGCGTGCCGAAGCCGGCGAACGTATGGCGGCGGTTTTACGGGCGCAACCGAAAATGTGGGTGGGCGAAATCGGTTTGGATTACCATCCGCGGCACCGCGCCAATGCGGCCTTGCAGTTGGCGGTTTTGCGGGCGCAGTTGGCGCTGGCGGCGCAGTTGGGCCGGCCGGTGGTGCTGCACAATCTGAAAGCCACGGCGGATTTGGCGGCAGAGCTGAAACGGCAGCGTTTTCAGGCCGGCGGCATCGCTCACGCTTTTTCAGGTAGCCTGGAAGAAGCAAAGCTGCTGATCGGCTGCGGCCTGCTCATCGGCATCGGCACGCTGGTGTTGCGGCCGAATGCGCGCAAAGTCCGCGAAGCCGCAGCCAAATTGCCGCTGGAACATTTGGTATTGGAAACCGACAGCCCTTTTATGCCGCCTTGGGGCGAGGCGGAAAATACGCCGGCCAATGTTTGCCGGGTGGCCGACGAAGTAGCGGCCTTGCGCGGCATCAGCCGGGAGGCGGTGGCGGCGGCAACGGAAGCGAATATCGGGCGTTTGTTGGCGCCGGCATAGGAACCGGGTGCTTTAATGTTTTCAGGTAGCCTGAACGGGCGGGGGTTTTGCGGCGGTCGGTTGGGGCTACCTGAAAAAGTGGCGTCCAAGCACCGCCGCAATAGAGATTTGGAACAGACCCTAAGGCGGCAGGGGTGTTTGGCTGCCGCAATGGGCCAGTAAAAAGGGAAACCGGCAAGCCTTTGGATCAGGCCGGCCGGTTGGGTTGGGGTCTGTTGCTTGTGTTTGTGTGTCAGCCCAAGTTGCGCTCGGCGTTTACCAAGGAGCGGCGGGCCAAGGCCAGGTTGGCTTTGGAGCGGTCCAGCACGGAGTACAGGAACAGGCCTTCGTGGTGGGCCAGCGGGCGCAGCAGGTGGTATTGGGTGCCCAGCGTGAGCAAAACGTCTTCGATGGTGTCTTTCAAGCCCAGCATTTGCATGGTTTTGACTTTGGAACGCATCACTTCGGTGTTGCCTGCCGCGGCGATTTCCAAATCGATGGCGGGGCTGCCGCCGCCGGCCAGCATCATGCCGCTTGAGTAATCCACCACGGCGGCGGCCAAAGCGCCGTCTACATTCAACATTTCTGCTACGGTTTTATCGTAGTTCATGAGACAAATCTCCACAAGTTAAAAGAAAATATTTCATCCGCCGGCATCAGAGCCGGCACTCGCGAACCCTGAATCGGGACATCCCAGCAAGTTGCATTTCCGAAAAGCGCTTGAGCCGAATTACCGGTTCGGCGCAAGTTGCGAACAGCTCCCTTTGCTTTACGACTGCACAGTAAGTATATGCCTTTACAAGTGTAAAGTAAATGTAGGGCATAAGGCACCTGGCCGAAAAGTACAAAAATATTCTTTTTTGATGAAATTGAGAAATTAAGCCGTACCAGCCCCATCCGGCATGAAGGGGGTGTTTCAGGCAGCCCGCTGCCGGCTGGCCGGAAAGCATGGCGTGTGGCGGCGGTTTCTTTAGGCCGCCTGAGAAGTTAGAATCCGCTACTGATCGGAAGGCTGTGAATTGAAGAAAGAGTTTGAAGATGACGAAAGCAAAAAACATCCGTGCGGTGGCGTTTGATCTGGACGGCACTTTGGTGGATTCGATTGCCGATTTGGCGGCCGCCGCCAATGCGGTGCGCAGCAGCGAAGGTTTGCCGCCTTTGGACGATGGCGTGTTGGCTTCATTTGTGGGCGACGGCATCGGTGTATTGGTTCGCCGCACGCTGAGCGGGAGTCGGGACGGTGTGGCGGACGAGGCGCAATGGCAGCGCGGTTTGGCCGTGTTTGTGGATTATTATTCCCGACACCTGAGCGTATTCAGCCGCCCGTATGCCGGCGCGGCCACGGCTTTGGGCTTGTTGAAAAGCCTGGGCATGCCGCTGGCGGTGGTCACCAATAAAAGCGAGGTGTTGGCAGCGGCTTTGCTGCGCCAGTTGGGTTTGGCCGATGAATTCAGTCTGATTGTGGGCGGAGACACCCTGCCGGAACGCAAACCTTCGGCTCTGCCTTTGCTGCATACTGCCGAGGTATTGGGAGTATCGCCCGGGGAATTGGCCATGGTGGGCGATTCGGCCAACGATGTTTTGGCGGCCAGGGCGGCAGGCTGCTTCAGCATCGGCGTGCGGCACGGATATGCCGATATGGATGTTCTGGCTGCCGATGAGGCCACGCAGCCGGATTGGATAGCAGACAATTTGCCGGCAATTTACGATTATCTGGCTCCTATTTTGAAAGCGGCCCGTGAAGCCGGTTAAGTCGCTGCGTGCCCGGGCTTTGGATTATTTGTCGCGCCGGGAAATGTCGAAAGCCGAGCTGAGGCGCAAGCTGCTGCGGTATGCGGAAGAGGCGGAGGAGGTGGATGCCCTGCTGCAGGAGTTGGCCGAGCGGCATTGGCAGTCCGACAGCCGTTATGCCGAGAGTTATGTGCACAGCAAAAGCAGCCGTTACGGGCGATTTCGGCTGGCGCAAAGTTTGAGCCGGCAGGGTGTGGATGAGGAAACCATTGCGGCGGTGTTGCCGGAACGGGATGCGGAACGGCAGACGGCCTGCGCGGTGCTGCGTAAAAAATGCAAAACACCGCCGTCTACCCCGCAAGAATATGCCCGTGCCCAGCGCTTTTTGGCCTACCGCGGTTTTTCCGGCGAGGATATCCGCCATGCTTTGAAGCATGCGTGGGAGGACGAGGAATAGGAGGGGCTGAGGGTTTGCGTCAGGCAGCCTGTGTTGTTTGCCGGAATGGAGCAGGGGTCGTCAGGATGTGGGGGCAGGAAGCGTTTCAGCGGTATGTTTGGTCAGAATCCGCATCTGCGGCGTTCATTCTGCAAGGGGTAGCGAAATACGCGCAAGATGTTCCATCTTGCGGTGCCGTCCGGCCTTAGGTGCGGCACCACCACCACCAAGCCAATAATGCGGTGGCCGCAGCCAGCAGATTCGCCAGCCAGATTGTGCGCCAGCGGGCGGCCGTGGCTTGCGGGCGGGCGGTTTTGCGGCGGCGGACATAGAAAAACGGGCTGAGCAACAGCGAAACCGCCAGCAGCAGGGTTAAGACCGCATAGTAGATTTTTTCGATGGGCATGGCGCAACCAGGGGATGCTTGGGACGATAGGCGATAGCACGGATGGGCGTTTGACGGCGGCTTGGGTATCGATGGCAGTGGGAATTGTTGAGAATAATTCTTGATTTTGCAAGTCGGGCGCCGTACAATGTTATATTGTAACAGCCATAAGCGAGATTAATGATGAAACCCGGAATCCACCCCGAAAATTACCGTACCGTATTGTTTTACGACAGCAGTGCCAACGAAGGTTGGCTGATCCGTTCTTGTGCGCCCACCACCCAAACCATGCAGTGGACAGACGGGCAGGAATATCCCGTTTTTATGCTGGATACCTCGTCTGCCTCCCATCCGGTGTACACCGGCCGTCAGCGCGAGCACAGCAAACAGGGTCGGGCCAGCGTGTTCGCACAGCGTTACGGCAATATGATGAATGCTTTGAAAAAGGATAAATAATGCAGGTCTTGTCTTCTTTGAAATCGGCTAAAAAACGCCATCGCGACTGCCAGATTGTGCGCCGCAAAGGCAAAGTGTACGTTATTTGCAAAAGCAATCCGCGCTTTAAAGCGCGCCAACGCTGATTTCGCGTAAAACAGCACGGCAAGAGGCTACCTGAAAGCGTTTCAGGTAGCCTTCATTATTGCGCTTCCATACGGGAGCGTATTTTTATTTATGAATGATCAAGTATTGTGCCCGAATTGCGGCGGCCGGCTGCAGCGGCAAGCGCTTTATGGTACATTCCCGCTTTATTTTACGCATAACGATCAAGCTAGGAACACGATGCGCTCTTTACAAGAACTGACTGCCGAAGAACGTGCTTCCATTGTCCGCACATTGGCCGACGAATGGCAGGAAATGGAAGTATTGGTCACCGAATCTGAAATCACGCCTTACGAATGCGATGCCATGTCGGCTTTGCGTGTGCGGCCGCTGATTGTGGTATTGCCGGAAACCGAGGCTCAGGTGCAGAAGGTACTGCGCACCTGTTTCCGCTTGAATATTCCCGTTGTGCCGCGCGGAGCAGGCACCGGCTTGGCCGGCAGCGCCCTGCCGCAGGAAAACGGCGTCTTGCTGGTGATGACCAAATTCAACCGCATTCTGGAAGTGAATCAGACTGCCCGTACCGCTACGGTGCAGCCGGGCGTGCGCAATTTGGCCATTTCCGAAGCGGCCGCCCGCTACAAGCTTTATTATGCACCCGATCCTTCCAGCCAAATCGCCTGCTCCATCGGCGGCAATGTGAACGAAAATTCGGGCGGCGTGCATTGCTTGAAATACGGCCTGACCGTGAATAATGTCTTGAAAGTTCGGGCGATTACCATCAGCGGCGAAGTGGTGGTGTTTGGCAGTCGCGCCTTAGACGCGCCCGGCTTGGATTTGCTCACCGTATTCATCGGCAGCGAAGGCATGTTTGCCGTGGTCACCGAAGTGGTGGTAAAACTGATCCCCACCCCGCAGCTGGCGCAAGTGGTGATGGCCAGCTTCGACGACATGGGCAAGGCCGGCAATGCGGTGGCCGACGTGATTGCCGCCGGCATCATTCCAGCCGGCCTAGAAATGATGGACGGCCCCTGTACCCGAGCGGTGGACAGCTACCTGAATATCGGTTACGACACCCAAGCCGAAGCGATTTTGCTGTGCGAGGCCGACGGCACGCCGGAAGAAGTGGCGGAAGAAATCGGCCGCATGAAAGCAGTACTGGAAAAAAGCGGCGCCACCCGTTTGCAGGTGTCCCGCAATGAAATTGAACGCTTGGCTTTTTGGTCGGGCCGCAAAAACGCCTTCCCGGCCGCCGCCCAGCTGAATGCCGATTATTACTGCATGGACGGCACCATTCCGCGCCGCCACATCAGTCAGATGCTGGCCTATATCGCCGCACTCGAACCCAAATACAATCTGCAATGCATCAATGTGTTCCATGCCGGCGACGGCAATATGCACCCGCTGATTCTGTTTAACAGCGCCAACGAAGGCGAATGGGAGCGGGCCGAGGCATTCGGGGTGGAAATCCTCGAAGAATGCGTGCGCCTGGGCGGCACCATTACCGGCGAACACGGCGTGGGCATGGAAAAAATCAACCAAATGTGCGTGCAATTTAGCGAGGCCGAGCGCAATGCGTTTTGGGGTGTGAAATATGCGTTTGATCCCAGTGGTTTGCTGAATGCGGACAAGAATATTCCCACCAAAAACCGTTGTGCCGAATACGGAAAACTGCATGTGAAAAACGGACAAATGCCGTTTCCGGCGTTGGAGCGGTTTTAAGGTTTTACAGGCGTGATGGTCTAAAGGCTGATGCCTCAGAAAAATTATGATAGGAAGATTTTTCTGAGGCATTTGTATAGATATTTATTTTGAATGCGGCTTTTAGAGAATATATGCATTTGGCGATTATTTTGTTGGTAGGCTGATAGCTTATGATCCCATTCTCTGTTTTAATGTCTCTTTATATTCGAGAAGAGGCTGGCTTTTTGCAGCAATGTTTGGATAGTTTGTGCCAACAAACCTTACCGGCCGATGAGGTGGTATTGGTATTAGATGGTGAGATTACCGAAGAGCTACAAACGATTGTTGATGCATATCAAGCCAAACTGCCGATGAAAGTGGTTCCGCTGCCACAAAATATTGGCTTGGGAAAAGCGTTAAATAAAGGCTTGCAACATTGCAGTCATGATTGGGTGTTCCGTATGGATACCGATGATGTTTGCACGCCTGATCGGTTTGAAAAGCAAGTTCGGTTTATTGAAAATAATCAGGATGTTGTTTTATTTGGTGGGGTGATTCTTGAGTTTAATCAAGCGGTTAATGATTTAAATATAGTAAAAAGCGTGCCTGTGTCGAACCAGGAGATTGTCGAGTATGCCAAACAAAGATGCCCGTTTAACCATATGACGGTGGCTTATCGGAAAGATGTGGTGGTTGCATTGGGCGGTTATCAACATCATCTGTTTATGGAAGACTATAATTTGTGGTTGCGTATTATCGGGGCTGGTCATACGGTAGCCAATATGTCGGATATTTTGGTTTATGCACGTGTCGGTAACGGTATGCATCAGCGTCGTCGTGGCTGGCCTTATATTAAGAGCGAGAAACAGTTGCTGGATTTAAAACTGGCATTGAATATTCAACCTGCTTTGTCTGCTTATGCTGTATTTTTAGTTCGTGCGGGATTAAGGGTTTTGCCAAGTAGTTTATTGGCTAAATTTTATTCTACTTTTTTAAGGAAAGAAAGTTAATAGAGTGCGCAGATTGTTTTATTCTTTCCCCATTCGTTTATGGCTGGGTGTGGGTATTACTGCCTCTATCCCATATATTATCTTATCCCCTTGGTCAGGAATGTTTCGAGAGCATGCTTTTATTATTAGTATGTTCTCAGTGGCTGTTACCCATTGGATGAGTGCAAAATTTATATTTTCAATAACCAAATATCCTGGCCATTTGTCGCCAGTTTCTGTATTGCCTAATTCAATATTTTGGTTTGGCCTTGTGTGGGCTGTGTTGTGGGTGTTGAGGCTGCCTTATTCATTGTGGTTTTTGTTTATAGGATTTTTGGTTTCATTCTTAGTTTGCTTTTGGGGTTTTAAAATTAGGGTTAGTCGGAAAGCTGTTTGGGCATATCTTCCTTTTGCTAAGGCAAAATATGCTGATCGGATTCCTGGTGCAAAGTGGATTAAATTGGATAGAACCATTATTCCCGTTCAGTCAGTAGATGGATATGTGGTGGATTTACATAGTCCAGACTTTTCTCCAGAGTGGCAAAAATTTCTTGCTGAAGAGACATTGAGGGGCGTGCCTGTATATCATATCCGATATATTGAAGAAATGATGACCGGACGTGTGAAAATACATCATATGTATGAGAATAATTTAGGCTCTTTGCAACCTTCTGAAAGCTATATGTGGATTAAGCATTTTTTGGATAGTATTTTAATTGTATGTTCTTTGCCATTAATTATTCCATTGTTAGGTTTTTTTGCGTTATTGATTAAACTGGAAGATGGTGGTGCTGTATTTTATAAGCAGAAAAGGATCGGACATAGAGGAAAGATCATTACTGTTTATAAGCTGCGAAGCATGCGTGAAAAATCTCAGGAATACACAACATATGATAATGATAATCGAATTACGCGGGTTGGGTGGTTAATCAGGAAGAGTCGGATTGATGAAATTCCTCAATTTCTTAATGTGTTGAAAGGCGAAATGAGTCTAATTGGCCCGCGTGCAGAGTTTAAGGATTTTGCGGATAGCTTGGAAAAGCAAGTGCCTTTTTACCAATACCGCCATATTGTGAAGCCAGGTATTTCCGGTTGGGCGCAGGTGATGCATGGTTATGCCACGGGTGCAGAGGAAACCCAGATAAAAATTGAGCACGATTTTTACTACATCAAGCATTTCTCTTTCTCATTGGACGTGCTGATCTTTTTTAAAACCATTAAAACCATGCTTACTGGTTTTGGTGCGCGTTAATCTTTCAGGTAGCCTCAGCATCGGCATCACAGCCGGCGGCAAGGCTACCTGAAAGCCCTATTATTTAAGGAACAATTATGGCAGTGTTGGTAACCGGCGGTGCCGGATTTATTGGCTCTCATACGGTGCTTCAATTGTTGGAAGCCGGCTATGAAACGGTGGTGCTGGATAATCTCTGTAATGCTTCGGAGAGGTCTTTGCGGCGTATTGCCGAAATTACCGGCAAAGAGCCGGTTTTTTATCGCGGCGATATTCGCGACCGTGAATTGTTACAGCATATTTTCAGCCGCCATGCGGTGGAAACGGTGATGCACTTTGCCGGTTTGAAAGCGGTGGGCGAGAGTGTGCGCGAGCCGATGAAGTATTATGACAACAATGTTTCAGGCAGCCTGATTTTGGCGGAGGAAATGGCCAAGGCCGGCGTGTTGAATATGGTTTTCAGTTCGTCGGCCACTGTTTACGGCGATCCCGCCAGCGTGCCGATTAGCGAAGCGTTTCCCACCGGCGGCACGACCAATCCTTACGGCACCTCCAAACATATGGTGGAGCGCATCTTGCAGGACATTCAGGCCGCGAACCCGCGCTGGAGCGTGATTCTGTTGCGCTATTTCAACCCCATCGGCGCGCACGAAAGCGGCCGCATCGGCGAACAGCCCAACGGTATCCCGAATAATCTGCTGCCTTATGTGTGCCAAGTGGCGGCCGGCAAGCTGGAGCGGCTGTCGGTTTTCGGCAGCGATTATCCGACGGCAGACGGCACTGGCGTGCGCGACTATATTCACGTGGTGGATTTGGCCGCCGGGCATTTGAAAGCCATGCAGGCCAAGGCGGGGCAGAGCGGGACGCATATTTACAATCTCGGCACGGGCAAGGGCTATTCGGTGTTGGAGATTGTGCGGGCTTTCGAGGCGGCATCCGGCCAAACCGTGCCTTACCGGTTTTGCCCGCGCCGGCCGGGCGATGTTGCCGAGTGTTATGCCGATCCGGCCAAGGTGCGGGCGGAGATCGGCTGGCAGGCCACGCGCGGGCTGCAAGAAATGATGCGGGATGCCTGGCGTTGGCAGAAAAACAATCCGCATGGTTTTGACGATTGATGGATTGTGTAAAACCGCTTGCCGAATAAATAAAGACACTTTACTCTATAGGCGCCGTTTGCGAAAACGGTGCCTTTTTTATCGATGATTCAGGGAGGTATGCCATGAAAAAACTGCTGTTCATGTTGTTTACTCTGTTGAATGTTTCGCTGCTGTGGGCGCAAGTCAACATCAATACGGCAACGGCGCAAGAGCTGCAAACCTTAAACGGCATCGGCCCGGCCAAGGCGAATGCGATTATCGAATACCGCAATGCCAACGGCCCGTTTAAGTCGGTGGACGATTTGAAAAACGTGCGCGGCATCGGCAGTGGGGTAACGTTCCAGCGCATTGCCGATCAGGTAACCGTAGGCGGTGCGGCTGCGCAACGGGCACCGGCACAACCGGCCACCCGTCAGAATACACGGCCGGCTGCTCAGCAGCCCGCAACCGCTAAACCTTAATTTTTGCTGTCGTTTGACGATGGCATTTCAGGTAGCCTGTTTGGGGCTACCTGAAATTTTTTGCCGAGGCGCTAGGCGGAAATTTGCCTTTAAGATGCCGTGGCACTCGTTACGCTGCTGCGCTGTCAACAGAATCTGGCTTTGGGCAGGGACAATGAATCAGGCTACCTGAAAGCAAGCAACTGCTTTCAGGTAGCCTGATTTTTACTGCGAAAATACCGCCGCAAGGCTTTTGACGGCACAATCTAATAATGTGGCGGCAGTTCGGCGGTGGGGTCGAACGGGCTGTCGCCGTGTTGCCTGCCGCCTTCGTCCAGTCGGCGGTACAGCCAGCGCAGTTGCGCCTGTTGCAGATCCAGCGTTTGCTGCATCTTGGCCACCGTGCCGTTGAGGCTGTCCACCAGCTCGTTTTGCAGCGCCAGCCGGATCTCCAGCTCGGTGAGCCGCTCTTCCCAATCACTCATCACAGCACCATGGCGGCTACCCAGCCGGCGGCCAAGAGGGGCAGGTTGTAGTGCAGGAAGGTGGGGATCACGCTGTCGTAAATGTGGTCGTGCTGGCCGTCCACGTTTAGGCCGGAGGTGGGGCCGAGGGTGGAGTCGGAGGCGGGGGAGCCGGCATCGCCCAAGGCGCCGGCGGTGCCGATGATGGCAATCGTGGCCAGCGGCGAAAAGCCCATACTGATGCACAGCGGCACATAAATGGCGGTAATGATCGGCAGGGTGGAGAACGAGCTGCCGATGCCCATGGTTACCAAGAGACCCACCAGCAGCATGGCCAGCACGGCAATGCCTTTATTGCCGGCAAACAGGGCGGCGCTGCTGTCCACCAGCGATTGGATTTGGCCGGTGGCCTTCATCACTTCGGCAAAGCCTTGTGCGGCAATCATGATGAAGCCGATCATGGCCATCATTTTGATGCCGCTGTCAAACACGCTGTCCACTTCCTGACGGCGCACCACGCCCAGCGCCATAAATACGGCAAAGCCGAGCATGGCACCCAGCAGCAGGGCGTCGTCGTAAACCAGCTGCACCACAAAGGCCACCAAAATCGCCAACGCGGCCACCAGGCTGCGGTAAGGAGAGATTTTGGCTTGCTTTTCGGCGCGTTGTTCGGCGCGGAAATCTGCTTCGGTATTGCGGTAGGCGCGCGGTTTGCGGTAGCTGATGAAGACGGCCACCAGTAGGCCGGCCACCATGCCCAAGGCGGGAATCGCCATTGCCTGCATGACGGACAGGTTTTTCACATTCATGCCGGCTTTTTCGATATTGGCCAGCAGGATTTCGTTGAGGAAGATGGCGCCGAAGCCGACGGGCAGGAACATATAAGTCGTTACCAGGCCGAAAGTTATCACACAGGCCAGCAGGCGGCGGTCGATCTGCATGCGGTTAAACACCAGTAGCAGCGGCGGCACAATCATTGGAATAAAGGCGATGTGGATGGGAATCACGTTTTGGCTCATCACGCCCATCACCAGCAAAGCGCCGATCAGCGCCCATTTTACCCAGTTGACGGCGGAGGGGATGGTATCGCGCCGGCCGTTGCCCTCCATGCGCCGCACCACGGCACCGGCCAATTGCTGCGGCAGGCCGGAATGGGTAATGGCCATGGCAAACGCGCCCAGCATGGCATAAGACAGGGCGATTTTGGCGCCGCCCGACAAACCGGCTTGGAAATGGGTGATGACGCCCTGCGTCAACACTTCGCCGGAGACGGCGTCTTTGATGTCGGCCAAAGGCAGGCCGGCCACCAAGCCCCCCACAAACGCGCCGATCACCAGGCTCAAGACCACGTGCACCCTGGCCACCGATAACAACAGCATGACCAATACGGCCAAAACCACAGCATTCATGTTTCGATTACACCCGAATAAAAAAGAAAGCGAGAGTATAGCAATGCGGCAAAGGGTAAGCAATCGTTAAGAATCAGAAAGTCATGTTAAGTGAACCGTTTAGGCGGATGGCACACAGGCTACCTGAAAATGTTTTCAGGTAGCCTGTGCCGGAGTAGCGGGGCAGGAAGACAGCCTTAGCAGGCTTCCCAATAGTCGATATGCAGTTGCAGCTCGGTTTGGTTGCGCCATTCGTTGGCCACCGGCCGGTAAACGGTACTGATTTTGGGCGGCAGCACGTCCGGACAGCGGAAAAACATGGCTTCTACGGTTTGCCCTTGCCGGCTGAGGCCGGCTTTGCGGTGGCCGATGCCGACTTCCCGCTGCCAGAGTACCTCGAATTCGTCGTAAAAACTCGGTGCCTGAAAGCCTTGTCCCCAAACCGGTTCGGCCAGGCTTTCGGCCGTTTGTACCGACAACGCGGCGGAGGGCAGGCTGCCGTCGGTGAGGAAGGTACGGGTTAAGTCGTATTCGTCGAGCAGTTCCTGAAGTAGCTGCTCGAAGGCCTGCTCGAAGCGGCCGAAATCGGCGGCGCGGATGCTTAAGCCCGCCGCCATGGCGTGGCCGCCGAATTTCAACAGCAGATCGGGGTGGCGTTTGCTGAGCAGGTCTAGGGCATCGCGCAGGTGGAGCTTGGGAATGGAACGGCCCGAGCCGCGGATTTCGCCGTTGTCGGCCGGGGCGAACACGATGGCGGGGCGGTGGAAGCGGTCTTTCAGACGGCCGGCCACGATGCCGATGACGCCTTGATGCCAGTCTTCGCGGAATGCGGTGATGCCGAAGCGGCCGTTGACGGCAATCTGTTCGGCCAGGCTTTGCGCTTCTGCCAGCATGGACTGTTCGATTTCGCGCCGTTCGCGGTTGAGCCCGTTCAACTCTTCGGCCAGCAGGGCGGCGTGGTTGTCGTTGTCGGCCAGCAGGCAGGCAATGCCGACGCTCATGTCGTCCAAGCGGCCGGCGGCATTGATGCGCGGGCCGATGGCAAAGCCGAGATCGAAGGGTTTGGCTTTGGCGATGTCGCGCTTGGCTACCTGAAACAGGGCGCGGATGCCGGGGCGGGTTTTGCCCGCCCGCATGCGCTTGAGCCCTTGTTCCACCAAGATGCGGTTGTTGTGGTCGAGCGTGACCACGTCGGCCACGGTGCCGACGGCCACCAAGTCGAGCAGCTCGGCCAGTTGGATTTCAGGCAGCCCTTGTTCGGCAAACCAGTTGCGCGCACGCAATTCCGCCCGCAAGGCGCTCAAAACGTAGAACATTACGCCCACGCCGGCCAGGTTCTTGCTGGGAAAGCGGCAGCCGGGCTGGTTGGGGTTGACGATGATGCAGTCGGGCAGTTCGCTGCCCGGCAGGTGGTGGTCGGTAATCAGCACGTCCATGCCCAGCGCTTGGGCGCGTTGCACGCCGGCGATGCTGGCGATGCCGTTGTCCACCGTCAGCAGCAGCCCGGTGTGTTTTTGCGCGGCCAGTTCGGCCAGCTCGGGCGTGAGGCCGTAGCCGTGTTCGAAGCGGTTGGGCACCAGAAAGTCCGCCCGCCCGCCCATGCGGCCGAGGCCGAGCATACCGACAGCGCAGGCGGTAGCACCGTCGGCATCGTAGTCGGCTAGGATGAGGATGTTTTCTTGGCGGGCCAGCGCATCGGCTAGGCGGCAGGCGGCCGCATCGATGTTTTTCAAATCCCGATAGGGCAAGAGCCGGTGCAGGCGGTTTTCCAATTCTTCGGGTCGGGACACGCGGCGGGCGGCAAACAGCCGCGCCAACAGAGGCGGCGTACCGGTGGCGAGCAGGGTTTGTTCGGCTTGGGGATCGGGCTGGCGGGTGTGGATGGCGGCGTTCATAAGCGTTGGGGAGGAGGGACGGCCGGTATTATAAGGGCAAAGTGCAGCGGACGCGCGTGCTCAAGGGCGGGGGAGGCGGTGTGTGCTGTAAAGTGTGTGCCGGCGGGAGCAAATTTTTAACATTATTCAATTTGGAAACAAAGGGCTGGATAATTTCCGCTTTGGCGTGACAAGAAAAGGCTTGCGTGAAGAGGGGAGTTTTGTTTTAATGCGCGCTTCGCAGCGATGCGGAAACAGTTTCACCGGGTGATTAGCTCAGTTGGTAGAGCGTCTGCCTTACAAGCAGAATGTCGGCGGTTCGACTCCGTCATCACCCACCAGTTTTCGGTGCGCGGTGGTAGCTCAGTTGGTTAGAGTACCGGCCTGTCACGCCGGTGGTCGCGGGTTCGAGCCCCGTCCACCGCGCCAAATTAAAGATAAAGCCTCTGCATAATGTGCAGAGGCTTTTTGCTGTTGGTCTGATGGCTGGTACCGTTTTGATGCTCAACGGATACCAGTCAATCAAGATGTCGGACTTGTTTGCAGGGCAAACCAAATGTCTCAGGCTGCCTGAAAGCGGTGCGGGTGCTTTCAGGCAGCCTTTGTTGCTTGGCGGGCTTAAAACAGGTTGTCGACCGGATTTTCCGGGTTGTCTTGCTGGCGGCGCGGGGCAGGGCGCTGCTGTTGGCGGGCCGGCGGGGTGTTGACCGGTTGGATTTCGGTCTCGGCGGCATTTGCGGTTTGGGTGTTGACCGGCTGGATGGGCATTTCGGCCGCAGGCGTGGCCGCTGCCGGTGTTTCCGCCGGTGCGGTTCCCGCGCGTTCGTTGCGGGCGGGTGCGGTATCCGCTTCGGTGCTTTCCACGGCTGCTTCGCTGGCGGCGGGCGGCACCTTGCCGGTAACAGGCACGTAAACCTGGCTGGCGGCAACGGCACCGTTGGGCTGCCAGATTTCCACGCTGCCGTTGTTCGGGTCGGATGCGGTGCCGCCGGCCGGCGTGCCGGGATGGTTCAGTGCCTGCCAGGCCAGAAACACCAAAACGGCCACCACGAGGGCGGTGAGCAGCAGCAGGCCGAACATGAGCTTGCCGAACAGGCCGCGTTTTTTGGCGGGCTTGGGCGGAGTGCTATCGGGCATGGCGTGTCCTTATCGGTTGGGAACGAAGGTTTCGTAGAGGGTCACGACTTGGCGCACGCCGGCGGTGGTGCTCACGGTTTGGCTGACCAGCTGCTGTTCGGCCGGCGTCAGAATACCCATCACATAGGTGATGCCGTTGTAGGTGACCACTTTGACTTGGTTGGACGGCACGCCGGCGGTGCCCAAAAGGGTGGTGCGGACTTTGGAGGTGATCCAGGAATCGTTGCTGACATCGCCGAAACCGCGATGGGTTTGGGCTACCTGAATGTGGTTGTAAATCTGCACCGCATTCGGTTCGGCGCGGGCCACGCGCTCCGCAAAGGCTTTGTCGGCTTCGTTGGCCACCAAGCCCATCAGCAGCAGATGGCGGTTGAAGCTGACCACCGACAGGCGCGGTTCGAAACCGGGTACGGTGTTGTTGGCGCGCAGGTGTTTGAGGGCGCTTTCCTGTACGCGCAACTCCATGATTTGGTCGTCGGCTTGGGCGCCGGTGCTGCGGCGTTCGGTGGCGGACATCACGCCCAGCGCGCCGCCGCCGAGGAGGGCGGCGGCACAGCCGGACAGGGCGGTGGCGAGGGCGGCGGACAGCAGTAAGGCGCGGGCGTAGGGTTTCATACGGTTTCCTTTTGGGAGCAGCGGTTTACAGGCCTTCCAAGATGGCGGTGTCGATGTGGTCGCACAGGGCGTGGATGATGAGGATGTGGATTTCCTGAATGCGGGCGGTGCGTTGGTGCGGTACGTTGAGCAGGATGTCGCGCTCCCGCAGCAGGCCGGCAATTTTGCCGCCGTCGCGGCCGGTGAGCGCCACCACGCGCATGTCTTGCTCGTGGGCGGCTTCGATGGCGGCGATGACGTTGGCGGAATTGCCGGAGGTGGAAATGGCGAGCAACACGTCGCCGGGACGGCCGAGGGCGGACACTTGCTTGGAGAAGATGCGGTTGAAATCGTAGTCGTTGCCGATGGCGGTGAGGGCGGAGGTGTCGGTGGTGATGGCGATGGCGGCCAAGCCCATGCGTTCCCGCTCGAAACGGCCGGTCATTTCAGCGGCAAAGTGTTGCGCGTCGGCGGCGGAACCGCCGTTGCCGCAGGCCAGAATTTTGCCGTCTTCCATCAGGGATTGCAGCATCAAACCGGCCGCGTCGGCCACCGGTTCGGCCAGCAGTTCGGCGGCTTGCTGTTTGGCGGCGATGCTTTCCTGAAAGTGTTGCAGTACACGTTCGGCGGCTGGACTCATAAAGGCTACCTGAAAAGAATAATGGGAAAAACGGCAGGCGGAAAAACGGGGGCTATTGTAGCGGGATATAGTGGATTGAACAATCGGCGGGTTTTTCAGGCAGCCCGAGCTTGAGCGGCATGGTGGGCCGGTTTGGCGGTGCCGTTGCGGCATTCGGCCCGGTGCGCACTTTGCCCGCCGCCGGCGTTTTACCCGGTTAAGCGGGCAAGCGGGTTGGCGGCGGGCTTAAACGGCGTTGTTGCGGCCGTTGAGGGTGTCGCGCGGGCTTTGGCCGAAGTGGCGGCGGTAGGCTTTGGAAAAATGGGATTGGTCGGTGAAGCCGAGGCTGTAAGCCAGTTGGGCGAGGGTGCCGTTGAAATGCGGTTGCAGCAGGCGGCGGCGGGCGGTTTCCAGGCGGCGGCTGCGCAGCCAGTCGGAGAAGGTGGTGCCGGTGTCTTTGAACAAGAGGTGCAGGTAGCGTACGGAAATCTGGCAGGCGGCGGCGGTTTGCTCGGGGGAGAGGTCGCTGCGGTCCAAACGGGCGTTGGCGTATTGTTCGATGCGCAAAAGGTGGGCGGCGCGCACGGCGGAATCGGCGGAAGCCAGCACGCGGGCGTCTTTTTCCACCGCGCGGGCAAACAGTTCCAGCAGCTGTTTTTCCACCATGTCGGCATCGGCGCCGTTTAAATCGGAAAGCATGGCCACGGCATTGAGGGCGTAGCGTCTGAACAGCAGGCCGATGCCGCTGTGGCCGTCGAAATCGAGTGCGCAGTAGCGTTCGGGCTGGCGGATGTATTCTTTCAACAGGGACTTGGGCACTTTGAATACGTGAACGTCCATGCTTTGGCGGGCGATGAAGTCGTAGGGCTCGTGGGAGAGCTCGAGCAGAAAATTGCCGCTCCCGCACACGGTATCGCGCCCGAGTTGGCGGAAGGTAACCGGATTGTGGGTGTTGAGGGTGATGAGGAATTCTTCTTCGGTGGCGCGGTCGAGATGGGCGCGGGTGCGGGTGTACACCGCCGGATCGGCTTTGATGCGGGCCACATCGAGGCGGCCGATGCGTTTGCTTTCCAGCGAGCCGCTGAAGTGTGTGCGGCTGCTGCTGATGTCGAGGTCGAACAGGGTGCGGCACACGGTTTCCTGCCAGGCGCGGCGGGTGTTGCGGCCGGGCGGCAGATTGAGGGTGGAGAAATGCTGGTGGTGGGTGCTCATCGGTTTCGCCTTTGACGCTGTTGTTTTTGTGGCGGCCAATATAACATTTAATTTTGAATAGGTAAAAACATGTTTCCTCTTATTTGCTTAGGTGAAAAATTTTTCTTTGCATCCTGAATTGAATATTTTGAGATAAAAGCTGCGGCGATGCCTGATTTGATGCTACGCCGCCCAAGCCTCCGACAGCACTTCCGCCTGGCTAAGTACCAGCTCAACCGCCTCATCGGCCTTGTCCGGCGGATATTTATATTTCTGCAAAATACGGCGTACAAGAATACGCAAGCGGGCGCGAACACTTTCGCGCACTTGCCAATCCACGCTGACGGATTGACGCAGTTGTTTCACCAACTCGAAAGCGATTTTCTTCAAAATGTCGTCGCCCAGTTCGCGTAAGGCACTTTCGTTATTGACCAAGGCATCGTAAAAAGCGATTTCATCACTGGAAAGGCCGAGGTTTTCGGCACGTTGCAAAGCTGCCTGAAAATCTTTGGCCATCTGAATCAGTTCTTCTATCACTTGGGCGGTTTCGATGCTGCGGTTGTGGTATTTGGCGAGCGTGGCCTGCAAGCGGTCGCGGTATTTTTTCTCTTGCACCACATTGCTGCCGCTGCGGCTTTTGATGTTGTCGCGCATCAGCCTTTCCAATAGTTCCACGGCCAGATTCTGATACGGCATGTGCTGCACGTCTTCCAAAAATTCATCGGAAAGCAAGCCGATATTGGGTTTGTCGAGACCGCAAAGGGCAAAAATATCGTCCACACCGTCGGCAATCAGCGAGTTGTCCAAAATCTGCTTCAGCACCCCGTATTGCTGCTGCGTCTTTTTGTTTCCGGTTTGGGCATCACCGCCTTTTCCGATAACGGCTTTAACCGCACTGAAAAACGCCAATTCTTTTTGGCAGGGCTGCGCTTCGTCCAATGTGGCGCACAGTGCATAGGCTTTAGTAGCGGCAAGCACCAAATCGGCAAAACGTTTTTTGCCGTCATCAAGCGCAAGAATATGGTTGGCCGCTTTGGGGAGCAGTGCTACGGCACGGGTTTCAAAACAGCCGATGTCCAGAGATACGCCCTCAGCCTTTTCTGCAAACATGCCGCGAACGGCATCCATTTTGGCCAACAGAATGCGCAACGCTTCTTCGGCATCGATAGTCGGTTTGCCGCGCCCTTTGGCGTTGGTATAAGTGGCGAGTGCTTGCTTCAGCTCATTGGCAATGCCGATATAGTCCACCACCAAACCACCCGGTTTATCTTTAAAAACGCGGTTAACGCGGGCAATCGCCTGCATCAGATTATGCCCGCGCATCGGCTTGTCCACATACATCGTATGGCAGCAGGGCGCATCAAAGCCGGTGAGCCACATATCGCGCACAATCACCAATTGCAGCGGGTCGGCAGGATCTTTAAAACGCTTTTCCAAAGTTTTTTTGTCGCGCGCGTGGTGAATATGCGGCTGCAGCAATGCTGTGTCGGCAGCCGAACCGGTCATCACGATTTTGATGACGCCCTTGTCGATGTCGTCGTTATGCCAATCAGGACGCAGCCGTATGATTTCATTGTAAAGATGCACGCAGATTTCACGGCTCATGGCCACAATCATGGCCTTGCCGCTTTGGCTTTCCTGCCGTTTTTCAAAATGAGCGACTAAATCGGCGGCAACTTGTTGCAGACGCGGGGCGGCACCAACCAGCTTTTCCAGCCTTGTGTATTCGGCTTTGGCCTGCTCCGCGAGAGCGGTGTCTTCGTCTTCCATCAACACATCCACTTCCTCGGAGAGCTTGTCGATTTCTTCATGATTGATGTCGAGCCTGGCCAAACGCGATTCATAATAAATCGGCACGGTAGCACCGTCATCCACCGCATCCTGAATATCGTAAATCGAAACATAATCGCCGAATACTGCCCGGGTATCCCTGTCTTCGCTTTCAATCGGCGTACCGGTAAAACCGATAAACGTCGCGTTTTTCAGTGCATCGCGCATATGCTTGGCATAACCGTATTGATACAGCCCTTTAGCCTTGTTCAGCTTGGCGTCTAGGCCGTATTGGCTGCGGTGCGCTTCATCGGAAATCACCACGATATTGTGACGGCCGTTTAAGAGCGGATGCGTACTTTCCCCGTCTTGCAAGGCAAACTTTTGTACCGTGGTAAAAATAATCCCGCCCGCCTCACGGCCGGCGAGCAGTTCGCGCAAGGCTTCGCGGCTTTCGGCTTGCACGGGTTTTTGTTTGAGTAATTCTTCGGCGGCGGAAAAAGTGGCAAACAACTGGCCGTCCAAATCATTGCGGTCGGTCACAATCACCAGCGTCGGATTGCCCATTTCCGGCTGTTGCAACAATTTGCCCGCATAACAGCACATAGAAATGCTTTTACCGCTGCCCTGCGTATGCCAAACCACGCCGGCCTTCTTACTGCCGCGCACGACTTCCCTGCCATACGCCGCCCGAGGTTCGGCGGGTGTATCCTTTTCAGGTAGCCGGGATGCGGTGATGGTGGCTTGCACCGCTTCGCGCACCGCATGAAACTGATGATACCCCGCCTGTTTTTTAATCAAGCGGCTTTTCCCGTCGCGCTCAAACAGAATAAAAAAGCGCAGATAACCGCAAAACAAATCGGGCCGGAAAAAGCCGCGAATCATGGTTTCCAACTGCCACTCTACTTGCGGCTTATCATGTTCGTCTTTTACCGTCCGCCATGGCATAAAGCGTTCTTCATCTGCCGTCAGCGAACCCACCCGGGCCGTGATGCCGTCTGAAATCACCAGCGATTCATTCATCGCCAACAAATCGAACACATCGTTTTTATAAGTTTGCAATTGATTGAATGCCGACCAAATATCGGTTTGCTCATGAGCCGGATTTTTCAACTCCAACACCGCCAGCGGCAAACCGTTTACAAAACAAACCATATCCGCACGGCGCAAACGCACGCCCCGCACTTCAAACTGATTTACCGCCCAGAAAGCATTGTTTTGCGGCACAGAGAAATCGATCAAAAACGCCGTATCGTGCACCGTTTCCCCATCGCGGCGGAACGACACCGGTACACCCTGCACCAGCAAACGGTGAAACGCGCGGTTGGCCTCAACCAAATCGCGGCTTTGCGGCTTGTTCAGCACATCGAGCACCGCATCGGCACATTCGGCCGGAAGATGCGGATTTAAGCGGGCAAACTGCGTGCGAAACAGCGGCACCAAAATTACCTGCGTAAAATCGCGCCGCTGCGCATTACCGCTATCGGGCGCAATCTCCTTGCCGTGGAAAATCTGCCAGCCGGTTTCGGCAAACCACTCCAGCGCGGCATTTTCCAAAACACGTTCATCCATCATATAGCCTCTCCCCGTATTTCAGACGGCCTCTTTCAATACAATAAAATGTTCAATCAAGCGGATGATCAATTCTTTCTGTGCCGGCTCACTTTCCGCCACCAGCAAAGCCAGCGCCACCAAAGTATTATCGTTCACCAACTTTTCCACCGGCTTGGCAAGCAAGTGTGCATTGATGCGCAGATACCATAAAAACAAAAACGCACCGCTGCGCTTATTACCGTCGGCAAACGGATGGTTTTTAATCACAAAATACAGCAAATGCGCGGCGCGGGCAGCAATATTGGGATAAAACAACTCATCGCCGAAACCCTGCTCAATCGTGGCCAAAGCCGAAGCTAAGCCGTCGCCGCGCAATTGGCCGAACAATTCGGTGGCCTCGCCTTTTGCCATCAACGCCGCCTTCAACTCGCCGACAGCCGCGCGCACATCGGCAAAATCCAGCCCGCGCATATCCTGCTGCTTTGCCGCCTGCGCCGTAAGGCTCTGCTCATCATAAGCTTGCAGCAAACTCCAGCTTTTCGCGTAATCCTGCACCACCGCCGCGCCCTGCTCATTCAAACCCGCCTGATGGCTTAATGTGCGGCCGAGCAAATCCAGCACCTGCGTCAATTCGATACCGCGCTCATGCAGACGGCGCTCGTTCAGGGTGTATCCCTCCACCAAATGCTGCCTCAACGTGCGGGTGGCCCATTGGCGGAACTGGGTAGCGCGTTTGGAGCTAATACGGTAGCCCACGGAAAGAACGGCATCCAAATTGTAGTGTTTTATCAGACGCTTAACCTGTCTTGCCCCTTCTTGGCGAACTATCGAGTAATCCTCGACAGTTGCTTCTTCGCTCAACTCGCCTTCACGGTAAATGTTTTTTAAATGCAGGCTGATATTGTCGATACTGCTGTCGAATAACGCCGCCATCTGTGCTTGCGTCAGCCACACCGTATCCTGCGTCAGCGACACTTGCAGCGACACCTTGCCGTCGCTCGAAGCGTAAATTTCAATCGGATGGGTCATTCAATAATCTGTAGAAATTAACCGAGTTGTTTACACCACAGGTTGAGAAAAATAAGCCTGC
>JAUMZB010000014.1 GCA_030528345.1 Eikenella sp.
AACAGGCAGATCTCGGCATCGGGGTCTTGGGCGGCAATGCGGCCCAAATGGTAGGCCCAAACCAAGCCGGGGTCGGTCGCGTCGGGCGGCAGGAAGATGAAGTGCGCCCGTTTGCCGAAGCGGCAGAGCGCCTCGCACCAAGGCATGGGCATGTATTCCTGACCGGCGGGAAGAAACAGCCAGATATGGCAGGCGGGGTCGATTTCGTTCAGATATTCCGGCTGCGCGGAGGAAAAAGAGAGCAGGATGTGTTTCATGTTCGGGAAGCGGTGTGCCGGCCGTGCGGCCGTTTTTTATGGCCGTACCGCATCGGGCCCCCTTTTTGGGCGCACGGGCGGACAAGCCGGTTTATTATGAGAGGACACCGTTCGTCCGGCGCCGTTTTATGGGGCGGAAATATAACAAAAAATTCCCGCCTGCGGTAGGGCGCGACAGGCGGGGCGGCCGGCTGCGGCGCGGTGTGGCGGCGCAGTAAGCGACTGCTTTTTATCAAAAACCGTTCAGAAACCTGATTTTTACTATTGTAATAATTTTATTGATTGAAAAAGACTATGACTAGCCCTTGGGGGCGGTGCGGCCGCCGACCGCTTTGCTGCGGCAGCCGAATGTGCCGGCGGCTTGCGGCGGGCGGCCGATGAGGGCGGCGAAGGCGGTGCAGTCGGCCACCGAACCTTCCCGCAGCAGGCGCAGGCTGTCGCGGCTGAGCATGCCGTTGCCGGATGCTTCGGCCAGCGCGGCACCCCATTCGGCCAAGGGGCGCGGCAGGGCGAGGATGCGGGCGGGCGTTTTGCGGTGGAGGTTGCGGCGCAGCAGGTTCAGGTAGCCCGCTAAGGTGCAGCGCTGGCTGCCGGTGAAGGCGATACGGCCGGTGGCGGTGCCGGTTGCCAAATTGGCGAGACCTTCGGCCACATCGTCGAGGTGGACGGGCTGGAGCGCATAATGGCCGCCTTCGGGCAGGCAGATGAGCGGCAGGCGGGCCAGCCGGATAAACAGTTCGCAACTGGCGCCGCCGCGGCCGAAGACCACGGAAGGTTGCGCGACGGCCGTGCTCAGGCCGCTGCCGGCCACAGCCTGGTCGCCGCGCCCCTTGCTGCCGAGAAAGGCCACCGGATGGCAGGCATCGGCACCGAGGGCGGACAGTTGCACCCAGCGCCGTACGCCGTGCTCCGCTGCCAAGCGGGCCAGTCTGGCCGGCGTGTGGTGGTGGACGGTTTCCAAGACGGCGCGGTGGCGGCTCATCACGCCGACGGCATTGATGACCACATTGCAGTTTTTCAGGTAGCCCGTGATGCGGGCGAAATCGGGTTGCAGGAAATCAAATTCACGGCTGCCGGGTGCGGCGACCCGATGGCCTTGCTGTTGCAGCAGGCGGGCGGTGGCGGCGCCGATAAAGCCGCTGCCGCCGAAAAGCAGGATGTTCATGATGGCTCCGATAATCAGTGGCAGGCAGGATGGGACTATTTGAACAGTGGCGGCAGGCCGTCGTCGGCGCGGGGCGTGGCGGCCGGCGTGTCCGGATCGAGATCGGGCGTTTGGGCGCGTTTGAGGCGGAGTTTGCCGCTCGTTTGGGGTGCCGGCAGCCCGTTGTGCGGCAGGCGGATTTGCTGGCGGACGAGGTAGGCCAACACCAACAGCAGGCCGACGCCGCCGAAAATGGCCCAGCGCAGGGCATACAGCAGGTTGTCGGCCAAACTCTGACCGAAACGCGGGGCGAACAGCAGCACGCAGAGCATGGGCAGCAGCAGGGTGAGGCTGAGGTAGAGCCGCTGCCAGAACATACCGCTGATGTCCTTTACTTCCGGGCGCGGGTCGTCGCACAGAAAGGCCAAGACTTGGCGCAGCGGCCGGCCGAGAATGGCCCAGCAGATGCCGCTGACCGTGAGCGAAACCAGCACCATGGCGGCGGTGACGAGCAGAGAAGAATGGGCGGCGGAAGACATAACAAGCTCCTTAATCGGTTAAGAAAATCAAACGGTGGCTTTCAGGCAGCCTGAGCGCCGTTCAAAGTCTGCATGGCGGCGGTGTTCGGGGGCAAAAATTCCCGTCTGCGGTGTCGGCAATACCCGCAAGATGTCCGATCTTGCTGCGCCGGCCGGTTTGATTGGCGTAGCGTGTCAAACCGCCTTCTCCGAATTGGCCTTGCGGGCGTGAATTGTTTCTCAGGAAACCCCTGCATCCGCCACACCGCTGCGCAAGCCCAATAACGACACGCTTTAAACGGGTTTCAAAACCATCAGGAAATACACGATGACCATGGCGCAGAAGGCGGGGTAGCCCAGCAGTTCCCAGCGCCGTGCGTCGCGCCAGTAGGCATCGGGCAGAGTACGCTCGCCGCGTTCGGCCGCCGCTTGGGCGGTTTTGGCCATGCGCAGCTGCAAGACCACCACCGGCAGCCAACAGAGGCCGGCCAAGCTGTAAAGCGCCAGCGTCCACACAATCCAGCTCATGCTCCAGTCCATGCCGGTGTGGCGGATCATCCACAGCCCGGAGAGGGGCTGGAAAATCACCGCCGGAGTGGTGAACCACCAGTCGGCACGGCAAACCAGTCGCGACACCACGGCTTGTGCTTGTACGTTGCCGCTGCGGTTGGCGAAGAAAAGGTAAAACGCAGTGCCGAAGCCGGTGCCGACCATCAGGGTGGCGGAGAGGATGTGGAGGGTTTTGACGACGAGATAAGTGTTCATGACGCGCTCCTTTCAGAATCGGGGTCGGGCGCAGGCTGCATCGAGTTGGCCGCCTTGCCGGTGCCGGCCAGCCAAACCGTCACGGCCAGCAGGGGAAAATTTTTCACCAAAGGGGCGAAGGGGTGCAGCCAATTGGCCGGCAGGCGCAGCGCTACAATCAAGGTATAGGCCGCGATGGTGGCGGCCTGTGCCGCCCACAGCAGCCGGTACTGCCGCCAAGGGCTGAAGAGCAGCAGGCCGAGCAGCACATCCCAAGCCGAAGCGGCTGCAAGAGCGGGCATCTGCCATTGGGGCGGCAGGCCGGTATCGGCCAGCAGCCGCAGCGCTTCGTTGCGGGCGCTGAGGACGGGTTGCAGCCCGCTCCACAGCCACAAACCGCCGAAGGCGGCCGAAATATACTGAGGTTGTTTATTCATAAATTTCTGCCTAAAGAGAAATAAATGGGGAAATTTTTTGCCGAATTCTTCGGCAAACCCGATTTTCTGTTTGCGCTAAGCGGCTTAGCTTCCTTATCCACAGCCTGTCTACGGTGTTATCCAAGCCGCCCGGGGAAAGCGGCGGCGGCGTGGGTGGCCGGTGCCCTGAACCGGAAAGGCGGCAAAACTGCCTGTTTTTTGGACAACGCTAAAATCTGCCAATGCCGTCAAACCCTTTGCCCGCTTATCCACAGCTTATCCCGACGGCCTTCCCCGGCGCTTGTGTAGAGCGGTTTTTCTTTGCCTGTTTTTTAATCGGTGCCGATTATGCCAAGCGGCTGATGGGCTTAGGTTGCCTTTCCACAGCAGAAACACATGGCCGTACACGGAAGATGTGGGCAGCCGGCGGGCGGGAGATTGGGCTGCCGGGACAGGGCAATCGTTTTATACGGCAAACGGCAGCCTAGGTTTTATTGCGCATCTATCCTTTAAGGATATAATTTCTGTATTTACTGAAATTATAGTTTAATTATTTGTTGGAAGCAAGATGCATTTGATGATGATGGCGGGAGGAAGGCAATATCGGATTCCATTCGCTGTTTTGTTTTTGATTGTTACCGGGAGTGGCTTATTCGGTCGGGGCGCAGGCAGTCTGAAAGCTGTTTAGGGCGTGTCGCCACAAAGCGTTACAGCGGTATTTTTGGTTAAAACCCGCATCTGCTGCATTATCCCCCAAGGGGACGCAGGAGATGCCCGCAAGATATCCAATCTTGCTGCGCTGGCTGGTTTTACTGGCGTCGCGTGTCAAACCGCCCTCTTCGAGTGAGCCTGGCAGTTGCAAATTTTGTCTCGGTAGCGCAGCAGCAGACTTGCGAAGCTAAAAAAACCGCTTCGCAAGCATGATGGCGACATGCCCTAGGCAGCCTGCATTATTCTATTCTGCCAAACATTTTCCTACGCGTGTCTGACCCAACGGAGATGACGAACGGGTTTTGAAAGCGTCCTCATGTGGGCGGCGGTAGGCAGCGGCACCATAAAAAACGGCGGCTGTTGGGCGCCGCCGCCGGGGAGCAGGTTCGGTAGTTTACTTGATCTGAAAGCCTTCCCGCAGTTTGTCGCGGAACATGGGAAAGTCTTCCAAAGCGTTCAATACGGCGTGTTGGGCGTCGTATTCGCGTGCCAGCTCTTTGATGAATGCCTCCGCCGCCACGGTGCGGCTGTTGCTCCAGTCGTATTTCTTGCTCACCTTCATTCGAGCCGCCCATTGCTGGCGGGCACTGTCTTCGATAATCATCACGATGCAGTGCAATTCGAAATTGCCTTTGTCATCGCTGCCGGAGTATTTGTCGGAAAAATTGCGCAGCATAAGTAGGTTTCCTTGTTGTGGTTATTTGATAAGGCACGGATAACCATAGCACAATATGCGCATTTTCTCTATTGCCTGCAAAGCCGGTTCAGCGTTTGGCCGGCGGAATCCGGCACATGCCCTCGTCGCACACGCCGCCGTAGATGAGGCGGATCAGCCGGTCGGGGATGCGGTAGCGGTTGCGGGCCAAGGCGGGATAGAGCCGGTCGCCCAGCCATTTGACGGGAGGAAAAGCCAGTAAACCGGCCAATGTGTGTAAGCCGGCGCTGCGGTAAAGCAGGCGCACGGCATCCATGTGGGTGTGCCAGCCGCCGTTGCCGTCGCGCACGCACAGATAAGTCATCGCCTGTACGCGCGAAATACCGGCGGCTTCGAGCTCGGATAAGGCATCGTCAACCGCAGTAATCTGTACGGCATCCGGCCGGCGGCGGTGCATCTTGACCGCTTCGGTGCGGCACAGCGGGCAGTGGCTGTCGTAGTACATGGTGATGGACATTTTCTATCCTTTCATAATTTCTGTATTGGCAGAAATTAAAGTATAGATGAATCTGTTAAGGCGGTGCAAGCACAGATTGAGCTGTTGCTTTCAGGCAGCCCGAAGGTTTTGCAAATAAATTTTTTATTGGCTTTGGTCAAGGTGTGGCGGGCTGCTGCAGGCTACCTGAAAAGGATGGGGCGTTTGTTGTCGCCGGGTTGGGCGGAAAAGGCGGGTCGGGCGGGCATTAAAAACCGTTTTCCATCATGATCTGGCCGGGAATGCGGTTGCGGTGCATGCTGAAGCCCAGATTGAGCAGGGCTTGGAAGGTGTCTTTCACCATGGCGGGATTGCCGCAGATCATGAAGCGGCTGTGTTCGGGAGAGAAGGGCAGGCCGATGGCTTGGTTGAGCGAACCGTCGGCCAAGAGTTCGGGCAGGCGGCGGTTGAGCGGGGCGGCATCGGGTTCGCGGGTGAGGACGGGGATGAAGCGCAGTTTGTGGGCGTAGTCGCCGACCAAAGGGTGCCGGCTGAGGTTTTGCAGGGTCTCCCGAAAAATCAGCTCGCCTGCGTAGGAGACGGAGTGAACCAGTACGAGGTGCTCGAAGCGCTGCCAGATTTCGGGCTGTTGCAGGATGGCGAGGAAGGGGGCGATGCCGGAACCGGTGCAGAGCATGATGAGGTCGCGGCCGTCGGGGAAGCGTTCGGGCAGGAAAAAGCCGGTGGCGGTTTTGTCGAGCAAGAGGATGTCGCCGGCTTGCAGTTCGGCCAGGCGGGCGGACATGGGGCCGTCTTCGATGAGGACGGCGAAGTATTCGAGGGTGTCGGCGTATTCGGCGGACACCACGGAGTAGGCGCGCCAGATGAAGCCGCTGCCTTCAGGTAGCCCGAGGCGGGAGAATTGGCCGGCGCTGAAGCGGTATTCGGCGGGGCGGGTGATGGCGAAAGTCATCAGCTTGGGGGTGTGGTGTTTGACCCAAAGCACGGTTTCTTCGGTGTATTTGGCAGCGGGGGCGGCGGTCATGGCGGGGAATCTTGCGGGAGGGTGACGGTAACGTCGGAATAAATGGGCGGCTCGCCGGTTTTTTCAAGCTGCCAGGCTTCGGTTTGCAGGAGGCGGCCGCTGTCCAGGCCGCTGTGGCGCAGGCGGTAGCGGCCGGGGCCGAGTTGGTAAACGGTGAAGTGGCCGTGTCGCGGCAGGTAGAAGGTGCGGATGGTTTGCCAGCGCTTGTTTTGCTGCAGTTGCAGCTCGGCCAGGCGGTCTTCGCCGGGGTTGCTGAAGCTGGCGATGGCGGTGCCGTTTCGGGCGAGCCGGGGGTAGCCGTCGATGTAGTCGGCATACAGCGGCCAGGGGCGGCCGTTGGGTGCGGCGGTGGGGCGTTGGTAAACGGTGGGCGCGGGGTGGCGGACGAGGGAGGCGTTGTGCCACCAGAGCAGCTGCAAACCCAGCAGGCCGAGCAGGAGGCCCAAACCCAAGATCAGCCGTTGGGTGCGGCGGTTTTGACGGTGGCGGGTGCGCTGCCCGGTTTGCCGGAGCAGGGTCGATGGCGGGGCAGGCCGGCGCTGTTCGGCAATCCATCGGTCGTGGCGGCGGCGCAGTTCGGGATCGGAGAGGACGCGGTAGGCTTCGTTTACCAGCTGCATAATGCGCAGGGCTTCGGCATCGTCGGGGTTGCGGTCGGGATGGTGGGGTTGCGACAGGCGGCGGTAGGCGGCGCGTATTTCTGCCGTGCCGGCGTTTTCCGGGATGTTGAGGGTGCGGTAGTGGGTGGGCAGCTGGGGCATGGCGGGTGGGCGGGGGTGTGCTGCGGCCGCAGGCTGCCGTTGCGGTTTCAGGTAGCCTGATGGCGGTGCGGCAAACCGGTTAGCGGCGTTTGAGGCCGTCCAGTTCTTTTTGGGCGGCGGCCACGGCGTCTTCCAAGCCTTTGATGCGTTCCAGATAGCGGGCGTAGTTGCGTTCGTTGCCGTGGCGCACTTTGCGCCCTTCTTCCAGATTCTGTTTGGCTTGGCGGAGCCGTTCTTCGGCGGCCCGGATGGCTGCTGGCGAACTGGGGGCGATGTTTTCGGGCTCGGCAGACAGGACGGTAACGGAGGCGCTGGTCTGTGCGGCGGTTCCGGCATTTTCCGGGGCGGGTTGAACGGAGGTGTAGATGCTGGGTTTGCCCAGATTGGCGTCTTTGCAGTTGGGGCCGGGGGTGGCGGTATAGGTGCGGCGGCCTTGGCTGTCGGTGCATTCGTAGGTGGCGGCTGCGGCAGGCAGGGCGAGCAGGCAGCCGGCGGCCAACAGGGTGGCGGATTTCATGCGGGTTTCCTTTCTCTTGCCGGGCGGAGCGGGGATGGAAAACAGGCTGCCTGAAACGCCGGAAACGGTTTCAGGTAGCCTGAATCTTTATTTCCAATAGCGCCACCAGGGGATGTTGTTGGGACGCCACGGCTGTTCCAAGTAAGGGCTTTGCGGGAAGTTTTGCGCCAGCACGCGGCGGGTGTCGTCGCGCAACTGGGGTTTTTCCAGCTTGTCGTAGGCGGCGATCATCATGGCCAGGGCTTCTTCTACATAGCGGGTGTTCTGATATTGGCTGATCACCGTTTGGGCGCGGTTGGCGGCCGCCAAGTAGGCACCGCGTTCCATGTAGTAGCGGGCAATTGCCATTTCGTTGCCGCCCAGAGCGTCTACTAACCGCGCCATTTTCTCGCGCGCATCGGCGGCGTATTTGCTGTCGGGATAGCGGGTCACCAGCTCGTTGAAGGCATGGTAGGCATCGCGGTTGGCTTTGGGGTCGCGGTCGGACCAGTCTTGCGAGGCCAGCTTATTCAGAAAGGATTTGTCTTCGTTAAACAGAATCAGCGCCTTGAGATAGAGGGCGTAGTCGGTGTTTTGATGGTGCGGGTGCAGGCGCAGGAAGCGTTCCACATGAGCCAAGGCCTGTGCCTGCTGCTCGTCTTTGTAGTAGGCGTAGGTGGTGTCGAGTTGGGCTTGGGCGGCGTAGCGGGTATTGGGGAAGCGCGACTGCAGGACTTCGTATAATTTGACGGCACGGTTATAATTGCCGCTGTGCAGCTCGTCGTTCGCTTCGGCATACAGACGTTCCACCGGCCAATCTTGTGTGGCCTGTGCCTCTTTATCTATTGCGGAGGTGCTGGAGCAGGCAGACAGGGCCACGGCCAAACCGGTAACCAAAAGAATCTTTTTCATGCAGAACACTTCTTCTTATGTCAACAATGACACGGATTATAACGATGATTTCGAGTTTCCGGCAGCCTCCGATACGGAAAATTGTTTAAATTTCACCGTGCCCGTAACGCTGGCCGGCCTGCGTTTGGATGCGGCTTTGGCCAAGCTGATGCCCGATTATTCGCGCAGCCGCTTGAGCGCGTGGATCAAAGACGGCGCGGTGTGGTTGAACGGCGAGGCGGCGCAGCCCAAGACCAAGCTGATCGGCGGAGAGCAGATTCGGGTAGCCGTGCGGCAGAGTAAGGAAGAACTGGCTTTCCAGCCGGAAGCCATGGATTTGGACATTGTTTACGAAGACGACAGCCTGATGGTGTTGGACAAGCCTGCCGGGCTGGTGGTGCATCCGGCGGCGGGCAATTGGAGCGGCACCTTGCTTAACGGTCTGTTGGCATATTGTCCGGCATTGTCGGCCGTGCCGCGTGCCGGTATTGTGCACCGTCTCGATAAGGACACCAGCGGCCTGATGGTGGTGGCGAAAACGCTGCCGGCGCAAAACCATTTGGTACGGCAGTTGCAGGCGTGGACGGTGAAGCGGATTTACCGCGCGGTGGCCGACGGCGTGGTGCCCTTCGACGGCAAAATCGATGCGCCGATCGGCCGCG
This sequence comes from Eikenella sp., assembly GCA_030528345.1. Taxonomy (GTDB): domain Bacteria; phylum Pseudomonadota; class Gammaproteobacteria; order Burkholderiales; family Neisseriaceae; genus Eikenella. The sequence continues at coordinate 8,776 of JAUMZB010000014.1, forward strand.
ACCCGCATAACCGTTTGCGGATGGCGGTGGTGAAATTCGGCGGCAAACCGGCACTTACCCATGTGAAGGTGTTGGAACGTTACCGGACGCACAGCTACATCGAATGCGCACTGCAAACCGGCCGCACCCACCAAATCCGCGTGCACATGCGCGAAGCGCGCCACCCTTTGGCCGGTGATCCGGTGTATGGCAATCCGCGCCATCCGGCTTCGGACGAGGTGAAGGCTGTGGTAAAAGGTTTGGCGCGGCAGGCTCTGCATGCCTACCGATTGAGTTTTATCCACCCTGCAAGCGGCGAGGAGATGAGTTTCGAATCGCCGCTGCCCGAGGATTTCTACCATCTGCTGTCGGTGCTGCGTCTGGAGGCGGGCTTGGACTCCTCCCTCAGCCGTGCCGAAGAATGGCAGTCTAAATTCGCCGCTGATGAAGACGATTGGGACGACGACGATTACGATGTGGAAATCGTGTATGTGAAAGAATAGCAATGACGGAGGCTGCCTGAAAGGCAGGAAACGGCTTTCAGGCAGCCTGTTCCAAATATTAAGGATAAATATTGCCGCCCTTGGGGCTGTTTGATTGTGTCAGTTTTTTTGATTGTGTCAGTTTAAGGAAAAAACATGCAGTTTTCTGTTCGAACCGAACTATTGGAGGCCGGTGCCGCTGCCCGGCTGTATGTGTGTACCGATGCCTGCCCGTGTAGCGAGCAGACTGCCGATGCTGCGGCTGCTTTATTGTGCGGCGAGTTGTCGGACGAAGAGCGCTTTGCCTCGGCACGGGTGCCGGCGGCAGGCGGTTTCCAAGATATTGCCGTGTTGCGTTTTCAAGACGGCACGCGCCCGGCCATGGAAAAATCGGCCAAAGAGGCTGCGGCTTGGGCGCAGAAACAGCCCCAGGTAGCCGTGTGCCTGGATGCGCTGTGTGGGCGCGAAGCGCCTTTGGCCGCCGGAGTGCTGGCCTTGGCCTTCGGCGAGGCGGTGTACCGTTTCGACCGCTTCAAAGCGCAAGCCAAGCCGGCCAAGCTGACGGCTGCCGTGTTCTGCCACAGCCGTCATGCCGATGCGGTGGAGTCTGCACTGCATCATGCCGAAGCGCTGCTGTACGGCATCAATTTGTGTAAAGATTTGGGCAATACTGCGCCGAATGTCTGCACGCCGTCTTATCTGGCCGAGCAGGCGCGCAAGGAGGCCGAGCAGGCCGGCGCGCAGGTGGCTATTCTGGGGCGGGATTATATTGAAGCGCACATGGGTGCGTTTTGGTCGGTGGCCAAAGGCAGTGTGCAGCCGCCGCAACTGATCGAGTTGGGTTGGTTTGGGGCCGCCGACCGCGAAGCGGCGCCGATTGTGCTGGTGGGCAAGGGCATCACCTTTGACAGCGGCGGCATTTCGCTGAAGCCCGGCGAAGCCATGGATGAGATGAAATACGATATGTGCGGCGCTGCCGGCGTGATCGGCGTATTCACCGCTGCCGCCCGCGCCAAACTGCCGATTAATCTGATTGCGGTGGTGCCGGCTTGCGAAAACATGCCCGATGCCGGCGCCAGCAAGCCGGGCGACATCGTCACCGCCATGAACGGCACCACCGTCGAAATTCTGAATACCGATGCCGAAGGCCGCCTGATTCTGTGCGATGCGCTGACCTATGCCGCCCGGTTCAAGCCGCGCGCGGTGATTGACGTGGCCACGCTCACCGGCGCCTGCATCATCGCCTTGGGCCATGCCGCCAGCGGCCTGCTGGCCAACGATCAGGAACTGGCCGATGCTCTGTTGGCTGCCGCCCGCGCAAGCAACGACAAGGCTTGGCAGCTGCCGCTGTTTGAAGAATACAAAGAGCAGCTGAAATCTAATTTTGCCGACCTGCAAAATATCGGCGGCCGGCCGGCCGGGACGATTACCGCAGCGGCCTTTCTGTCGCATTTTGCCCGAGACTGCGCCTGGGCTCATTTGGACATTGCCGGCACGGCTTGGAAATCGGGTAAGGAAAAAGGCGCCACCGGCCGCCCGGTGCCGCTGCTGTGGCAGTATTTGTGTGCCGAGGCGGGGGTATAGGAGCCCGCATCGCTGACCCAAACGGTTCAAAGGCTGCCCGAAAGCATTCAGGTAGCCTGAGGACTTGGCAGGATATCCCCAACAGCCGAAGTCCGGACACGGAGTGTCGGCTGTTTTTGATGCCGATACGCCCTTTATTTCCGCCAAGATACATGATAACCGGGTATCCGGATCGCTTTTCGGGCGGCAGTGGGCGCATGTCTTAGGGCGTGTCGTCACCAAGCGTTGCGGCGGTATTTTTGCTCAAAACCCGCATCTGCGGCTTTACTTCCCTCAAGGGGACACAGAAAATGCCCGCAAGATGCTCCCTCTTGCTGCGCCGGCCGGTTTTACCGGCCAGCGTGTCAAACCGCCCTCTTGGGGTGAGCCCGGCAGCGGCAGATTTTGCCCCGCTAGCGCAGCGGACCGGCGAAGCTAAAAAACCGCTTCGCAAGCATGATGACGACACGCCCTAAAACAGCGCCTGCGGTGTCTTTCTGCGTGGTGCGCCGCTGTGTTTTGAACCGCGCTGCGCCCATATTCCCCGCTTGGCAAAAGTTCCGCGGCGGCGGCTTGCGGTGCCGATAATCAAGGCTGCCTGAGCGGGTATTTCAGGCAGCCTGTCGGGAAAATGCAAACGGTTGTTCGTGTTTCAGCGCACGCCGGGGACGGGCACGGCAGCGGTGTCGTCTTCGTCCGGCGTGATTTCGGCCAACACCAGTTGGCGTTGCGCTTGGGCCTGTTGGGGCTGGTTCATTTCGTCGAACACTTTGGCCAATACCAGACGTGCCTGCGGGGTGGCTTGGGCGTTGAGGCTGGCCTCCAGATAGCTTTGCGCTTTGCCCCACAGCTTTTTGGCGTACGCCATTTGGCCGAGGTTGAACAGCAGGCTGGCGTTATCCGGGGTTTCGGCAAGCCAGGTCTCAGCGGTATCCATCACTTTTTGCTGTTCTTTTTCGCTCAGGTAGCGGGCCGCTTCAATCATGGGCGGCAAAAGTCGGCCGTTGCGGGTGGCGGGGTAATGCTGCTTCACCCATTTGACGGCACGCGGATATTGGCCGGTTTGCACGAATTTGGCGGCAATATCGGCGCACAAATCGCCGCGTTTGAGGTCTTCTGGGATGCGGGCCAGGCAGGCTTTCATCGCCGGATAGTCTTGCGCCAGCGCCAGCAGTTCGCGGTAGGCCCATTCGCGGTACTGGGCGGCTTCGGCGCTGTTGAGGGCGGCGGCTTTTTCCAGTTTTTCCACGCGGTCAAGCACTTCCAGCGGCTTGTTTTGTTCGAACACATAACGCAGCTGCAGGCGCACCAAGCGCGTCAGTTTGGGGTTGATGGCGGCGGCGGCATGCAGGGCGGCCTCGGCGGCCGGGTAGTCGCAGCGGTTGAGCGCGGCTTCGGCCAACAGCAGGTGGCGCGAGAGCTGGTTTTTGCCGGGCAGGCCGGCAATGTCTTTCAGGTAGCCTTCGCGTTTTTCTGCGTCGCCGGCCTGATCGGCACTGTGGGCGGCCAGCATCAAGGCCAGCACGCGGTTGTCGCCGGCCTGTTTGTTGTCGAGCACTTTGGCGGCTTCGCGTTCGGCCTGTTGGAATTTGCCTTCGAAAAAGGCGAGGCCGGCTTTGTTCAGCGAGTCGGCGGCTTGGCGCGCGCTGCGTTTGCTGCCGAAGCGGCGCAGGCGGCCGGGCACGGCGGTGATGCCGTCAAGCAGGCGCAGCAGCAGGTAGAGCACGGCCACGGTCACAATCAGGGCACCGACAAACAGATGCAGCGACAGCGCCACCATGGTTTGGGTTTGGTCGATCACCAAATACACATTGCCGCTATACGTTTGCGCGGCCAAAACCAAGCCCACGGCTGCGGCAAACAGTACGATTATCCAAATCAGGCCTTTCATGATCTCACCCCTCCCTGAGCGGCGGAGGCGGCGCCAGCCGGCACGGCAGCCGGTGCCTGGGGTGCGGCGGCAGGCGCGGCCGGGGCGGTTTCCGTTGCGGCCGGCGCAGAAGCGGCAGCGGGAGCCGAAGCGGCTTGCGCGGCGGTGTCGGAAGCGGCGGCTTCAGGCAGTTCGGGCAGAACGCGGCCTTCGCTGCCGCGCTGTTTGCGGTAGTCGTCTACCGCTTTCAGGCTAGCGGCCAGCAGATTGGCCGAACGGTCGCTGCCGCTTCTCAGGGTTTTCAGGCTTTCGATTTCGCGCAGCCAAGCCTGTACGGCCGGGGCGGACACATCGAAGTATTGTTTGACGGCCTGTTCGGCAGTGGCCAAATCGCTTTGGTAGGTTTCGCCCTGATGCTGCATCAAGGCCACGCGCGCGCCCAGCAGGCGCAGGCGCAGGTTTTCGCGCACGTAAAACACCTGTTCCGGCGACATCAGCATCACGTCGGGGTTGTCGAGGTGGCGCACTTCCACCATGCTTTTGAGGCCGTCCACGGTGCGCGTCCAAGCGGTTTGCCACCAAGAGGCGTTGCCGTCGGCGGCGTTTTGCGGGGCGGCTTGGGGCGGACGCAGGGTGCTGTCCAGCACCAGCGGCAGGCCGCTGACGGCGGCTTCCAGGCGGTTCAGGCGCAGGGCTCCGCTGGAAACATCCAGATAGGGACGCTGTTTCAGAGCGGCCAAATCGGCGCTGACGGCCTGCTTCAGAGCCAAGAGCTGCGGCTGCTCGAAGCGGGCCAGGCGGCTGTCGATGCTTTCCAAGGCGGCGACGGCAGCCGGCACATTGTCGGCAATCGCCAACTGTTGGGCGGCCAGATTCAGGCTGAATTCGGCTTCGTCCACCAGCCAGTCGCTGCGGCTTTTCAACAGTTCTTGCAGCACGCGGCCGTTGCGTTCGGCCTCGGCCTGCTGGCGGCGCAATTCGGCTTGCAGCTGCATCAGGGCGCTGTCGCTGCTTTGCTGTTTGCGCACGGCATCGGCCAAAAGGGCGGCGTTTTTGGATTCGCCCAAGGCGGCTTCGCCGATTTTTTGTTCGAACTGCATCTGCTGGCGGGCCAGCAGATCCTGCCCCTGCACAAACAGAAAGCCCGCCGCGCCCAAGCCGAGAAGGGAGAGCAGCAGGGCCAAAGCGGCCATGCCTTTGCCGCCGGACTGTTTGATGACCACCGGCGCGGTTTGGGGCGCCGGGACGGCAGGCGGCAGGGCCGGTTGCGGGCCGGGTTGCACGGTTTCGTTTTCGGGCTGGCTCATGCGGTTCCTTTCTCATTATTCGGGGTGGGCACAGGCGGGGGTTTCAAGCCGGTTGTTCGGAAACGGCAGCCAGGGCGACACCGAGTTCCGAGGCGGATGCCAACAACCGTATCCGCTGTGCGCCGTGTCGGCGCAGCGCGGCGGCAATGCGCGGATGATGGGTGAAGTATAACAAGGTTTTCAATGCCTGGGCGAGATTCGGCGGGGCTTGGGCAAACAGCAAACCGGCCAGTTCGGCGGAGGTAATCCAAACCGCATCGGGCAGGGTGTCGGCAGTAAACGGCCACGGCGGCGCAGCGGGGCGGCGGTGGTAGATGTCGGCGCAGGCTACCTGAAAGCCTTGTGCGGCGAGCTGTCGGCGCAGCCAGTCGCGCCCGCCGCTGCCGCGCACCAGCAGAATCTTGGCTTGGGGCGGCAGGTGCCGCCACAGAGGCAGGGCGAGCACGGCTTCGCTGTCGTTGCCTTGCGGCGGTACGACAATATCGGTGAGGCCGGCGCGGCTTAAAGCGGCGGCGGTGCCCGAGCCGACGGCAATGTGCTGCGGGCCGGGCGGTTTGGCAATCAGGCCGGCGGCGGTTTCTACGGCGGTGGGGCTGACCCAGAACACCGCGTCGGCGCCGGCGATGCGTGCCGGCAGGGCGGCGAGTGCGCCGGCATCGGTTTCGATGCGGATCAGGGGCAGCGGCAGCGCCCGCCAGCCGGCGGTACGGCAGGCGGCGATGTCGCCGCTGAGGCGGTTTTCGGGGCGGACAATCAGTAGGGCAGGCATGGCGCAGAAGATAAAAACGGCTTTCAGGTAGCCTGTCGTGTGCGGCGGGGCTGCCTGAAAGCCTGTCTGGACAAGCAAAACAGCAGCAATGCTCCGCAGACCGAAGCAGCCAGCATCATCAGCGGCATGATTTGGGCGCTGCCGTCGTGCAGGCGGGTGGTGGCAAAACCGACGGCGGCGGCAACCAGCGCCTGGCTGGAGAGCAGTACGCCGTTGGCGCTGCCGCCTTCGTGTGGGAAATGCTGCATGAAACAGGCTTGGGTATTGGCGGTAATCAGGCCTTGGGCACCCACCGACAGCATCACCAAGCCCACCAGCAGCGCCGCAGGAGGCAGCGCAGCCAGTTGGGTGAGTACCACGAGTGCGGCGTTGGCCGCAAACTGCACGCCGATGCCGGCCAGCAGAATGTGTGCCGGTTCGCTGCCGCGGCGCAGGCGCAGGGCAGTGAGGCGGTTGAACAGCGTCATGGTCACGATGTTGAGGGCGAAAACCAGCGCATAAATGCCTTTGTCCATGCCGTACAAGGACATATACACATAGGGCGATTCGGTGAGAAAGGCAAACATGGAAGAAAAGCTGAAGGCTTGGAAAAGCAGAAAACCCAAGGCCTCGGGTGTGCCGAACACGCGGCGGTAGCGGCCGGCAATCACGGCAACGGCCGAGCCGGCGGGCGCGGAAGCCGGGCGGACGGCGGGCAGGAAGCGCCACTGCATCAGCCACACGGCGGCGGCATACAGCAGCAGGAAAACGAATACCGCGCGCCAGCCGCCGATGAGCAGCATCAGCCAGCCGATCATCGGCGCCAGCAGCGGTGCGGCCATCATGATCACGCCGATCAGGGCAAACATCTGCGCCGCCTGCCGTCCTTCATACAGGTCGCGCACCACCGCGCCGCTGATCACCGCCACCATGCCGGCACCCACGGCCTGCACCAGCCGCAGCAGCAGAAATTGATTCAGGCTGTCCAGCAACACCAAGCCCAAAGAGGCCAGGCAGTACAGCAGCAAGCCGCTGAGCGCCACCCGGCGGCGGCCCGACCAGTCCGACCAGGCGCCGCCGACCAGCACCCCCAGCGACTGGCCGATCAGAAACAGGCTCAGATTGGTTTGGATGTCGGCTTCGCCCACGGCCAGAGCGGCCGCCATCTCGGTAACGGCGGGCAGGTAGGCATCGATGGAAAACGGCATGACGGCGCTCATGGCAGCCAAGAGCAATGCCATGCGGCGGTCGGAGAGGGGGCGTGCGGCAGTCATGGAAGGCGGGACGGAAAGCGGGCGGACGGCTTGGGGCGACAGCGGCCGCCCGCCCGCGGCAGAGAGCCGGGCGTGTCGGCAGCCGGCCGATCAGCGGGCGGTACCGGAGCCGCCGTTTTCATCGAAACAGGCTTTCAGGTAGCCCAGGCCTTCGGCTTCCAATTCAGCCAGCGGTATGAAGCGCAGGCTGGCGCCGTTGATGCAGTAGCGCAGGCCGCCTTGTGCGGCCGGGCCGTCGGGGAAGACGTGGCCGAGGTGGGAGCCGGCCTGGCGGCTGCGCACTTCGATGCGCTGCATGCCGTGGGAGTGGTCGGGCAGATTGACCAGCGTGTCGTCGGCGAGCGGGCGGCTGAAGCTCGGCCAGCCGCAGCCGGCGTCGAATTTGTCGGTGGAAAGAAACAGCGGGGTGCCGTCTACGATGTCCACATACACGCCGGGCGAAAATTCGCGTTCGTAAGGGTGGGAAAACGGCCGTTCGGTGGCGTTGTTTTGGGTCACTTCAAAAGACAGGGGGGGGAGTGCGTCGAGCAGTTCCGGCTGTTTTTCGGCCGTACTCAGCGGAACGCGGGCGGCGGCCAGATCGATGTGGCAGTAGCCGTTGGGATGTTTGCCGAGGTAGTCCTGATGGTGCTCTTCGGCGGGGAAAAACTGGCGCAACGGCTCCAAGGCGACCTGTAAAGGCCGGCGGTAGCGGCGCTGCAGCCGTTGCAGGGCGGCTTCGGCAACGGGGCGGTCTGCCTCGTCGGTATAGTAAATGCCGGTGCGGTATTGTTCGCCGACATCGTTGCCCTGGCGGTTGAGGCTGGTGGGGTCGATCAGGCGGAAGTAGTGGGCGAGCAGGTGGGGCAGGGGCAGCCGGCCGTCGTCGTATTGCAGGCGGACGGTTTCGGCATGGCCGCTGTTTTCGCGGCATACCTGCTCGTAGCTGGGGTGTTCGGTGCGGCCGTTGGCATAGCCGGAAACGGCGGATACGATGCCTTCGATGCGGCGGAAATAGGCTTCCACGCCCCAAAAGCAGCCGCCGGCCAAATAGATTTCTCGGATCATGATGTGCAGTAAGGGTAAAGTGTTTCAGGTAGCCCCGGAATGTGTCCAAAGTTTCTGCCGGGGCGCGATATCCGGCCGGCATCCCATATTTGCCGCCGTGCCCGGGGAGGGGGCGGCGAAATGCGGCTTTAAGGTGTGCAAACTTGTGTGCCGGCCGGCACCAGCTTGCTGCGAAAACCGCCGGGCAATCGAAGACGGAAAACAGGCTCCCGGCCGGTTTTCGGGGCTTGGCTTATTGCCGTTTGCGCACGTAGCGGGAGCTGTCTTCCCAGCGGCCTTTCACCAGTTTTTCTTCAGTCACCAGCGCGTAGTCTTCGGAACGGAAGCCGTCCCAAGTGCTGCGGCCGACTTCCTGCCAGCCTTCGTCGGGGAAAATTTTCCATTCTTCGAAGGTGCGGAAGCAGCAGCCGGTTTGGGCGGTGGTGATCAACACTTGGCGGCGGTTGTCCACTTCAAACAGGCCGGTGCCGTACAGCGCCAGTTCGCTGAGGTCTTCGTCGAAGGTGAAATGGCCGCTTGGCCGTTGGGTATAGATGTCGTAGCTGGCGCTGCGGTTGAGGCTGTTGTTGCCGTTGCGCACGGCGACATCCGGCAGGCCGTCGAAGTTGAAGTCTTTCATCACCAGCAGCGATTGGCTGTCTTCGGCGCTCAGGACGCCACCTTCTGCCGGCAGGCTGGCACCGCTTGACAGCAGGTGTTTGGAGTCGATGCGCTGGCGGAAGCCGTCTTTGTGCAGGATGATGTGGCCGCTGCCGCCGCAGGATCTTTGGCCGCAGCGGTCTATGGTTGCGCTGGCTTTCCAGCCGGCCGGCAGGCCGGAGAGTTCGAAGCTGCGGCCGTAGGCACTGAGGGTGAGGAAAAAAGAGGCAATCAGAATCAGTGTTTTCATGGCGGTTTCACACGGTTTGTAGACTGGAAATAAAGGTGTGTTGTTTATTGTGTTGTGGTTTCGTGACGGGTACGGCTCTGCCAGCGGCCGTTTTCCCATGTTTCTTCGGTGATCTCAAGCCTGCCCGGCGTGGTGGCGTCGCGCGTGGTGCGGCGGATATTTTGCAGTTTGCCGTCGGGCAGAACCGCCCATTCTTCCTGCAGATGCACGCAGCAGCCGACGCGGGCGTCGGTGATCAGCACTTTGCGCGCGGCATCGGTTTGGAACAGACCCATGCCCAGAAGGGTTAAATCGCTGAAGTCTTGGCTGAACACAAAGTGCTTGGCGGTGTTTTGCAGGTACACATCGTGGCTGGGGCTGCGGTAGAGGCCCTTATTGCCGTTTTGCACCGCCACATCGGGCAGGCCGTCGAAATTGAAATCGCCGACGGTCAGCGGGCTGTGCAGATAGGGCAGGCGGTTGCTGCCGTCCGCAGGCGGGGCAAAGTCGGTATCCGCCGATTCGAACCGCTGCCGGAAACCGTTGCCGCTTAAGCGGATGACGGCCGGGCCGCGGCAGGCTGCCTCGGTGCAGTCTCGAACGCTTATTTCGGCCTGCCAACCGTGCGGCAGACCGGTAATTTCAAACGTTTTGCCGTGGGCGGCTGCGGATAAAGCGAGCAGGGAAACAAACAGTCGGGTATTCATCATGGCATCGGGCAGGGGGCCGTCACGAAGCGTGATTTAAACATATTTTGCAACGATTTACAAAGGCTATTGTATTCATTGGGAGGGAGGAGGTTCGGCCATACACGATGCGGGTTTTTACCCAAGCCGGCATTTGCGGGCGTTTTTGCCTATTCGGATTTGCAAAATTTTTAAGGGTTGTTGACATGGCTGCGTTGCCAACAGCCCCTAATACGGATGGGAGCCGAAGACAAACCGTTGGCTGCGGCTGCCCCGGCAGGGCGTTAAGCGCAGCGGGCCGCCGGGGCGGAGGTTGTCGAGGCAGAGCGGGGCGGTGCGGCTGCGGATGCTGTATCCGTCGTGGTGCCATTGCTGGCTCGGGCTGCGGCGGCAGGGTGCGGCAACGGCGCGGCTGCCGGTTTGCAGCAGGCCGTGTTCGCTATCCAGGCACAGGCCGCCGGCGGTGCGGAGGAGGAAGCCGTCGAAGCTGAAACGCTGGCTGTGGCGGCCGTGACAGGGGACGGTGTTCAGGTAGCCCGGCCGGGCGGCATCAAGGCAGCCGCCGTCGGCGGCGCTGCGCAGGGTGATGGCGTTTGGGGGAAGGCGCGGATAGGCGGCGTCGGGGTAGATGTCGCGCTCGCCGTAGATCACGGTGGTGCCGGGCGGGGCGTAGATGTGGACGGTTTTGTGCACGGTGTGGCGCGACTCCACCGGCAGATTGAGGTTGAGGTAGCGTCCGTCGGGGGTGTCGAGATAGGTGCAGCCGGCGGCGAGCAGCAGCAAGCAGACGGCGGGGCGGGCGGAGAGGAGGTTCATGGCGGGCTACCTGAAAACGGGATGCCGGCACACGGCGCCGGCTGGATTAACAGTCGGCCAGGAATTTGCGCATCAGGCGGCATTCGATGCCGACTTCGGGGTTGAGCGGCAGCACGGCTTCGCCCAATACGCTGTAGCCGTTGAGCAGATAAAACTGCTCGGAATTGAGTGAGGCGTAGAGTTTGAGCATGCCCAAACCGGCTTCGTGGGCCAGCGATTCGGCGCGGCCGAGCAGGGCGGTGCCCAAACCTTGGTTGTGCACGAAGGGGTGCACATACAGGGCATCGAGTTGGGCTTCCTGCAGATTGAGTTGGAAAAAGCCTTGGATGTGGCCTTTGTATTCGATCACCCACAGGGTTTTCCATTGGTCGTGGAGGGTGTCGAGGTAGCTGTCGGGAGAGAGCAGTTGCTGCCAAGCCTGCAGCACGGTGTCGTCGTAGGCGCGGGCGCAGGTGTAGCGCACGGCGTATTGGTGTGCGTTGTAAATGTGTTCGCAATCTTGCGCCCGGGCGGGGCGCAGGAGGGTAATCAGGCTCATGGCGGCGGGGCGGTGGGGAAAGGCCTTGATTTTACTGAATCGGTGAGGGCGGTGCAAACCGGGCAGCCGGATGGTTTCAGGCAGCCTGAGGCTCAGCGGCATGCGGGCAGGGCGGCGGCAACGGCTTCGGCCATGCGGCGGCTGGCGCCTTGGTGGGCTTGGATGAAACCGGCGGCTTGCGCGGCATAACGGTGCCGTTCGGCAGGCTGATCCAGCCAGCGGCAGACGGCGGCATACCAGTCGGTCGGGGTGGCGACCTGAAGGGCTGCGCCGGCGGCCAATGCGCCGGCGCAGGCGGCGGCGAAATTGTAGGTGGAATAGCCGAACAGGGTGGGTTTGCCGCAGGCAATCGGCTCGATGATGTTTTGGCAGCCGGTGTCCACCAGGCTGCCGCCGACGAATGCCATGTCGGCGGCCAGATAATAGGCGAACAATTCGCCCATGCTGTCGCCGATCCACACTTGGGTGCTGGCCGCCACCGCGGTTTCGCTGCTGCGTGTTTGCACGCGCAGACCCAAGGCGCGGGCGGTGTCGAAGGCGGTTTGGAAGCGTTCGGGGTGGCGCGGCACAATCACCAGCAGGGCGTCGCCACGATAGGCCCGCCATTGGCGCAGCAGCAGCTCGGCTTCGTCCTGCCCCTGATGCTCGCGGGTGCTGGCGCACACCACCACCGGCCGCTCGCCGATGCGTTGGCGGAATTGCGCGGCCAAGGCGTGCATGGCCTCAGGCGGGGCAATGTCGTATTTGCTGTTGCCGCACACCACCGGCGCGTGGGCGCCGATTGCGGCCAGGCGGCGGGCATCGGCCTCGGTTTGCGCCAGCACGCGGCAAAAGCCCTGCATGGCGGGGCGGAACAGACCCGGCCAGCGCCGGTAGCCGCGGGCGGACTGCTCCGACAGGCGGGCGTTGGCCAAAAACAGCGGCAGGCCGGCGGCTTGGCAGGCGTGAATCAGATTCGGCCAGATTTCGGTTTCCATCAAAATGCCGAAACGCGGGCGGTATTGGGCGAGAAAGGCGGCCGTCCACTCGGGGTGGTCGTAGGGCAGATAACGGCATTGCGCCTGCGGAAACAGCTGTTCGGCGGCGGCGCGGCCGGTGGGGGTCATTTGGGTGAGCAGCAGCGGGGCGTCGGGGAAGTGCCGCTGCAATTCGGTCACTAGGGGCTGGGCGGCGCGGGTTTCGCCCACGGAAACGGCGTGAATCCAGATGGCGTTTTGCAAGGGATCGGCCGGCGGCTCGCCGAAGCGCTCGCCTTGGTGCAGCAGATAATCGGGCGAGCGGCGGCCGCGTTTTCGGAGCAGGTGGCGCGCCAGCGGGGTGCCGAGGTAGCGGGTGAGGAAGCGGTAGAGGCGGAACAGCGGGGTCATGGTTTCAGGTAGCCCGGGAAATGGGTTGCATGGGTGAAAATCTATTGATAATGAAAAAATAATGATGGCTGGAATGTTGAGACTTAGGGCGTGTCGTCATCATGCTTGTGCAGTTAAAAACCGCCGAGCAAGCATGATGACGGCACGCCCTAAAACGGGCACGGAGCCGGCGGCTTGCCGAGAAGCCGTCCCTGCTGTCAAGGTGTTTATAGTCCTATGAGCAAGATCTGTATCGGCAAGGTAACGATGTCGGCGGCCAGTGCCAGCGGCATGAGCAGGGCGGCGATTTTGCTGCCGTTGGCAGGCTCTTGCACCGTGAGCTTGACCGGAATCGGCGTTTCAAAACGGTATTGGTAGACCATGTTTTCCGGTTTGGCATAAACCTGTCCGTTGACGGTCATGCACAAAAAGCGGCGTCCGCCAGCGGCTTTGCGAAATTGCAGCTCATCCAGTTTTTGCTGTTCGCGGGCGCGTTCTGCGGCGCTCAAACGGGTGTTTTCAGAGTAGTTCAAACAGAAGTTGCTGCTAAAGGTATTGTCGCTGCGCCGGTAGTGTACGGGAAAAGCGCCGCCGGCCTCTGGTTTTAAGCCCTGTTCGTACACCACAAAGGCTTGGGACAATTTTACGTTGAGAATATTTTGCAATTTGCTGTTGTCGGCACTTTGGCGGCTCGGGATATCGAGATGCGAAGAGGTGATGACGTAGATGTATTTGTCGCCCAGCATCACCAACTCGTTTTTCGGCATGGTCCGGCTGTCGGCCTTTGTGCGGCCGAATGCGGTGATGGCGTCGGTTTGGCGGCTGATTGTATACGATGGGCCGTTGATGTGGTCATAGACCGCCAGGGTGTTGCAAGCGCTTAAAGGCAGTGCGGCGAGCAATGCGCAGATGAGATAAGGTGTTTTCATTCGGTTTTCCTTTGCTTTCTGAACAGTCAATTGAACCCCCGGTTTGCGGTTTTCAACATATTGCGTCCGCTCAAACCGAGCCGAAACGGCGATCTGCGGCGTGGATATTGCCACGTGTGACTACCCGGCTCAAGAAGCTGCTGGACACAGTTAAAGGCTGAGACCTTTGCAAAACCTCCATCTGCGGCGCATTTCTGCGTTGTGCGTTTATGCCCTAGGGGTACTGCTCACTCACTTGCCTATCTATATGATATGTCTGTCCCACGGGGATTCCTGGCGTTCACGCTCGCTGCGCTGCTACGCCTTGAACTGCATCTACATCTGGAGGTTTTGCAAAGGTCTCAGGCTACCTGAAAGCCGTTTAATCGAAGCGGATGGTGTAGCGCACCTCGCCGCCGACGGAGTCGGTGCCGACGCGGGCGATGGCTTGCAGCGAGGCGTTGATCTGCCAGATCAATTTCACGGCCTGGTTGGCGCTGGTGACGCTGTATTCGTAGCCCAAATACAGTTCGTTGGTGAGCCGCTTGCCGAAGGTAATGATTTGTTCGGCGGGATTGAGCTCGCCGGTTTGCGTGTTGCGCGTGCGGCGGGTGGTCATGCCGAAGTCGTCCACCAGGCCGAGTTTGTCATTGACATTGCCGGCCAGGAAGGCGCCGGCGGCCGCAGCCACGGCGGCTTCGTCGCTTTCGTTGCCGCTGCTGGCGCGGCCGAGAATCAGCCAGGTGAGTTTGTCTTTGTCGCTCATCGGCTCGTTGGCAATCAGGCTGACGCGCGGGTTGCTCAGGTTGCCGAGCACTTCCACGCCGGCGCCCACCGGCGAGAGTTTGCGCACCGCGCGCAGATTGAGGTTGGGGTCGGACAGGGGGCCGACAAAGGAAATGGTGCCTTTTTCGATCAGCAGGTCTTGGCCGTAGGCTTTGTATTGGCCGCGCACAATATTTACCGTGCCCACGGCGCGCAGGTCTTCCTTGGGTTGGGCGGTAACGGTGAGTTTGCCGCCCAGCATCACGTCCAGCCCTTCGCCGCTGAAGCGGAAGTTGTCGTTCAGATCCAATTCCAGGTTGAGGGCGATGGGCGTGGGGGCTTCGGCCTGTACGGTTGGCTCTTCGCCCAATACCACCACGTCGTCGTCCAAACCGGGCATGCCGGATTTTTGGAAACCGAAGTGGCCGCTGTCGGCTTTCAGGGTGCCGCTCAGGGCGATGCCGCGCTGCGGGGTGTAGAGCAGGGCGGCGTCGCCGCTGAGGGTGAGCTTGCGGTTGGGGGTGTCGAGAATCTGGTAGCGCTTAAACAGGGCGGTCACGTCCACATCGGGCGTGGTGCCGGTGAGGTTGACGCGGCCTTTGAGTTCGACGCTGCCGTCTTTGCGCTTGAAGGCCAGCGAGTCGACCAGCCAGTCGCGCCCTTGGAAACGCGAGTTCAGGCTGCCGTTGTCGAGGATGACGCCGGTGTTGCGGTCGCGGTAGTAGAGGTTGCTGCCTTTGGCGGTGCCGTTGAGGCGCGGCTCGCCCACGGTGCCGCTGACGGTGGTGTCGATGTTGAGGCGGCCTTTGGCACTCATGCCGGCGGGCATCAGGTAGCGCAGGTTGTCGAGATCGGGCACGTCGATTTTCAGGTAGCCGCTGACGGGGGCGGCCAGAATGCTGCTGCCGAAGGTTTGGCTGACGGCAACGGCGGCATCTATGTTGCCGTAGCGGGTTTGGCCGGTGAGGCGGTTGTCGATGCGGCCGCTGTGGAAGCGGGTGTCGAGCACGATGTTTTGCAGGCCGAGCGCCTGCTGGCGGTAGGCGATGACGGCGTCGCCCGACTGCTGGCGCAGTTTCAGGTAGCCGGTGGCGTTTTGGCCGTAGTGGATGTCCCAGTCGCCGCCGATAACCAGATTCTGTTTGAGGGCGGGCGGCTGTCGGCTGCTGCCGGCGGTTTGCAGCAGATTGTCGAGTTCTGCCAGATGCAGGCCGCCGGCGCTGCCTTTGGTGGTGATGCCGCGGCGGGCTTCCCAGACAAAGTTTTGCAGGTTGAGGCTGCCGCGCATGGCGGCCCAGCGGGCGTTGGCCAGCGCCACGCGCTCGGCGCCGGCTTCCAATTGAATGGGGTTGAGCAGCTTGAGGTTGAAGGCGCCGCCGATGTCGAGCTGGCCGACGCGGCCGCGCCATTGGTGCCGGTCGTTCAGGCCGCCGGCGGCGGCGAGGTTGAGGCGGTAGGGTTTGCCGTCGAGCAGCAGGCTGGCGTTGCCGCCGAGGGTGTGCTGGCGGCCGCTGCCGTTGGCTTTGAGGTCGACGAGGTCGATTTGGGTGCTGCCGATTTGGATTTGGCGGCCGTTAAGTTGGATGTTGAGCGGTTTGGCCAGATCGGGCGAACCTTTGAGGTTGAAGTCGAGGCGGCGGATGCGCACGGCGTCGCGCACGGCCAGGCCGTCGGCGTGGCCGCGCAGGTCGGCGGTGAGGCGGGTGGGTTCGCCGGCCAGTATGCCTTGTGCTTTCAGGTAGCCGGCCAGGCCGAAGCCGAACAGGTCGAGATTGGGTGCGTCGATGTCGAGGCTGAGTTTGTCGCCTGCTTTGCCGAAGCTGCCTTTGGTTTGGACGCGGTTGCGGCCGAGGGTGAGGTTGACGTTGGCTTGGGGCAGGTGGCCGTTGCGGTAGGTGAGCTCGGCTTTGCCGCCCAGCGGGGCGCCGGAGAGGAGGCTGTCGCGCCAGACCATGTCGAGTTTGAGGTCGCTGCCGTCGGCCAGAGTGCCGCTCAGGCCGATGTTGCCGTTCACGCTGCCGGCGGGCAGGCCGGCCATTACGGCGGCGGGGTTGAAGGCGCGCGAGGCTACCTGAAGCTTGATCGCTTGTTGTTGGAACAGGCCGATATCGGCTTCGGCGGTGAGTTCGCCGCCGTTGGCCGGGGCGATGCGCACGTTTTCGAAGCGCAGCGACTGTTGGCGGTTTTCGCGGTCGGTCAGCAGACGGAACAGGCCGCTGGCGGCGGTTTGGCGGTCGCGCAGCTCCCAGCGGGCTTCGGGGTGGTCGAAGCTGCCGCGGGCGGTGATGGTGCCGTCGATGAGGAAGGGCAGCTGCTGCCGCACCACGTCGTGCACTTTGAATTGCTCCACGGCGGCGGTGAGGTTGAGGGCGTCGCTTTCGGCGGCGGCATCTATGGTGCCGTTGAGGATGAGGCGGCCTTTGGCGGCCAGCAGGGCTGTTACGTTTTGCAGTTGCAGTTTGCCGTCGGTGCCGATGCGGAGGTCGCCGTTGAGGCTTTCCACGGGAATGCCGTTTTGGTCGAAACCGGCCGGGCGGTGGTTGCGGAATTCGATGACACCGCTGAGGGTGTCGGCTCGGGCGGCCGGTTCGACGGCCAGATTGAATACCAGTTCGGCTTCGGGCAGGCCGTCGTCGAAATCGGCGGGGTTGAGGTGGCGGCCTTCGAGGTTGAGGCTGACGATTTTGCGGTTCAGCTGCGGTTCGAAGGGACGCAGGCCGCCGCGCAGTACGAAGTGGGCAGCGTTGTCGCCGCTGCCGTTAAGTTGCACGTGCACATCGGGTTCGGCCAGGCTGCCGCTCAGGGAGGCGGCGCTGGTGGCGGCTTCGCCTTGCAGGTCGCCCCGACCCTCGATGCTGGCATCCAAGGCGAAGGGGGCGGCGGTGGCGATGGCGGCCTGGCCTTTGAATTCGTGCCACGGCGTGCGCAGAGCCTCGATGTTCAGGCGGTGGTGTTGGTGGTCGTAGCGGTAGCTGAGGGCGGAAGGCAGCAGCACGGTGTTGTCTGGGCTGCCGCTGCTGATGCGGCCCACTTCCAGTGCGTCGATCTGTACGCCGAGGGGCAGGCTGATGCTTTGCGGCAAGGTTGGCGGCGGGCTTTCTTCGCGCGGCGGCACCGGTTTGCCGGCGATGTGGATATCGCCGGCGGCCAGTTTGCGGATGTGCAGCTGCCGCTGCCAGAGCGCCTGGGGCTGCCAATCAAGGCTGAGGCGGCTGATGTCCACATCGGCTTCTTCGGTGGCCACCTGAATTCCTTGGCCCTCAAAGCCGCGCCACAGGGTGCCGTTTAATTGTTGGATGCGGATGTCCACGCCGAACCAGGCCGGAATGCGGGTGAGGCCGAAGCGCAGCCCCGATTCGGTGCCGGCCAGCCAGGCCAGCAGGCCGGCAGTCGGCATCAACAGCAGCAAAACGGCGGCGGCCAGCCGTTTCCGCCACGAACGGCGTTTCGGAGCGGGCGGCGGGTTTGGGGCGGCGGCGGGGAGGACGGCGGTATCGGACATGGTGCGGTGTGTGGTGGGTTCGGTCGGGTTTCAGGCAGTCGGACGGCGGCACGCAGGCTACCTGAACAGCTTGGCGAAGTTAAAAACGGGTGCCCAGGCTGATGTGCCAGCGCAGTTTGCGGTCGTGGTGGCCGTAGGCGATGTCGAAGGAGAAGGGGGCGATGGGGCTGAACCAGCGTAGCCCCAGGCCGCTGCCGTGCCGCCATTGGAGGCGGGCGAAGTCGTGGTTGACGGCGCCCATGTCGTGGAACACGGCCAGAGAGAAGTTTTTGCTGATGGGGCGTTGGTATTCCAAGCTCACCACGCCCAATACGCGGTCGGGCAGCACCGAGCCGTTGGGGCCGTTGAGGCCGATGCTGTCGAGCTCATAGCCGCGCACGCTGGTGGCGCCGCCGGTGCGGTACATCAGCACGGAAGGCACGGATTTGTCTTGGCCGGAGCGGGTGTAGCCCAATTCGCCGCGGGCGATGAAGGTGCCGATGTTTTTGTTTTCCGGGGTGAAATAGTAGCCGGCGCGGCCGTAAACGCGTTGGGTGCCGGCGGAAGAGAGCAGGGCGCCCAGGGTGGTGCCGACTTTGCCTTCCAGATAGTAGCCGTTTTCGGGACGCAGCAGGGTTTCGATGTTTTGGCGGCGCCAGGAGGCGGTGAGCATCAGGGCGTTGCTGCGGCCGAAATCCTGCCCGCCCGTGATGCGGCGGGACTCGGTAATGTATTCGAGGCCGATGCGCGATTCGATGCCGTTGCGGTCGCGCACGCGCCAAATGCCGGCTTGGGCGGTTTCTTTATCCAGCTTTTGGGTGGTGGAGCTGTCGTAGTTGAGGCTGGCGGTCCAATAGTGGCCGTTGCTGTTGCGCGGTTGGCTCAGGCCGATGCCGGCGGTTTTTTCGTAACGGCCGATGTCGGCGGCGGCGGAAAACACATAGCCGCGGGCAAACACATTGTAGTGTTCGTAGCCCAAGCGGATGCCGGGGCCGTCGGCCGAATCGTAGCGCAGGCCGAGGTCCACTTTTTGGCGCGGCACTTCGGTGACCGAGACCACCAGCGGCACGCGGTTTTCCGCCATTTGGGCGAAATCCACTTCCACTTGGGCGCGGCTGTAATGGCTGTCTTGCTCCAAGGCCTGCTGGTAATCGAGCACTTTGTCGAAGTCGTACGGTTCGCCGACCCGGAACTGCGCCAAGCCGGTGATGACCGATTCGGGATAGCGCCGGTTGCCTTGAATGCGGATGTCGCCGAAATACACCGGCTGTTTGCTGTCTACGCTCACCGACAACACGGCTTTGCTGGTTTCGGGGTTGATGGTGGCGCGGCTTTCGCTGAGGGTGGCCAGCGGGTACTTGTGGCGGCGCACGGCGGAGAGCACGGCATCTTTGCTGCTGCTCCATTCGCTGTTGACGAAAGGGTCGTCGATGGGCAGCGACCAGTTGGCCATGGCGCGTTTGTAGTAGGCGGCCAGGTCGCTTTCCTGCAAAACGCCGCCGATGATGGAGACTTCCACGTCGTCTATGGTGGTGCGCGGACCGGGGCGCACGCTCACCAACCAGCCGCCGCCTTTGGGGGAAACCTGAATCTCGGCGCGGAAATAGCCTTGCGAGCGCACCATCTGCTTCACTTCGTCGGGCGCTTCTTCGGCCAGAAACTGCATCTGTTCGCGGTCGATGTCGGCTTCGGGCTCGGTTTGGCGGGTGATCAGCGACAGGTGTTCGCGCAGCATGGCGGCGATGTCGTCGGGGGCGTCGATTTCGATGGGGAAGGGCAGTTGCTCGGCCGGGGTGTCGGGCGAGGGGATGTCGGCGGCCCGGGCGGCGGCTTCGGCGGGCGCACCGTCCGCCGGCGCGGATTCGGCGTGGGCGGGCAGGCCGGCCAGCAGGACGGAGAGGGCGGCGGCGTGAAGCGGGCGGATCTTCATGGATTCGGATGCGGCGTGTGGATTAGGCGTCAAGGAGCCGGCGGGCGTTTGGTTCGGGCCGCCTGCGCGCCGAAGAACGGATGGGGCCGTTCGGGACAAAGGGCGCGAATATTAGCATTTCCGCGCCGTGTTTTGAAGGTTTCGGCGCAGCGGCGGCCGGAAGGAAACGGCGTTTTTACATAAACTTGCTTCGCGGCGGATGGTTGGCCGGAACGGGCTTTCAGGTAGCCTGCCGCCCATATAACGGCGGCTTCTATCGACAGCGCAAAACGGTATTTTGAAGGGGCGGCCGGAGCTGTTTATGATGCCGCCCCTTATCCAATTGCGTCTGTCCGGCTTGGATCCGTATCCGGCGGATTCCGGCGGCATACCGGCGTAGGGTCTGTAAGCAGGCGCTGCATCGGCTGATGGCCGACAGGCCTTGGAAATAATCGTTTTATGGTTTGGATTCCGGTGTTTTTTAAGGAGTGATGATGTCTGATTTCAGCTTGGGCCGTGTTTGGCGGCGTTTGGGGCTGGGCGGCCAGGTGGCTGCGGCTTTGCCGGCTGCCGTGGTGCTGGCTTGGCCGGCGCGCGGATCGGCTTGGGGCGGTCATTTGGCGGCGGCAGGCGATTTGTTGGGCATGTTGTTTGTCGGTGCGCTCAAGGCAGTGGCGCCGGTGCTGGTGTTTGTGTTGGTGGCGGCGGCTTTGGCCCGCCACCGCACGGGCAGCGGCAGCGGCATCCGTCCGGTGTTGGCGCTGTATGTGGCGGGCATGCTGTTGGCCGCTTTGGTGGCGGTGAGCGCCAGCTTTCTGTTTCCGTCTTTTGTGCCCCTGAGCGGGGTGGAAGCCGCCAGCCGGCCGGTGCCTTCCGGTGTGGGCGAGGTGTTGCGCAATTTGGCGGGCAAGCTGGCGGTCAATCCGGTGCAGGCGCTGGCGGAAGCGAATTATGTGGGCATTTTGTTGTGGGCGGTGTTGATCGGCCTGGCTTTGCGCCATGCCGGCGAAGCCGCCCGCGATATGCTGGCCGATGCAGCGGAAGCGGTGTCGCGCGTGGTGCGCTGGATCATCCGCTTGGCACCGCTGGGCATCTTCGGTTTGGTGCTGACCACGGTTTTGAACACCGGTTTGGAGAGCCTGGGGGCGTATCTGCATGTTTTGGCGGTAATTGTGGGGGCGATGGTGTTTACCGCCTTGGTGGTGAACCCGCTGATTGTGTGGGTGAAAATCCGCCGCAATCCTTATCCCTTGGTGTTGGCCTGCCTGAAAGAAAGCGGCCTGATTGCCTTTTTCGTGCGCAGTTCGGTGGCCAATATTCCGGTGAATCTGGCTTTGTGCAAAAAGCTGGGCTTGGATGAGGAGACCTATTCGGTGTCGATTCCGCTGGGCGCGACCATGAATATGGAGGGCGCATCCATTACGATTACCGTCCTCACGCTGGCGGCGGTGCACACGCTGGGCATTCCGGTGGACTTTCTGACCGCCTTCCTGCTGGTGTTGGTGGCGGTGGTGGGTGCCTGCGGGGCTTCCGGCGTACCGGGCGGCGCACTGCCGCTGGTGCCGATGGCGTGCAGCCTGTTCAATATCGATCACGATGTGGCCATGCAGATGGTGGCCGTGGGGCTGATCATCATGGTGGTGCAGGATCCGTGCGGCACCATGCTCAATTCTTCCACCGACGTGGTGTTTACCGCGGCGGCCGACCCGTCTTACCAACAGCGTCCGCAGCTGGCCGCCGAGCCGGTGCGTCAGGCTTCGTAATGCGGTAAACAAAAGTTGCGGCAAGGCAGCGAACCGTGTAGGGCAGAAAGGCATTGGCGCTTTTCTGCCCTTTTCCGCTGCCTGCCGTCGGCGGTATGGGCGGCACGGCTTATCTGAAAGCCCCGGCCTGCCTGAACGGCATAAGATTTGATTTAAATCAAAGAATGGGGCGGGGAAGCGATGAAGTGTGGCGCTTTGCGCACAATTATGCTGCAAAAGCCGGCCAAAAAGGTAAAGAAATGTCTGTTTTACCGGCTTGGCGTTAGAATGGCGCGTTTTTCAACCATTTTTGGTTAGGGAATCCATTTATGGCAAAACAAGGTATGGCGGCCGCTTTGGACCGCATCGGTCTGGTGATGCAGATTGTGATCGGGCTGATTTTCGGCGTGCTGGTGGGCTGGTTGTCGCGCGACACCGGCATGGGCGGTGCGGTCGGCGAGCTGGGCCGGATTTTGGGCGGCCTGTTTGTGGGCGCACTCAAAGCGGTGGCGCCGATTCTGATTTTTGTGCTGGTGACGGCGGCCATTTCGCAAAGCCGCAGCGGCACGGCCGGCAATATGCGGCCGATTCTGCTGCTGTATCTGTTCGGCACTTTTGCCGCCGCACTGGTGGCGGTGAGTGCGAGTTTTGCGTTTCCTTCCACACTCTCCCTCAGCGGCGTGGAAGCGGCCACGCGCGAAGCGCCCGGCGGCATCGGCGAGGTGATGCGCAATCTGTTGATGAAACTGGTGTCGAATCCGGTGCAGGCGCTGGCCGATGCCAACTACATCGGTATTCTGGCCTGGGCCTTGGTATTGGGTGCGGCTTTGCGTCAGGCCGGCGAGCGCACCCGCGGGCTGATTGCCGATTTGGCCGCCGCGGTGTCGAAAGTGGTGCGCTGGGTGATCCGTTTCGCGCCTTTGGGCATTTTCGGCCTGGTGCTGACCACCATTATTGTGGAAGGTTTCAGCGGCATCGGCCGTTATGTGCATCTCTTGGCGGTGCTGGTGGGGGTGATGCTGTTTGTGGCCTTGGTGGTGAACCCGCTGATCGTGTTTGCGCAAACCCGCAAAAACCCTTATCCGCTGGTGTGGACCTGTCTGCGCGAGAGCGGCATGACCGCTTTCTTTACCCGTTCTTCCGCCGCCAATATTCCGGTGAACATGGCTTTGGCGAAAAAGCTAGGCCTCAATGAAGACACCTACTCGGTGTCGATTCCGCTGGGCGCCACCATCAATATGGCGGGCGCGGCGATTACGATTACCGTGCTCACGCTGGCGGCGGTGCAGACCTTGGGCATCGAAGTGGATTTCTGGACGGCGGTGCTGCTCAGCGTGGTGGCCTCCTTGGGCGCCTGCGGTGCTTCCGGCGTGGCCGGCGGTTCGCTGCTGCTGATTCCGATGGCGTGCAGCCTGTTTAATATCGACAACGACATCGCCATGCAGGTGGTGGGGGTCGGTTTTATTATCGGCGTGGTGCAGGATTCGGCCGAAACGGCGCTGAACTCCTCTACCGACGTGCTGTTTACCGCAGCGGTGGATCAGGCCGGCCGGCGTTAAGCCGATGCGGCTTGCCGAACGGTACCGTCAGGCTACCTGAAACGTTTTCAGGTAGCCTGATTGCTTATCTTTGATTTTGCTATCCCTTCCCTTTCAGGAGTGCTCCGTGACCCGTATTTTATTTGTCTGCCTCGGCAATATCTGCCGCTCGCCGATGGCCGAATACCTCTGCCGCGAAATGGCGGCCGAACAAGGCATTCCGCTGCTCACCGCCAGCGCCGGCACTTCGGGCTGGCACGACGGCGAGGGCATGCACTGCGGCACCGCCGAAGTGTTGGAATCGGCAGGCATAGCCGGCAACGGTTTTGTCAGCCGCCGGGTGCGCCGCAGCGATTTTGAAGATTATGACTATCTGCTCGCGATGGACGCCGACAATCTGGCCGAGCTGGAGCGCCTTTTCGGCCGCCATCCGCAGAAAATCTTCCTCATCACCGATTTGCTGGCCGATGCCGCTTACGACCATGTGCCCGACCCTTGGCACACCGGCCGTTTCAACCAAACCCGCGACATTCTCACCGCCTGCTGCCGCGTGTTGCTGGCGCGGCTGGCGGCGGGGCAGCCGCTGCGTCCGCCGTCGCCCGAAGCGGCTGCCGGGGCGTAGTGAAAGTGGCGGCGGAATCGGCTAGAATACGCCGGCTTGAAGAAAGCCGTATCGGCTCCGGCCGGTCAACGGCTCCTCGGGCTACCTGAAAGCGTTTCAGGTAGCCTCTTGCTTTTCCTTCCCAATTTGAATATCCGCATACAAAAGGAATCCACACCATGCCCGCCTACCGCTCCAAAACCTCCACCCACGGCCGCAATATGGCCGGTGCCCGCGCGCTGTGGCGCGCCACCGGCGTGGCCGACGCAGATTTCGGCAAACCGATTATCGCCATTGCCAACTCCTTCACCCAGTTCGTGCCCGGCCATGTGCATTTGCACAATATGGGGCAGTTGGTGGCGCGCGAAATCGAAAAAGCGGGCGGTTTGGCGAAAGAATTCAACACCATCGCGGTGGACGACGGCATTGCCATGGGTCACAGCGGCATGCTCTACAGCCTGCCCAGCCGCGATTTGATTGCCGATTCGGTGGAATACATGGTGAACGCGCATTGCGCCGACGCGCTGGTGTGCATTTCCAATTGCGACAAAATCACCCCCGGCATGCTGATGGCCGCCCTGCGCCTGAATATTCCCACCGTGTTCGTTTCGGGCGGCCCGATGGAAGCGGGCAAGGTTATCGGCGTGGCCAACATCACCGACACCCGCAAGCTGGATTTGGTGGACGCAATGGTGGATGCCGCCAACGATAATGTTTCCGACGAAGAAGTGGCGGCGGTAGAGCGTTCCGCCTGCCCGACCTGCGGATCCTGCTCCGGTATGTTTACCGCCAACTCGATGAACTGCCTCACCGAAGCCTTGGGCTTGTCGCTGCCGGGCAACGGCTCGCTGCTGGCCACCCACGCAGGCCGTAAAGAACTGTTTTTGGAAGCAGGCCGTCTGATTGTGGAGATTACCAAACGCTATTACGAGCAAGACGACGAGCGCGTATTGCCGCGCAGCATCGCCACCAAAGCCGCGTTTGAAAACGCCATGAGTTTGGACGTGGCGATGGGCGGTTCTACCAACACCGTGCTGCATCTGTTGGCCGCCGCACGTGAAGCCCAAGTGGATTTCAAAATGGCCGACATCGACCGCATCAGCCGCCAAGTGCCGTGTTTGTGCAAAGTCGCCCCCGCCACGCAGAAATACCACATGGAAGACGTACACCGTGCGGGCGGTGTGATGGGCATTTTGGCCGAACTCGACCGCGCCGGCTGCCTGAAAACCGACGTGTCCACCGTTCACGAAAAAACCTTGCAAGACGCGCTGGCGAAATGGGATATTACCAACCCCGCCAACGACGCCGCACACGCCCGCTACAAAGCCGCACCGGGCGGGGTACGCACCACCGAAGCCTTTTCGCAAAACCGCCAATGGCCGTCGCTCGACCTCGACCGCGAAAACGGCTGTATCCGCAGCAAGGCACAGGCTTATTCGCAAGACGGCGGCTTGGCGGTGCTGTTCGGCAACATCGCCGAGCGCGGCTGCGTGGTAAAAACGGCAGGCGTGGATGACAGCATTCTGCAATTTACCGGCCGCGCCCGCGTGTTTGAAAGCCAAGATGCCGCCGTGGCGGGCATTTTGGACAATCAAATCGTCGCCGGCGATATTGTGATTATCCGTTACGAAGGCCCCAAAGGCGGGCCCGGTATGCAGGAAATGCTCTATCCCACCAGCTACCTGAAATCCAAAGGCTTGGGCAAAGCATGCGCCTTGCTCACCGATGGTCGTTTCTCAGGCGGCACTTCCGGCTTGAGCATCGGCCACGTTTCTCCCGAAGCGGCGGAGGGCGGTGCCATCGGTTTGGTGCAAGAGGGCGACACCATAGCCATCGACATCCCCAAGCGCAGCATCCGTTTGGCCGTTTCCGATGAAGAGTTGGCCGCGCGCCGCAGCGAAATGGAAGCGCGCGGCGCCAAAGCGTGGCAGCCCGAAAACCGCGACCGCCCCGTTTCCGCCGCCCTGCGCGCTTACGCGGCCATGACCACTTCCGCCGACACCGGCGCGGTGCGCGATGTGAGCCAAGTGGAACGGGCTTAAACCGAGGGCTGCCTGAAAGCCGCCATGCGCTGTTCAGGTAGCCCGATGATTTTTCCACAGCCGGTAAACAAAGGAGTCAGCATGCGTTGGATGTTCTTGAGCGCCGCTTTACCGGCCGCCGTGGCGGCCGCGGCCGACACGCCGCCTGCGGCCATCCAAACCTGCCATACGGTGTCAAACCGTGCCGAACGCTATCTGGCGACCGACCACCCCGATGAGGCCGTCCACATCCGCAGCCGACCCAGTACGGGCGCCCGCGTGCTGCTTACCTGCGACAACCACGGTGAAGCGGATATTCTGGGGCGCCACGGTGCCTGGTATCGGGTGCGCCTGCGTATGTACGGCACGGAAAGCAGCCGTATCGTCAGCGGCTACGTCCACTCAAGCCAAGTCAGCTTGCGCCGGCGCTGGCACATCCGATCCGCTTCAGGCCAGGCCCTTACCTATCTGGAGGCGGATGCCGGCTCGCCGGTGCAGGACCGTCTGCCCGAAGGCACGCCGGTGGTGGAGTTTCCGGCCAACCGCCGCGGCGACTGGCGCTACATCGGCTACCGCACGTCCGACGCCGGCGCGGCTGATCTGTACGGCTATGTGCACAAAAGCCATTTGCGCCGTCAGCCTCGAATGGCCCGGTAAGCATTGCCAAAGCCGTAGCCGTGGGGCGGGTTCTTGAATCCGACACATGGGCGATGCGGCGTTGGCAAGCGTCGCTTGGCTTGGCGTACAGCACACACCCAATAGGGCCAAGCCACGGCCTCGCCGGGGCGTGCATTTTCGTCTGCCGAGCCCTGCCGCCGCCCAACTTCGGTATCCGAGCCGGTCGGCAAATGAGTGGGGCGGCACGGCCTGAAAAGAGACCCTGCCGCTCAACGGCGGCGCCGGTTTTGTTCGTACACCGGCAGTACCGCAGGCAGCTGGCGGCGCAATTCTTCGATGCGCGACTGATTGGAGGGATGGGTGGAGAGCATGCCCGTTAAGGCATTGCCGCTGCCTTTGTAGGCCGCCATTTTTTCCCACACCGTGACCGCCGCGCGCGGGTCGTAACCCGCCTGTGCCATCAGCAGCATGCCGCCGCTGTCGGCCTCGCGCTCGTGGTGGCGGGAGTAGGGCAGGCCGATGCCGTATTCGGCCAGCAGGCCTTGCGACAGGCCGATGACCTCGCTGCTCACGCCGGTTTGGCTGGCCACTACGCGCCCGCCGATGTCCAAAGCCAGGCCGGTGAGCACTTTCTGGCCGACCGCCTGCTTGCTGTGTTCCAGCAGGGCATGCGTCATTTCGTGCCCCACCACGGCGGCGATTTCGTCGTCGGTGAGGTTCAGGGTTTCCACCAGGCCGGTATAAACCGCCATTTTGCCGCCCGGCATCGCCCAAGCATTCATTTCTTTGCTGCGGATCACCATCATTTCCCATTGGAACGGCACGCCGGTGCGGTTGGCCGCTTCGGCGTGCGGCTTCATGCGCCGGAACACGGCCTGCACGCGGCGGGCGGTGGCGGAGCGGGTGTCCAACACCTCGCTGCGTTGCGCCTGCGCCCGCAATTGGCGGTAGTTTTGCGCCGAATGGGCATTCAAGGCCTCGGTGTTGTAGCCCAACATATCGGCCATGCCGGCGCAGCCCGACAACAGAACCAAACCCACGGCCGCCGCCGCCAAAGAACGGGAAAAACCACGCATCATCATCGTCTCCTGTCAAAAATCCGGTTGCCCGGCAAACAGACCGCACTATAGCCTTAGGGCGGCAGCCCGTAAATACCGTTTCCGCAGCCGGCGGTGGGAGGTTGGCCATGTCGGGCAAAATGCCCGGCCGGCGGCTGCCAACCAAGCCACATGGTTTTCAGGTAGCCTGCTGCGCAAAGGGCAAAAAAAGGGCGGCAAATGCCGCCCGAGAAGCGAAAAGGAATGTTGGCTGCTTCAGAATTTGTGCACCAAGCCGGTGCCCACCGCCCAGTTGGTCTCATTGGGGTTGTATTCTGCATTGCGGCCGCGGAACCAGCCCAGGGTAACCAAGCCGGTGGTGCGGCGCGAGAAGGCGTAGTCGGCGCCGGCCACCACTTGCAGATAGCGCGCGTTTTTGCCGAATACCCGATTATTCAGGGCAGGTATGGTAACGCCGCTGCCGGTGCCGTAGGCCACGCTCAGTTTGGGCGTGAGCGCACCGAAAGTGTAGGCCGCGCTCAATTGCGCCTCTTTCAGGGTGGCGGTGTAGGGCAGATTGTGCACCACGCCGCCTACATTGATGGTGGCACTACCGTACACATCATTGGCAGAGTGATTTATGCTGCGGGTAACATTATTGGGCGTGATGAAGTAGGGGTAGACGTTTTTGGCGTATTGCAGGCCCAGCGCCAGATAGAGGTTGTTGGCGTCGTAGCCGCCCACCAGATTGTGGATGTGGGCGTCTTTGCCGCCGTGGCGTTCTTTGTCGCGCAGGGCGTATTCCAGCGCATAGCGGGCGAAGAAGCCGCTGTGGGCATAATTCAGGCCGAGGCCGATAGTCGGCTCGCTGTCGGCATTGTTGCCGCCATAGGAGTTATTGCCGGGAACGAATTGGGCGCTGAAATCGAAGCCGCCCCAATTGGGCGATTGGTAGCTGATGCCGGTTGCGCGGTAGCCGTAACGGCTGTATGCAAGGAGGCCGAGGGTATAGTTGCTGTATTCCCAGATGTCTTGCTTGTCCAGCGATTGTTTGAGCGGGCTGGCTTGGTGGCCGGCGGTGATTCTGCCGAAGCCGCCTTCGAGGCCGATAAAGGAATCGCGCGTGCCCAAGCCCTTGGCTTCGCCGCCGCCGATATTGGCGCGGGTTTCAATCTGCCACACGGCGTTGAGGCCGTTGCCCAGGTTTTCCGAGCCTTTAAAGCCGATGTGGCTGCCGTAGTCCGCCACTTTGAAGGCGCGCTCGCCGCCTACGGTTTGGCCGTTTTGCTTCCATTCATAGCCGCGCTCCCATTCCACGCCGCCTTTTACCGCGCCGTAGAGCACCACTTCGGCGGCAGCCGCGCCCGAGAAAGCCAGCAGGGATAAGGCAATCAGGGTTTTCTTCATTGTGTTCTCCTTAAGGTTTGACTGTGTTGCGCCCGCGCGGCCATTCTGCGCCTCGCCGACGGCGGGCTTAGGATAGCGGCTCGACTTTAAAAAAATCAACCCTTCTGTATGTTTTTTTACATAAGCAAACCATTGCTTGTGGCGGCGACCCCACGCCCGTCCCGGTTTTTTTCCATTCCGCCCGCCCCCGTCCGCCCCCATCCCGGCCTTCCCCCGCGAGCGGGGGAAGGAGGAAAGCGGGAGTGTCGGCGTTATCCGCTCCCCCGCCCGCTGCGCTGCTACGCCTGGAACGGCATCCACATCCGGGGGTTTGGCACAGGTCTCAGCCTGCCGCTTTATACCTCTACGGGAATAATGCCGATTTTGGCCTGCCATTGCTTGGGCGCGACGGCGTGAACGGATTGGCCGCTGCTGTCCACCGCCACGGTGACGGGCATGTCTTTCACTTCAAATTCGTAAATCGCTTCCATGCCCAAGTCTTCAAAAGCCACCACTTTGGCCTCTTTGATCGCCTTGGCCACCAGATAGGCCGAGCCGCCCACCGCCATCAGATAAACGGCCTGGTTGTCGGCAATGGCTTCGCAGGCGGCGGCGCCGCGTTCGGATTTGCCGATCATGCCGAGCAGGCCGGTTTGTTCCAGCATCTGGCGGGTGAATTTGTCCATGCGGGTGGCGGTGGTGGGGCCGGCGGGGCCGACCACTTCGTCGCGCACGGGATCCACCGGGCCGACGTAGTAAATCAGTTTGTTGGTGAAATCCACCGGCAGTTGTTCGCCTTTGTTGAGCATATCGACCATGCGTTTGTGGGCGGCGTCGCGGCCGGTGTAGATTTTGCCGTTCAAGAGCAGCACATCGCCCATTTTCCAGCCGGCCACTTCTTCTTTGGTGAGCGTGTCCACATTCACGCGCTTGCCGTTGTCGGGGCTGTAGGTGATGTCGGGCCAGTCTTCCAAGGAAGGCGGTTGCAGATGCACGGGGCCGGAGCCGTCCAGCTCGAACTCTACATGGCGGGTGGCGGCGCAGTTGGGGATCATGGCCACGGGTTTGGATGCGGCGTGGGTGGGGTAATCCAAGATTTTGACGTCGAGAACGGTGGTCAGGCCGCCCAAGCCTTGTGCGCCGATGCCCAAGGCGTTCACTTTTTCAAACAACTCCAAACGCAGGGCTTCGGTGGTGGAGAGTTCCGCGCCCGAAGCGGCTTTTTCCTGCAATTCGTGGATATCGGCATGGCTCATCAGCGATTCTTTGGCCAACAGCATGGCTTTTTCCGGCGTGCCGCCGATGCCGATGCCCAAGATGCCGGGCGGACACCAACCGGCACCCATGGTGGGGAGGGTTTTCAGCACCCAATCGACTATCGAATCGGAAGGGTTGAGCATGGCGAGCTTGGATTTGTTTTCCGAACCGCCGCCTTTGGCCGCGCAGGTGACTGCCACTTTGTCGCCCGCCACGATTTCCATATGAATGACGGCGGGGGTGTTGTCTTTGGTGTTTTGGCGCTTGCCGGCCGGGTCGGCCAATACGGAAGCGCGCAAGGTGTTGTCGGGGTGGGTGTAGGCGCGGCGCACGCCTTCGTTCACCATCTCGGCCACGCTCATGGCGGCATCCCACTGCACGTTCATGCCCACTTTTAAAAACACGGTGGCAATGCCGGTGTCCTGGCAGATGGGGCGGTGGCCTTCGGCACACATGCGGCTGTTGACCAGAATCTGCGTCATCGCGTCTTTGGCGGCCGGGTTTTCTTCTTTCTGCCAGGCTTTGTAGAGGGCTTGGATGTAATCGACGGGGTGGTAATAGCTGATGAATTGGAAGGCATCGGCGATGCTTTGGATGAAATCTTCTTGTTTGATGACGGTCATGGTGGTGTTCCTGTTTTTAAGTATTCGCGCAGACGGCGCCCGGTATTGTAAACCCTTTCCCCGGCCCGCGCACGGCGTTTGCCCCGCATCGGGCTACCTGAAAACAGGTTTCGGGCGGCTTGCCGGCTGACGGCACGCCTTACTCTTCCGCCCAACGGTTTTGCCTCAACAGAGCGTCTGCCGTCTGCATGCGCCATTGCAGCAAACGCAGCTGGGGTGCGGCATCGCGGCCTTCTTTGGTGAGCAGGTGGCGGCGGTTGAACTCGGCGTAGGCCCCTTCGGCCAGCATCACGCTGATTTCGCCCTTGGTCATCATCAGCGCTTGTTGCGAATCGGGCCGCAGCAGGCTGTGGCCGAAGGCAGACACGGGTTCGTTCCAGCCCAACAGATCGATGAAGGTGGGCAATAAATCGTATTGGCTGGCCAAACGGCTGTGGCGCTGCGGCGGCAAACTGCCGTCCGGCGCGAAAATCAACAGCGGAATATGGAAGGCTTCCGCGCCTTGGCCGCCCGGCCCCGCATTGAGGGTGTGGTCGGCACTGATCACAAATACAGTATTGCGGTACCAACTTTGCTGTTCGGCATACGCCATAAACTGCTGCAAAGCCCAATCGCTGTAGCGCAAGGTATTCAGAAAGCCCTGTTCGCCGCCGGATTGGTGCGGTGCCAGATGAAATTCGCTGCCGGGGTCGGCAAACGGCTCATGGGTGGTGCCGGTAAACACAAAGGCAAAAAACGGCTGCCGGCCTTCGCTGAGCTTGCGGCCGACAAACTGCAGGGTGTCGTAATCCCATCCATACGGCGCCTGTTCGGCATAACTGCGCAACAGCGGCACATCTTCCATCCCGTAATATTCGCGGAAGCCGAGCGCATGGGCGATGCCGTCCATGTAGAAGGAGCGGCGCTTCGACGACTGCGCCATCAGGGTTCGGTAGCCGTGTGCGTCGGCCAAGGCGGCGATGCGGCTCATGCGGTTGACTTCCAAACCGAAGCCGAGATTGGGCTGGCCGGGCAGCGCCGGCACGGCAGTGAGTGCCGCCTGGATACCGACGATGCTGCGCTGGCCGGCGGCATAAAAACGGTCCCATACTTGCGCGCGCGGAATCAGGCTGTCCAGATAAGGCGTGGCGCCGTAGGCACTGCCGGCCAAGCCGTCGATGTAGCGGCTGCTCCAACTTTCCAACAAAATAAACACCACGTTTTTACCGCCGGGCGTGTTGGACGCAGGCCGGTAGCGGAAGGGTTGTGCCGGCTGGGTGTGTGCCACCGCCGCCATTTCTTCGGCAGACAGCAGATCCAAGGGAGCGGCCTGTTGGTCGCCGGCTTTCAGCGCGGCCAGCGGGCCGTTGATTGCCAAATTGGCTTGCGCCAGCGTTTGGCCTTTGAATGCATCAATCGTACTCAAGGGCTTGCCGCCTTCCAAAGTCCCCCTCGCCGCCAACACCAAACACAACAGCAATAAGCATGACTGCACCGCGCCGCGCCGCCATGTTCCGTTCCAAGCCTCTGCTTTGCCGGCCACCAGATGCTGCCACAGCCATCCGGCCGGCAATAATATGGCCAGCCCGCCCAAAGTGTGGCCCAAACGGGAAGAAAAGGCCGCCTGCCACACAAAGTCCCAGTCGCCGCCCAAATTGAACAGTTCTCCGCCCAGATGGCGGCCCACTTCGCCGAAGTAGGCCAGATCGGCCACTCCGATGCCGAGCAATACGGCCAACACCGCCGCCGCCAGCCAAGACAGCGTTTTGCGGAAGCCGCGCCGCTGCAAACGCGGCCACGGAATCATCAACAGCAATAAAAACGGCGAAAACGCCAATACCGCCAACTGGCCGTCAAAGCGCAGGCCTTGGGCAAACGCCCCGGCTTTTTGCCAGAGGGACAAATCGGCAAAATGTTCGGGATACGCCCATAACAAGCCCAAGCGCAATAAAACAAAAGCCGCTAAGGCAAACCATATCATGCGTAAAGGAAGGGACCACATCGCCGATTTCTTTCTCGATTCTTTTCTTTCTGCATTCGCCAACGGCAGGCAGGCTACCTGAAGAGGTTCTCAGGCGGCTTGTTTTGCGCCGATTTCCGCACCCAAGGCGGCCAGAGCGGCAAGGGTGTCGGCCCACACGGCGGGCAGTGCGGCGCAGGCGGCGGTGCCTTCGGCTTTGAGGCCGAACAGAATGCAGTAGCGTTCGCCTTCGGCGGCCAGCGTGGGCAGGCTGAAGGTGCGGATGCCGGGGTGCTGCCGTTCGATCTGCTCCATCAATTCGGTGATCGCCGATTCCGGCAGGCCGTAAAGGCGCACGCCGCGCTGGCTGCGCTCGGTTTGGTGCTGCAGCTGCGGGTAATGCGTGTCCAACACCCATTCGGCCATCGGGTGCGCCATCACCGGAAAGCCGGGCAGGAAATAATGTTCGCGGATGGCAAAGCCGGCAATCCGGTTGTAGGGATTGGGCACCAAGGCGCTGCCTTGCGGGAAATCGGCCATGCGCAGGCGGATTTGGTGGGCCTCGCTGTCCAAAGCGTCGCCGCGTTGCAGGGACACGCCCTCAATCAACGCCGCTGCTTCGGCATGGCGCTCAATCGGCAGGCCCAGCGCTTCGGCGGCGGCTTGGCGGGTGTGGTCGTCGGGCGTGCCGCCGATGCCGCCGGTGACGAATACCGGCAGGCCTTCGGCAAAACTCTGCGCCAGCTTGCGCACCAATAAAGGGCGCTCGTCGGGCAGATACTGCACCCAGGCCAATTGCAGGCCGCGCTGCTCGAGCGCCTGCTTGAAAAAAGCGAAATGTTGGTCGGCGCGGCTGCCGTGCAGGATTTCGTCGCCGATGATGATCAGGCCGAAAGACATAGGGTTTCCTCACAATTAAGATGCCGGCGCGCAAGGCCGGCGCGCTTTGGGCTGCCTGAAACGCATGATTCTGCTTTCAGGTAGCCCGTTCGGCCTTTCAGACCAAGTTCAGAATATCGGCGGGGGCATCCACGCGGTAATCCGCCGGCCAAGTATCCACCGCGTCGTCGGCGGCGATGTAGCCCCAGTTCACCAGCACCGTGGTCATGCCGGCATCGCGGCCGGCCTGCATGTCGCGCTCGGCGTCGCCCACATACAGGCAGTGCTGCGGTGCAATACCGATTTCGGCGCAGGCGTGGTGCATCGGCAGCACGCTGGGTTTGGGGGCGGCGCAGGTGTCGCCGCTCACCACCACCGCAGGCGGGATGCTGAAGCCGAGGGTGGGCACCAGACGGTGGGTGAAGGTGTGCGGTTTGTTGGTGATGATGCCCCACGCCAGCCCCCTGCGGTGCAGGCCTTCGATCATGTCGTTGATGCCGCCGAACAGCACGGTGTCTTGGCAGAAACACTGTTCGTATTCGTCGAGATAGGCGCGGCGCCACTGCGGATGCTCGGGGTGTTCGAGAGTGATGCCGGCACCGAGGCGGATCAGGCCGTTGGCGCCGTGGCTGGCAATCGGCCGGATGGCGCTCATCGGCATGGCAGGCAGGCCTTTTTTGGCCAGCAGGCGGTTGAGTGCGCCGCCCAAATCCAAGGCGGTGTCGGCCAAAGTGCCGTCGAGGTCGAATAATACGGCTTGAATCATCGGGGTTCCTTGTTTTCCATCCGAGTCTGTTTTCAGGTAGCCTTGCGGTCGCGCTCGAAGCTTTCCAGCATGGCCAGCTCGAATTCGCTGAAACCGGCCCGCTGGCGGGCTTCGAGGTTTACATGGCCGCGGAAAACAAACAGGTCGTAGCGTTGCAGCAGGCGGCGGAACAGGGCGATCGGTTCCAGGCCGCGCCGGGCGCACAAATAGGCGTACCAGCGGTTGCCTACCGCCACATGGCCGACTTCGTCGCGGTAAATGATGTCGAGCACGGCGCAGGTTTCGGCATCGCCTTTCTGCTCGATTTTGGCGCGGATGGCGGGGGTGACGTCCAAACCGCGCGCTTCCAGCACGCGCGGCACCAGCGCCATGCGCAGCAGCGGGTCGTAAGCGGTTTTGTCGGCCATTTCCCATAAATGCCCGTGGGCGGGGAAGCTGCCGTAATCGAAGCCGTGCGCCTGCAACCGCCGGCGCATCAGGCGGAAATGCAGGGCCTCTTCCGAGGCTACCTGAAGCCAATCGAGGGTGAAGGCCGGCGGCAGAGCGCGGAAGCGCCAAGCGGCATCCAAAGCCAGATTGATGGCGTTGAACTCGATGTGGCACACCGAGTGCAGCAGCGCGGCATAGCCTTCGGGCGTGCTCATTTTACGGGTGCCCACTGCTTCGGGCGGCACCAACTCGGGGCGCGGCGGACAACCCGCCTGCCTCAAATCATGAGACAAAGGCAAAAAAGTCTCCACGCCTGCGGCGCGGGCGCGCCCATAAAGCGCCGTCGCGCGGGCGGCTTTGTCCTCCGGATCGGTGCTGAGCAGGGCGGCTTCGATCTCGGCATAAGAAACGGTTTGCATGGGGCGGATTATATAGCAGCCGCCGCCAGCCGCGCAGCCGTATCTTGCCGCCCCGAGGCTGGCCGAAACCGCTCCGCCCGCATTCTGCCTGCCGCCTGGGGGCACAAGCGTAGATCGGCCCGCAGATTAAATCGGGGTAAAAGTGCGGCCGCTGCCGCAAACTAACTGCTTGCTTGTGCTGGAAAAAGCCGATGTCCCTGTTCTTTACATTCCGCCGTCCCGCTGGCCGCAGCACGGCACGGTGGTACAATGCGCCGCATTGTTTCCCACACACAGCAAAGGCAAACCAATGCAAAACAAATGGTTCATCCAACTGGCCGCCGCCGCCGTTTTGTCCGGCAGCCTCTCCCTCGCCCAAGCCGGCGGCATTGAAGCGCTGCAAAAATTCAATGCCGACACCGACGGCATCAGCGGCAGCTTCAGCCAAAGCGTACAGAGCCGCAACAAAACGCAAAGCGCACGCGGCAGTTTCAGCATTCTGCGCCCCGGCCTGTTCAAATGGGAATACAGCCAGCCCTACAAACAAACCATTGTCGGCGACGGCCAGCACATCTGGCTGTACGACATCGACTTGGCCCAAATCACCAAAACCGCGCAAAACCAAGCCATCGGCGACAGCCCGGCCGCTATTTTGTCGAACAGAGACGCGCTGGAAGCCAGTTATACCCTGAAAGAAGACGGCTCGGCCAACGGCATCGACTACGTCTTGGCCACACCCAAGCGCTCCAACGCCGGCTACCAATACATCCGCATCGGTTTTAAAGGCGACTCGCTGGCCGAAATGCGCCTGAAAGACAGCTTCGGCAACCAAACCACCATCCGCTTTTCCAACCTCAACGCCCGCCCGAACCTTTCGCGCAACCATTTCCGCTTCACCCCGCCGCAAGGGGTGGATGTGATCAGCCAATAAAGCGGCTGCAGCGGGCAAACAGGCTGCCTGAAACACGGCTTCCGGCCAAGCCGGGCTTTTCAGGTAGCCTGTTTTACTCTGCCGGGCAAACGCTTCGCCCCTTGCCTTATCCTTCCGCTTTCTATATAAAGCACGCCACACACGCTTACATCACGCTGGAAACACCATGCCCGACAAATCTACCGTCCCCTTTCTGGTTGCGCCCGACTACCTGCCCGACCACTTCAGCCATTGGTATCTGCTCAGCAGCCATCTGCAACGCGAAAGCGGCTGCACCATTCCGCTGGAGTTGCCCGCCTCCCACTCTGAGATGAATGCCTTGCTGGCGGAAGGCAACATCGGCCTGCTGTATGCCGATGCTTTTTTGGCCGCCGGGCTGATCCGCGAACAAGCTTGGCTGCCGCTGGTGCGGCCGGTCAACCGCTACGACGAAGTATTGGTGGCCGTGGCCGCCGATTCTCCCTATCAAAGCCTGTGCGAGCTGCCTGCCGACGCGATGATTCAAAGCCGTCCCAACCAAGACATCTGCCGCATCGGCTTGCGCCTGCTGCGCGAATCCTGCCTGAATACCGAAAACATCCGGCTGGCCGAAGCAGACTCACTCTCTCTGGTGGCTTCCGCGCTGTTGAAAGGCGAAGCCCAAGCCGGCTTCTTCACCGCCGGCATTTACCACCATCTGTCCAAACACACCCGCGACAGCCTGCGTGTGCTGCAGGAAAGCCAATTGGGCAATGTATCCCATCTGATTGTGCTGCATCCCAAACACGCCGCCCTGCAGGAAACCCTGCGGCAGGCTTTCTGCGGCATGACAGGCAAACCGGCCGCCGCGCTGATTTTGGAGTCGCTCGACATGCCCGAAGGCTTTGCCGGTTTCACCGCAGAAGAAGCCGAAATCATGACGGCTTGGATGCTCGAAACGGCACCCGCCGACGGCGGGCAGGCTGATGAAGCCGGTGAGGCGGGCACCCAAGCCGAAGCGGGAGCGGAAACGGAAAATGCGCCGGCTGCCGATGCTGTCGAAACCCCGGTTCATCCTGATTAAAAGTCTGAAACGGACAAAGTGGTATAAGATCCAATCTTGACAAGCCAAACGGCCGCAACCCATCAGGGTTGCGGCCGTTTGGCTTGTTTGGCAGCCGGACACGCGCCTTATTGCGGCAGCGGCAGATCAGGACGCGGCAGCTCGCGCAAATCGCGCCAGCCGTCATTGGTTTTCACCATGGTGGCCTGCTCGGTGCGGCGGGTATGCAGGCTGTCTTTCCAGTCGGCACTGCCGCGGCTCAGCAGGCGGTCGGCCCAGCCTTCCAGATTCACATCGGCTTCATACACCACTTGCGATACGGTCAAACCCACCGCATTGGTGGCCGGCTCGGTGTAATACAGTACGTTTTCGATGCGCTGTTTGCCGATGCAGAACAGCGGGCCGTGCGCACCGGGGCGGGTTTGCGCCTGACCCTTGGCGGTAATATTGAAGACCGCCTCGTTCCCGGCGCTGTTTTTGTCTTTTTGATAGAAACCCTCGTCTTCCAGAATCTTCATCTGTTTCAGCGCGGTTTCGTTCAAACGGTCGCCGTGCAGATTATGGGTTTCCAATACGATGCGGTCCATGCCCAACATGATTTGGCGGCCGATCACATGGCCGTCCTGCACATCCTGGCTGCTCACGTTCAAAGCCAGGGGCAGGCACACGCCGCTGTTTTTGCTGTAACGCTCAATCGCATGTTTAAACTGGCTTTTACCGGCCTCATGGCTGCCGCCGCAGCCGGCCAGCAGCACGCTCATGCCGATCAGGCCGGCGGCGTAAAATTTCTTCATATCCACTCCTTCCAATCGTCACCCTGTAAACGGGGGTTCCACATTCGACCCGCCGGACGGGCCATGCCGCATCATGACAAAAAAACAGGCTGCCCGTACAATACAGGCAGTTTCATCCTCTGTCATCCTGTTAAAGGATTATACACAAAATGACCACTCTGTACGGTATCCCCAACTGCACCACCGTCAAAAAAGCCCGCAGCTGGCTTGACGGGCATCAACAGCCTTACACTTTCGTCAACTTCAAAACCGATCCGCCCGCTGCGGCCTTGCTGGAGCAATGGCTGGCGCAAGTCGGCGCCGATGTTTTGATCAACCGCAAAGGCACCACTTGGCGCCAACTCAGCGACGCCGAAAAAGCCGCTGCCGACACCGCCGCCGGCGCCGTTGCCCTGATGCAGGCACATCCTTCCGTGATCAAACGGCCGGTTCTGCGGCACGAAAACCGCATCAGCGTCGGTTTCCAACCCGAGCAGTATCAGGCTCTGTTTGCTTTCAGGTAGCCCGCTCTTACATGAAACAAGTACCCGCCATGAAGCAAACCGTATTGATTGCGGATCTGCATCTGTCTGCCGATCATCCTGAACTGACCGAGCTGTTCCTGCACCACCTCGGCCGTTGGCAGGGGAAAATCGATGCCCTCTATATCCTCGGCGATTTCTTTGATGCTTGGATCGGAGACGACGACGACTCTCCCTTTGCCGCCGGCATCGTCGGGCACTTGGCCGAATTCACCCGCCACAGCCCCGTCTATTTCGTGCACGGCAACCGGGATTTCCTGCTGGGCACCGACTTCGCCCGCCGCAGCGGACTTACCCTGCTGCCCGAACACAGTCTGATTACCCTCTACGGCCATTCCTACGTTATCGCCCACGGTGACGAACTGTGCACCGCCGACCTGCCCTATATGCAGTTCCGCGCCCAATCGCGCCATCCCGCCTGGCAGGCCGCCGTTTTGGGCAAACCCTTGGCCGAGCGTCGTCTGCTGGCGGCACAAATCCGCCAAATGAGCGAGCGGGGCAAAAACGAAAACGGCAAAAGCGAAATGTCCGATGCCACGCCGGAAGGCATTATTGCCCTGATGCAGCATTATCCCGCCGCCGATTTGATCCACGGCCACACCCACCGTCCCGCCGTCCACCGGCATA
This sequence comes from Eikenella sp., assembly GCA_030528345.1. Classification (GTDB taxonomy): domain Bacteria; phylum Pseudomonadota; class Gammaproteobacteria; order Burkholderiales; family Neisseriaceae; genus Eikenella. The sequence goes on from JAUMZB010000014.1 coordinate 47,491, forward strand.
CCCTGCCCGACGGCCGCAGCTTCACCCGCTACGTCCTGCAAGACTGGTATGGCAGCGAAGGCGGCTGCCTCACGGTTTCCCCAGAGGGGGTGCGCATGGAAACCCTGCGGCTGCCTGATTGATGCCCCGGTTTTTATCTGCCGCGATGCGGCCTGCCGGGTAAACAGCCGCAGCATTTTACGCAATGCTCCGGCTGTTTTTACGCCAAATGAAGCCGTGAGATCTTTGCAAACCCTCCCAACGGTTCTGCCTTTTCAAGCGGCAACAGACGCGCATAAACCCGTTGGCGGCTTGCCGCGGCGGCATACAGTATTGCGGTCGGGAATGCCCGGTTGCTCGAATGTAGACAGTCCCTGGGAAATGCGGGAGGGGAGTATATAAGCGTATATTTTTTATGAATTTTATAAAAAATATAATCGTATTTCGCTTGGCTGAGGGTGTTCTTAACGTTTGTTAAATACAAGCGTAAGTATGGGGCTTTTTTTGCGGCATCCCTCATTTTCCGGCCGCTGCCGATGGAGGAGGGCTTGGCGGAATATTGCGCGAAAATCCCTGATTGTGATTTTTCAAATTGGCGGAGGCTTTGACGGCCTCGCCGTATTTTTCCGTAAAATCAGCATTTGTACGCTTTTGTCATTATTTTTATAGAATTTAATCTCAAGAATATAAGAAATAGAAGGCAAAAGTTCTGTGAATAAGGCGCCATATCTTCTATGGATTTTTTATTCTAAAAGCTGATTATTTTCAAATCGCTATTGCGTTCAGTCAAATTTCCGCAAATTTACCTTTGTATATTTTTGTTAATGTTGGTAATATGCCTCCGTCGGCAGACTTGTGCTGCTGCCGTTTTCGGGCAGCCGTTTTTTATTTTCCTGCTTGATTAAAGACAAACGTGCAGCAAAAGTGAAAACGGCCTTGTTGCCGCCGCCGGCAGAGAGGTGCCGCGGCAACAAGGCCGGAAAACGCCACACACAGCAGCCGGATTTTCCATCCATCATTATTTTCAAATCATTTGGAGTGCAGGGGTATGCAGACGACACAGTCGGTAAGCAAAGGCAAATACCGGAGCATCACACTTTCGCTTCTGGTGTTGCTGGTTATCCTATTCGGGGTGCTGGCAGGCAACTATTATCTGACCACGCAAATTGCCAACAATACCAACCGGATCGAGGTCATCAACCGGTTGGACGACAATATGCAGAATATTCTGA
>JAUMZB010000059.1 GCA_030528345.1 Eikenella sp.
GATGGTGCCAACGTTTACGTGCGGTTTGCTACGTTCGAATTTTTCCTTAGCCATGAGCTAATTCCTTCACTTAAACAAAGATCATAAAGAACAAAGGCTACCTAAAAAGCAATCATCAGACATTTCAGGTAGCCTGACGACCGATTAGCCTTTACGCGCCTCGGTCACTTGAGCGGCAACATGTGCCGGCGCTTCTGCGTACTTCTTAAATTCCATGGAGTAGGTAGCACGGCCTTGGGTAGCGGAACGCAAGTCGGTAGAGTAACCGAACATTTCAGCCAACGGGACTTCGGCACGCACTTTCTTGCCGCCAATACCGTCGTCATCCATACCCAGAACGATGCCACGGCGACGGTTCAGGTCGCCCATCACATCGCCCATATATTCCTCGGGCGTCTCTACTTCGACCGCCATAATCGGCTCCAACAAAACCGGGCTGGCTTTTTTCATACCTTCTTTAAAGGCCATGGAAGCGGCCAACTCAAAGGCGATTTGAGAGGAGTCCACATCGTGGTAGGAACCAAAGATCAGGCGGACGCGAACATCCACTACCGGATAACCAGCAACAATACCGTTCGGCAGCGTATCGCGAATGCCTTTATCGCAAGAGGGGATGAATTCACGCGGAATCACGCCGCCTTTAATTTCATCGATAAATTCGTAACCTTCGCCACCCGGCTCCAAAGGCTCCATTTTGATCACAACGTGACCGTATTGGCCTTTACCACCAGACTGTTTGACGTGTTTGGCTTCAGATTCCACTTCTTTACGGATGGTTTCGCGGTAAGCCACTTGCGGCGCACCGACGTTCGCATCCACACCGAACTCACGCTTCATACGGTCAACAATAATTTCCAGATGCAGTTCGCCCATACCGGAAATAATGGTTTGACCGGATTCCTCGTCGGTACGCACGCGGAAAGAAGGATCTTCTTTTGCCAAACGGTTCAAAGCAATACCCATTTTCTCTTGGTCAGCTTTGGTTTTCGGCTCCACCGCCACGTGGATCACCGGCTCGGGAAATTCCATGCGCTCCAGAATAATCGGAGCATCTTCGGCACATAAGGTTTCACCGGTCGTAACGTCTTTCAAACCAATGGCCGCAGCAATATCACCGGCGCGCACCTCTTCGATTTCGGTACGGTCGGCAGCAGTCATTTGCACCAAGCGGCCGATGCGCTCACGGGTGCCTTTAACCGAATTGATGACGCTGTCACCAGATTTCACTACACCGGAGTAAACACGGATAAAAGTGAGCTGGCCAACATATTTGTCGTTCAACATCTTAAAGGCCAAAGCAGAAAACTTCTCATTATCGTCTGCTTTGCGGGTCGCTTTTTCGCCATCCGGGGTTTCGCCCTGCATTGGCGGAATATCGGTCGGCGCAGGCAGCAGCTCAACAACGGCATCCAACATACGCTGCACGCCTTTGTTTTTGAAAGCCGAACCGCACAACATCGGCTGGATTTCGCAAGCCAGAGTACGCTGACGCAAACCGGCAATGATTTCTTCTTCGCTCAGTTCGTCACCGCCCAAGTATTTATCCATCAGCTCTTCGCTGGCTTCTGCGGCCGCCTCAATCATGTTTTGACGCCATTCTTCCGCGGTTGCCGCCAAATCAGCGGGAATATCGCCGTATTCGAAAGTGGTGCCTTTATCGGCCTCATTCCAAATAATGGCCTTCATTTTCAACAGATCAACCACACCCTCGAAACCATCCTCCGCACCCACCGGCACCACGATGGGCACAGGGTTGGCACGCAGGCGGGTTTTCATCTGTTCTACCACGCGGAAGAAGTTGGCACCCTGGCGATCCATTTTGTTGACAAAAGCCAAGCGAGGCACTTGGTATTTGTTGGCTTGACGCCATACGGTTTCGGATTGGGGCTGAACACCGCCCACGGCGCAGTACACCATCACCGCACCGTCCAAAACACGCATAGAACGCTCCACTTCCACAGTAAAGTCAACGTGCCCCGGGGTATCAATAATATTGAAACGGTGCTCAGGGAACTGACCGGCCATGCCTTTCCAGTAGGAAGTAACGGCGGCGGAGGTAATGGTAATACCACGCTCTTGCTCTTGTTCCATGTAGTCAGTGGTCGCCGCACCGTCATGCACCTCGCCGAGTTTGTGGGTCAGGCCGGTATAGAACAAAATACGTTCGGTTGTGGTGGTTTTGCCCGCATCAATATGGGCGGAGATACCGATATTGCGGTACAGGCTGATTGGGGTTTTACGAGCCATTTGGGTCGCCTTTCTAAATACGGATTAGAAGCGGAAATGCGAGAATGCTTTGTTGGCCTCAGCCATACGGTGCACTTCTTCACGTTTTTTCATCGCACCGCCGCGGCCTTCGGCCGCATCCATCAGCTCGCCGGCCAAACGCAGATCCATGGATTTTTCACCGCGCTTGCGGGCTGCATCACGCACCCAGCGCATCGCCAAGGCCAGACGGCGTGAAGGGCGAACCTCAACAGGAACTTGGTAGTTGGCACCACCCACACGGCGGCTCTTCACTTCCACAACAGGCTTGGCATTGGCAATGGCTTCATTGAAGACTTCGATGGCCGCTTTGCCGGTTTTCTTCTCAATCTGCGCCAAAGCACCGTAAACAATGCGCTCAGCAACAGATTTTTTACCATCAATCATCAACACATTCATAAACTTAGTCAGCTCAATACTGCCGAATTTAGGATCCGGCAACACATCGCGCTTGGGTACTTCTCTACGTCTTGGCATTTTAATTCCTTAAAATATCTATTCAGTCGGGGCAACCCCATGAATGCCCATATACAAGCATTCACTTACTCGGCCGCACATCCGCAACATTGCTAAACGGCAAAACCGACGTGCCATCGTTTATTTATATAATTATTTAAATTTAACTTACTTGGGACGTTTCGCACCGTATTTGGAACGGGCTTGTTTACGGTCTTTCACACCAGCCGTATCCAAAGAACCACGAACGGTATGGTAGCGCACACCCGGCAAGTCTTTTACACGACCGCCGCGAATCAACACCACGCTGTGCTCTTGCAGGTTGTGGCCTTCACCGCCGATGTACGAGATTACCTCAAAACCGTTGGTCAGGCGAACTTTACATACTTTACGCAAAGCAGAGTTCGGTTTTTTGGGCGTAGTGGTATACACGCGGGTGCATACGCCGCGCTTTTGCGGGCACGCTTCGAGTGCGGGCACTTTATTGACGTACACAGGCTTTTGACGGCCTTTGCGTACCAATTGGTTGATAGTTGGCATATTTTCTCGTCCTGTTGAGTTGAAATATTCTGCCGGCACCATGCCGACAAGAGCGGAATTATATGCCTCCGAGCAAGACCGGGTCAACGCGTAAAATCAAAAACTGCCGATTTTTCGGTATTTTAACCACAGCCGCCGCCCTCCAATCAGAACTTCCCTACCGCAACCGAGCAACTTTCAAACCATGCGCCCGCCGTTTTTCAGGTAGCCTTCTGCTATAATCCGCACCCAATCTGCCATGCCATTTTTATTCACAATCCAAACTGAGGCCGACATGCCGCGAACCGCCTTGCCAACCATTAAAAAAGCCGTCTTCCCTGTTGCCGGCATGGGCACTCGATTTTTGCCCGCCACCAAAGCCAGCCCTAAAGAGATGCTGCCGATTGTCGACAAACCGCTGATTCAATACGCAGTAGAAGAAGCCGTAGCCGCCGGCTGCACCGAACTGGTCTTTGTCACCGGCCGCAACAAACGCAGCATCGAAGACCACTTCGATAAAGCCTACGAACTCGAAAGCGAACTGGCACAACGCAATAAAACCGCCTTACTCGCCCATGTACAAGACATTCTGCCGGCCAACGTAACCTGCATGTATATCCGCCAAGCCGAAGCGCTCGGCTTGGGGCATGCGGTTTTGTGCGCGCAAGCTGCTGTCGGTAACGAGCCTTTTGCTGTGATTCTGGCCGATGACTTAATCGACGCGCCCCAAGGCGCCATTAGCCAAATGGTTGGAATCTACCAAGAAACCGGCAACAGCGTTTTGGGCGTCGAAACCGTAGAGCCGTCGCAAACCGGCTCATACGGCATTGTGGAAGTTCATCCTTGGCAGCAATACCAACGCATCAGCAGCATTGTGGAAAAGCCCAAACCGGAGGATGCGCCTTCCAATCTGGCAGTAGTCGGCCGATACCTGCTCACCCCGCGCATTTTCGACCTGCTGGGCACCGTCGGCTGCGGCGCCGGCGGCGAAATCCAACTGACCGACGGCATTGCCAAGTTGTTGGAACACGAACCGGTATTGGCACACGCTTTTGCAGGCAAACGTTACGACTGCGGCAGCAAACTGGGCTACCTGGAAGCCACCCTGGCCTACGGCTTGAAACACCCGGAAACCGCCAAAGCTTTCCATGCCTTATTGGAGTCTTACGCCGCAGGATGACTTCGACTATTGATGACAAACGGGAGGCCGCCAAACCTCCCGCTTCTCGCTCATCGACAACTGAGCAAGCAGAATTCATTCGGCATGGCAGGCCGCACCAGTTTCACGCCCGCCATCCTAACGACACCCTAAAACCACTCTAAGCAGTCATTATCCCCTCTCCCCCCACCCACACAAAGGCTACCTGAAAACATGAACCCGGCCCTCCGCTTGGATGATTGCTTCCGCCGCACGCTTGTCTATTGGCCCTCGCTGTTTCTGATTGCCGCCGCCACTCCCTTGGCTTTCGCGCCTTATTACCAATTCTGGTTAATGCCCCTGCTGTTCTGCGCACTGATTTTCCTGACCGAACTACGACCCGCCATCGGCATCCGCAGCGCCTACCTGTTCGGCCTCGTCAGCTATACCGCACAGTTTTATTGGGTGTATACCGCACTCCACGACATTTCCGGCCTGCCCAACCTGTATGCCCTGCCGCTTACCCTGCTGCTGCCCGCCTATCTGGCACTCTACCCCGCCGCCTGCTTCTGGCTGCTGGAAAAATCCGCCCTAACCCGCCCTTGGCGCATCGGTCTGTTATTGCCCCTCTTATGGACATTAACCGAATTTGCCCGTGAACGCGCCCTTACCGGCTTCGGTTGGGGCGCCTTGGGTTACAGCCAAATCGCCGACTTTTCCCCGCTGGCCGGCTTCGCCCCTGTCGGCGGCCTGCATCTGGTTACCTTAGCGTGTGCTTTGTCCGGTGCCTGGCTGTTCTTGTTGCTGTACCAACACTCGTGGTGCCAACGCCTGTGTTACGCACTCCTGCTCGGTACGCTGCTCGGCAGCGGCTGGCTGCTGCGCCACACCCCGTTTACCACCCCCGACGGCAGCAGCAACAGCATCGCCCTGGCCCAAGGCAACGTACCGCAAACCCTGAAATGGCAGCCCGAGCAACTGTCTGCCACCATTCAAAACTATTACGAACAGGTTGCACGCACGCACGCCGACATCATCATCCTGCCCGAAACCGCCCTACCCCTGATGCGGCAGGATTTGCAAACCTTTCATCCCGGCGTACTCGACCAATTCGCCTACGAAGCGCAACGCAACGGCAGCGCCTTAGCTGTGGGCATGGCGCAGTACAATACCGAGCGCACCGGCTACCTGAACGCCGTACTCAACCTCAGCCGCTACCATCCCGACCGGCCCGACGACATCCCCTACTATGCCAAAGACCACTTGGTGCCCTTCGGCGAATACAAACCCCTGCCCGCACTGACCGAACCGCTCTATAAAATGATGAACATGCCCTTGGCCGATTTCGATCGCGGCGGCGCCAATCAAGCCCCCCTGGAATTGGCCGGACAAACGGTTGCCTTCAATATCTGTTACGAAGACGGCTTTGGCGACGAACTCATCGCCTCGGCCAAACAGTCCAGCCTACTGGCCAATGTCAGCAATATGGCTTGGTACGGCCAATCCAATGCCATGTTCCAACACTTGCAGCAATCACAAACCCGCGCCCTCGAACTCGGCCGCTACATGGTGCGCGCCACCAATACCGGCGCCACCGCCATCATCAACCCGCAAGGCCGCATTGTCGCCGCCGCCGAAGCCGATACCCGCACCGTATTGCAGGGCAATATCCAAGGCTACCAAGGCCAAACCCCGTTTATGCGCATGGGCGGCTCGCTGATGCTCGTCGGCATATGTCTGGCCGGCGCTATTCTGCTGCTGCTCATCGGGCGCAAAACCCGAACCGGCCGGCCAAACCGTGCCGCCGCCACCGAGCCGAGCGGACCATCTAAAATTTAAAAAATAAATAGAATTTATAAAACTACAAAATTTTACCTATTGAAAACCAATCTCACACGGTTTTGGTGTCTAATCATATTTCGTGGAAATGGTGTTAGAATGCCCCGTTCGGCATCCACCGAACCACATCACAAACAAGAAGGAAGCAATATATATATGACTCTGAACACCGCCTTTGCTTTGCCCGTACCCAGTGGTCACGGCAGCTTGGAGCAGTATATTCACACCGTAAACAGCATTCCTCTGTTAACCCCCGAAGAAGAACATTCTCTCGCCGTGCGCCAGCAGCAAGGCGACTTAGAAGCAGCCAAACAGCTGATCCTCTCGCATCTGCGCGTAGTGGTATCCATCGCACGCGGTTACGACGGCTACGGCTTAAATCAAGCCGACCTCATCCAAGAGGGCAATATCGGTCTGATGAAAGCGGTCAAACGCTACGAACCCGGTCGCGGCGCACGTCTGTTTTCTTTCGCCGTCCACTGGATCAAAGCCGAAATCCATGAATTCATTCTGCGCAACTGGCGCATGGTGCGCGTGGCCACCACCAAGCCGCAACGCAAACTGTTTTTCAATCTGCGCAGCATGCGCAAAAGCCTGAGCGCCCTGTCTCCGGAAGAAGCGCAAACCATTGCCGACGATTTGGGCGTAAAAATGAGCGAAGTGCTGGA
>JAUMZB010000060.1 GCA_030528345.1 Eikenella sp.
CCTTGGGCCGGCGCGTTTTGGTAGCCGCCGTCATCGTATTGGCTGCCGCCGCTGCCGCGGCTGCCCAGCATTTTCATTTCGTTGGCGATGATGTCGTAGGCAGTCCGTTCGATGCCGTCTTTACCGGTGTATTTGCGGCTTTGGATGCGGCCTTCTATATATACTTGGCTGCCTTTTCTCAGGTATTGGCCGGCGATTTCGGCCAGACGGCGGTACATGGTGATGTTGTGCCATTCGGTGCGCTCCTGGCGCTGGCCGCTGTTGCGGTCGGTCCAGCTTTCGCTGGTGGCGACGGAGAAGTTGCAGACCGCTTCGCCGTTGGGCATGTAGCGTACTTCGGGGTCGCGGCCGAGGTTGCCGATGAGGGTGACTTTATTCAACATGGGAATCTGCTCCTGAAATCATTTGTTGGGCGGCGGCCTCATCGAAGCCCCGGCGCACTTTCAAATAGAGGGTGGTTTTGTCGGCGCTGAAGCTGGCGGCGGTGGCGCCGTGTTGCTGCATGAGGGTGTCGGCCAGCTCGTTTTCGCGGCCGCGCCAGCGCGGGTGGACGGCCATCATAACATTTTTCACCGCTTCGGGCGCGGGCGAGGTGGCGGCCACCAACAGCCACAGCAGGGTCAGACCCAGCGAGAAGGCAAACATGCCGCCGAAGCCGTAGTGTTGGTAGAGGCGGCCGCCGACCGCTCCGCCGACAAACACGCCGATGGATTGGGCGGTGTTATACACGCCCATGGCGGTGCCTTTCAAATCGCCGGGCGCGATTTTCGACACAATGGAAGGCAGGCTGGCTTCCAGAATATTGAAGCCGATGAAGTACACCGCCAGCGCGATACCGATGGCCAATAGCGAATGGATGCCCCAATACAGGCCGCACAGGGCGAGGGCGATAAAAAGGATGCCGAGCACAAACACGCTTTTCAGCTTGCCGCGCGTTTCGCCGATGATGATGGCGGGCACCATCAGCACCAAGCCCAGCAGCACGGCCGGCAGATACACCTGCCATTGGTTTTCTTTCGGCATACCCAGCTGCTCCAGCGCAAAGGGCAGGCTGGCGAATACCGCCATCATCACGCTCTGCAGGGCGAAGATGCCGAAATTGAGGCGCATCAGCTGGCCGTTGCCCACCACTTCGCTGATGCGCGAGGGCTGGGCGTCGGCGTCTTCACGCGTTTTGCTGTGCGTGGGCGTGGGCGTGATCCAGGCCACGACGGCGATGGCGGCCAGGCTGAGGATGCCGGTGAGGGCGAACAGGCCGCCCACGCCGATGTAGCGGGTCAAAACCGGCGACAACACCATGCTGGCGGCAAAGGTCAGTCCGATGGTCAGGCCCACCGAGGCCATGGCGCGGGTGCGCACTTCTTCGCGGGTGAGGTCGGCCAACAGGGCGGTAACGGCGGCGCTCACGGCACCGGCGCCTTGGATGGCGCGGCCGATGATAAGCAGCGTCACATTGTCGGCCACGGCGGCAATCAGGCTGCCGGCGGCGAACACGGCCAAGCCGAGGTAAATGACTTTCTTACGGCCGAAGCGGTCGGAGGCAATGCCCAGCGGCAGTTGCAGCAGGGCTTGGGTGAGGCCGTAGGCGGCAATCGCCATGCCGCCGTCGGCTTTGCTGCCGCCGAGCGCCACGGCATGCAGCGCCAGCACGGGCAACACCAAAAACATGCCCAGCATGCGTAGGGCGTAAACGCCGGCCAAAGAGGTGCTGGCACGCCATTCCTGCGGCAGCAGATTGGTATGGGGGGAGCGGGACATAATGAACGGCTTTCGGGGGGAAAGGGGAGTAAAAAAGTGTAAATGGAAAAGATTCGCGATTATACCTGAAATCCGGGAGGCAGGCGGCGGGAAGCTCAAGGGCGGCCGGATATAGTGATTCCGCTACAAATGCTCCCGCTCCAACAAGTATCTTCCGCTCCAGATGTGCCGGTTTTATCAGCAACAAATCATCCGGTGCTGCCTGGGCTGACGCCCCAAACCAGAGGCGGGAAAAGCTTTAAAACAGATCACGGACAGCATCTCCGATACAGACCAACAGGCGTTCGGCCATGCACGCCGACAATGGTTTGGGCGGCATAAAAGCCAGCCGAATGAGCCGGGTCACGGCGGGAACGGAAAGAAAAAGCGGGATACCCAAAAACGGCTGCGCAGCGCATATCACAGCCCGAAAAGGAAGCTGCCCGATTTATTTAGGTTGAACAAAACAGGAGTGGATGATGCCGGACACGGCCAACAGGCCGGAGGGAAATTCGGTGGCTTAAAGAACCAAATACGTTGCCGCGCAGGTTTGAATATGGAGAATAAACGATTGTTTATTGATAATTTATTTGGCATTTAAAAAGGAAAAACGGGAAGGACAACCATCTCAAACGTCCACTAAGCCCAAAACACAGGCGGCCGGTGCGCTTGCAGGCTACCTGAAACAAAAAGCCGCAAGCCGTTTCGCTAACGGAAACCGATTAAAAAGCAGGTTGTCCAACCTGCTTTTTGTTTGCGGGGCGGGCTCAACGCCCGGCCAGCCAGCGGCGGATGCGTTCCACGCCCTCCTGCATGTGGGCGGTTTCGCGGGTGTAGGCAAAGCGCAGGTAGCGGGCGGTGCGGTGGCGGCCGAAGTCGATGCCGGGGGTGCAGGCTACCTGAATGTCGGCCAGCATCTGTTTGGCGAAGGCGTAGCTGTCGTCGGTGTAGCGGGAAACGTCGGCCCACAGGTAAAACGCACCCTGCGGTTTGGCGTCGATGGGGAAGAGGGGCTTGAGTGCCCGATAGAGGAAGTCGCGGCGGGCTTTGAATTGCTCGCGGATGCTGTTCAGGTAGCCTGCATCGAAGGCGGCTAGGGCGCCGTATTGGCTGAGGGTGGGGGCGCAGATAAACAGGTTTTGTGCCACGATTTCGGCGGCGCGCACTTTGTGTTCGGGCACGATGAGCCAGCCCAGGCGGGCGCCGGGCAGGCAGAAGTATTTGGAAAAGCCGTTGATCACATAGGCGTCGGGGTTGAACTGCAGGGCGGTGGCGGCTTGGCCGTCGTACACCAGGCCGTGGTAGAGCTCGTCTGAGATAAAGGCGGTGCTGTGCGCGCGGCAGTATTCGTTTAAAGCCTGCAGCCGTTCGGGGCTGTAGAGGTTGCCGGTGGGGTTGGCGGGTGAGGAAATCTGCAGGGCGGCCAGTTGGCGGCCTTGCAGTTGGCCGGGATGGAGCTGGTAGCGGTCTTCGGCGCCGACGGGGAAAAATTCGGGTGTGACGTCGAGCAGGTGGGCGAAGTTTTGGTAGCAGGGGTAGGCGGGGTCGGTGAGGCCGAGGCGGCTGCCGGGCGGCAGGGTGAGGGCATAGGCGATGAGGAAGGCGCCGCTGGTGCCGGGGGTGAGCAGAATGCGTTCGGGGGCAACGGCAACGCCGTATTCGCTGCGGTAATGGGCGCTGATTTTTTCGCGCAGTTCGGGCAGGCCGAGGCTTTCGGTGTAGCTGAAGCGGTTGTCGGCCACGGCCTGCCGTAGGGCGGCTTTGACGGCGGGGGCGGGCGGCAGGTCGGGCTGGCCGATTTCAAAGTGGACGGCGTGCGGATAACGGGCGGCTTCGCGTACGATGTCCATCACGATAAAGGGGTTCATTTTTTGGTCGCGCATAGGGGCTTTCGGGAAAGGGAAATCAAGCGGTCAGGCTACCTGAAAAGCATCTCAGCCTTTCAGGCAGCCGGTTGTGGACAAGGCGCGGTTTTACGCAGAATTTGCGCCGTTTTGCCGGCCGGCCGAGAGGCGGGGACAGAGCACATTGAGCGCCAGCCCGGCCAGTACCAGAGCGGCGGCGGCCAGTTTCCAGCCGGGCAGGGTTTCGCCCAACAGCAGCGCCGACGCGCCCATGCCGCTGAGCGGCACCAAGAGGGCAAACGGGGTGATGCTGGCCGCGGGATGGCGTGCCAGCAGCCAAGCCCAAGCGCCGTAGCCGAAGACGGTGTTGCCCAGCGATTGCCACAACACGGCCGCCCAAGCGGCGGCGTCGGCTTCGGCCAGCGCGGCGGCGATGCGGGGCGCGCCTTCCAGCCAGAGCGACAAGCCCAGCAAGGGCGGCACGGCAAACAGGCTGGACCAGGCCACATAGGCCAAGGCGTTTACCGGGCCGGCGGCGCGGCCGACCAGATTGCCCAGCGCCCAAGACAGCGCGGCCAACAGCACCAAGGCCACGCCCAGCGCCGTGGTGTCGCCTTCGGTGCGGGCGATGATCAACCCCATGCCGGCGGCGGCCAAAATCATGGCGGCCATTTGAAAGGCCGGCGGCCGTTCGCCGGTTTGCCAAATAACCAGTCCGATGGTGAAAAATACCTGCGCTTGAATCACCAGCGAGGCCAGGCCGGGGGAAATGTGGCGGTTCATGGCCAGAAACAGCAGGCCGAAAGTGCCCAAGCCGATGGCCAGGCCGTAGGCCGCCAAATTGCGCCAAGGCACGGGCGGTCGAGGCAGAAACAGTACCAGCGGCACGGCGGCCAGCGCAAAACGCAGCGCGGCAAACAAGAGCGGCGGCAGTTGCGCCAGCCCCAGTTTGATCACCACGAAGTTGCTGCCCCACACCAAGGCCACAGCCAGCGCCAGCAGGATATGGGGCAAGGGCAGGGCGGCGGAGTGCGGTTTCGTTGTGTGCATGACGGGCTTTCCGAAAGCGGTGGCGGCTACCTGAAAGCGGGCTACCTGAAAGTGCGGTTTCATGTAGGGCGTGTCGTCACAAAGCATTGCGGCGGTATTTTTGGTCAAAATCCGCATCTGCTGCGTTAAAAATGCTCGCAAGATGTCCAATCTTGCTGCGCTTTTTGCCTGGCAACTGCAGATTTTGCCTCAAAAAACCGCTTCGCAAGCATTATGACGACACGCCCTAGCCCGCATCGGCTTTATTTCTGCCAATAGCTTTTCACGTTCACAAATTCGTAGAGGCCGAATTCGGAAAGTTCGCGGCCGTAGCCGGAGTCCTTCACGCCGCCGAAGGGCAGGCGCAAATCGCTGCTGGTGTGGCGGTTGATGAACACGCTGCCGGCTGCGATTTGCTGTGCCAGCGCCCAGGCTTGTTCGTGGTCGGCGGAATAGATGCTGGCGCCGAGGCCGAAGCGGTTGTCGTTGGCGATGCGCACGGCATCGGCGGCATCGCGGGCGCGGAAAATGCCCACCGCCGGGCCGAACACTTCTTCGCGGTACATGCGGCAGGCGGGGGGGATGTCGACGAGTACGGTGGCGGGATAGAAGGTACTGCCGTCGTCGGGCAGTTCGCCGCCGAGCAAGAGTTCGGCGCCGCGGGCCACGGCATCCTGCACTTGGGCGTGAACCTTGAGTTGGAGGTCGCGGCGGTGCAGGGGAGCGAGGGTGGTGTCGGGGTGCATGGGGTCGCCGCGTTTCAGGTAGCCGCATTCGTGCAGAAACAGGCGGGTGAATTCGTCGGCAATTTTGTCGGTAACAATAATGCGTTTGGCGGCATTGCAGCTTTGGCCGGCGTCGCGAAAGCGCGAATAACAGGCATCGGCGGCGGCTTGGGCCAAGTCGGCGTCGTCGAGCACGATGAAGGCGTTGCTGCCGCCCAGTTCGAGCACCGATTTTTTCAGGCTGGCGCCGGCCAGGGCGGCCAGCTTGGCACCGGTGTCGGTGGAGCCGGTGAAGGCCAGCGCATCGCAACGGGCGATGGCCTCGGCCACATCGGCTTCGGCCAGCCACAGCGGACGGAAAGGCAGCCCGCTGCCGGCCAAGTCGAACAGCGCCTGCGTCACCCGCAGCACGCTGGGCGCAGGTTTGACCACGCAGGCATTGCCGGAGCACAGCGCGGGCACGGCAAAGCGGATAATTTGCCAGACGGGGTAGTTCCACGGCATCACGGCCAACACCACGCCCAGAGGCTCGAAGCGCACTTGGCTGAGGCTGGCCTGGGTGGCGATGGTTTGGTGCTGCAAGAGCTGCGGAGCCAAACGGGCGTAGTAGCGCACCAGTTCCACCGATTTGTCGAGCTCGGCTTCGCATTCGCGCAGACAACGGCCCACTTCTTCGCACACCATGCGCGCCAGTCGGTGTTTGGCACCGGCGAGGCGTTCGGCAAAACGGAGCAGGGCGGCAATCCGCACCTGCACGCCGGCGGCGGCCCAATCGGGCTGGCGGGCGCGGACGGCATCCAGTTCGGCGCTCCAAACAGGGGTTTCTTCTGGCGGGCGCTGTTCGAGCAGGCGGCCGGAGGCCACATGGCGGCTGTAAAACATGGCGTTTTCTTTCTGTGGCGGTTTTCAGGTAGCCTTTTGGGCGTGTTCAGGCAGCCTTTTCGGCCACGGCAAACGCCATGATCAGCTTGCCTTCGTCGCTCAGGCTGAGGTGGACTTTGCGGATGCCGCGTTCGTCCAGCCAGGCCTGCAGCGGCGGCTCCACAATAAACTCCGGCCGGCCAAGCGGGTCGTGGCCGACCGAAATATGGTGGAGGGTGACCGGAGAGCGCAGGCCGGTATGCACCGCTTTGGCAAACGCTTCTTTGGCGGCGAAGCGCTTGGCCAGATAGTTCACCGGATTGCCCGCCGAAGGCAGTTCCAACAACTCGATGCGGCTGAGGATTTTTTCCGCCAGCGCCCGGCCGAATTTGGCGTGCATCCGTTCGATGCGCGTGCTGTCGAGCATGTCTGTGCCGATACCGTAAATCATGGCCGCAGCCTTCCCTTGCATGAAACCGAAAGGCGGCTATTGTAGCGCAATGTTGCGCGGCCGGCGCGTCTGCGGGCGGGGATTTGGGCTATAATCCGCCCTTTCTATTTTGTTGCGCACACTGCCATGACCCCACGCAAAATCCTCGTCACTTCCGCCCTGCCGTATGCCAACGGCAGCATCCACTT
>JAUMZB010000015.1:0-24369 GCA_030528345.1 Eikenella sp.
GGTTCGCCACGGTGTTCAACTGCGCCACGTTCACGGCATCGGTGGGGTTGGTACCAGCGGCCACGCCGGTGATCTGGCGGGTAATGGTTGTCCCGTTACCAACAGAGAGCGCCGCACGACTCGCCGTCCAAGTCGTATTGTTTTTCGCACCTCCCGCATTCAGCGGATCGGCACCGACTTGACTTGCTGCCACGCTGGCCACGCTACCTGAACCCAAAGCAATACCGTGCGCCTGGGTCACGCTGGCACCATCACCGATGGCAACCGCCTGAGCCTGCGTACCTTTGGCTGCGCGGCCGATGGCAATGGCGTTGCTGCTGCCAGCACCTGGCGCACTGACACCGGCTTCCGCTTCGGAGCCGATGGCAATATCGTTGCCGGTGTAGGTTTTGCTCACGCGGCCAACGGCAACAGAACTAATGCCTGCGGCATTGGCAGACGGGCCAACGGCCAAACTGCTGGCGGCAGATGCCGTGGCGCTGGAACCCAAAGCGGTTGCATTTCTTGCATCTGCCGTACCAGATCCTGCCGTAGCATTGGCACCGATGGCGGTCGTATTCAGATTCAAAGCCTGTGTGCGATAACCCACGGCAACTGCCTGCTCACCCGATGCCTTGGCCAAACGGCTACCTGCAACATTGGGATCTTGCGAACCAGAACCGATCACAAAAGAGTTATTGCCGCTGGCTTCGGTATTCAGACCAATGGCAATGGAAGAAGTACCGCTGGCCTTGGTGCCTTCACCAATCGCTACGGTGGCGGTATTGCTGGCGGCAGCGCGGGTACCAACGGCCACCGCTTCAATATTGCTGGCGACTGCCTGATTGCCCACTGCGGTGGCGCCAAATGCCGTGGCTCTGGCGTTTACACCGGCAGCCAAGGCGCGATCAGCGGTGGCGCCATCGTTGTTGTAGTTGCTGCCTGCACCTTGGGCGCTGCTGTTGACGCTGTAGTAGTGCGTACCGGCAGCATTGGTGATTTGATTGGCCACGGCTTTCAACTGCGCTACGTTGACGGCATCGCTGTCCAAGCTACCGGCGGCCACATTGGTGATTTGACGGGTTTGCGGTTTGCCATCTTGGGTATAGCCGCCTACGGAAACCGCACCCAAAGTGTGCTTAGTAGTCTCGGTAATGGCTTGTTTGTCGGTAGTACTGGCGGCAGCCAAAGCATACACCGCATCCACGGTTTTGCGCGTTGCCGTAGCCGTTTGCGATTTATCGCGACCCACGATTTCTACCGTATGATTCGCAACGGTGGGATTAACGGAGGTGGTCACACCATTACCGCCACCGCCCAAAGCGGAACGGTCGGCGGTAGAGTGCGCACCCAAGGCCACGCCGCCCTCAATATCGGCAACGGCAACAGCCTTATAGCCTACAGCTACGCCTTTTACGGCACCGTTGGCGATCTTAGTGGTATCTTGGTTTTTGATCTCTGCCAAGGTCTGCCCTCGGCCTTGCACTTCAGCCAAGTTACCCAAAGCCAGCGATTGGCTGGCCGCTTGCGATGTCCAAGCCTGATCACCCACGGCCACCGCACTCTTGCCGTCGGCAACCGCTTTGAAGCCGGCCGCGACAGTATTGTCGGCTTCGGCGGTGGCGCCGCTGCCCACGGCCACGCCGTTTTGGTTGTTGGCGGTGGCTTCGGTGCCCAAAGCGGTTGAGGCCACGCCAAACGCACCCGCCTGCTCACCCAAGGCAACGGAAGCCACTTCGTAGGCCAAGGCACGGGTGCCGATGGCAATCGCGCCGGTTTTGCCTGCATTGTGTGTTGTCGGGTTGGCCTTATCCAAACCGGCTTCGGCACCGACACCGATGGCAATGGCATTATCCGACCAGGCTTTCACCGATTCGCTTACTTCCCGCTTCCATTCATTGTCCACTTTTCTGACTCTTTGGCCGAAGTGGGCATGACCGACAGTTGTTACTTCGCCTCTGTCTGTATGATTCGGATCCAGCGTGACATCGCCATCGGCTACCGGCAGGGCGGTATCGCGCAGGTTGTGGCCGACATAAGTGGAGCCGATGGCCAGCGCACCCGTAGTAGAGTTGGCGGACGCCGCTTCACCTACGGAGATGGCGTTTTTACCCACTGCAGAGGTATTGACACCTGCTGCCAAGGCATTAATGCCTGCCGCACCATCGTTCAAATAATTACCGCCATTCACCCCGTTATCGTCTACGCTGTAGTAATGGGTTGTGGCCGAAGAAGCTACCTGATTGGCAACGGCCTTCAACTGAGCCACGTTGACGGCATCGGCATCCTGAGTACCCGCAGCCACGCCAGTAATCTGACGGGTGATATTGTTCCCTGCGTCGCCTACTGCCACTGCTGCGCTGGTGGAAGTCCAGGCAGCGCCAGTTTTATCTGTTACTGCATTCAAAGGATCTGCGCCTACCTGGCCTTTGTCAGTCGCGGCATTACTTCCATAACCCAGAGCGACGCCATTGCTGACGCTGACTTTGGTATCGCTACCCAGCGCCACCATGTTGTCAAGATCCTGCGCACCCGTGTAAGTTACGGTTTCACCACGAGTGCCGATGTCGTTACCAGTACCTAAAGGATTGGTGGAGTTCAGCGTGGCCGATGTTGCACCCAGCTTGACGTTATTACCGAGAATGAAGGTGTTGGAGGTTTGGTCGCCGATAATGTTTTTATTGCCAATGGCGTAGTTGTTGTCACCGCCTACATAGCTGCGGTTGGCGTTGTTGTAAGCATTGGCATTGGCGCGAGTCGTGGCATTCCATACACCGGACAGCGTACCGCTGACGACCGAGCCGCTACCAATCGCTGTACTGGAATGTGCGTTGTCCGCCACAATGCTTTGATAACCAATGGCCGTAGAAGCCGCGCCATTGGCGTAACTGTAAGCGCCCGTTGCCACGGCATCCTGTCCTTTGGCATAGGCCAGTTTACCGCCGGCAAAACCGCCGTCCTTGGCTGCATGGGCACGGGTACCCACAGCGGTTGACCAGCCGGTATGCGCCTGGGCATACGCGCCTACTGCTGTATTGTTGTCTCCAGTGCCGGTTTTTGCGTTATTGCCGATCGCAATACCATCTTTGTGGGCAGCCGAGCTGCTGGTGCCGAACGCGATGGCAGAAGATCCTGCTGCATTGGCAGCAGCGCCCATTGCAATGGAGCGGTCACCGGAAGATGCCGATGCCTTGCCAACGGCAATGGCCTGATCATTGGTGGCTTTGGCCGTGTCACCAATGGCGATCAAGCCAGAGTGCCGGTCGTTGTTGGCGGCCGCGCTGGTTGCCACGGTTTCTTTACCGATAGCGATGGAGCCATTGTGGCCGCCAGTTGCTTTCAAGCCCAAGGCAACGGTATCGGATACATTCAACGGATTGGCAGCAGTACCACGGCCCGCCTCTTTACCGATGGCGATATTGTTGCTGCCTGCCACATATTGACCGGCGTCAATCAAAGCCGCAAAGTTGTCATGGCCGCTGACATGCTGACCGGCGCGGCTGGATATGGCAACGTTGGTGTTACCGGTTACATCTTTACCAGCCATATTACCAATGGCTATATTTTGTCCACCATTCGCTGCCGTACTAACGTTTTGGCCTGCTTCATTACCGATTGCGATGCCATGAATATTTCTGGTTACATTCTTACCGGCACCATTACCAATACTTATGGCATTTTGCAACTGGGGAATATCAGCGCCAGCAGCAGCAACTCCTGCTTCGTGACCAATGGAAACACTATTTCCTCCCTGTGCCACAGCTTTACTGCCAATAGCGGTGCTGTGCACACCAGAGGCATTTGCAATATGGCCGAAAGAGGATGCACCTGCCGCAGTTGCTTTCGTACCGACTCCAACTGCGGTAGACTGACCTGCAGAAGCACTGGCACCATCGCCAACAGCCAATGCGGATTGACCAGTTGCCTTCGCCGTATTGCCTACGGAAACCGCATTGTTTTTATCGGCTACCGCACCCGTACCGAAAGCAATCGCATTTTTTGCAGCACGAACTTCCGCGTTACTCCCAAAAGCAATCGAGCTTTGCGCGGTATCAGCAGCACCCGTTACCTTAGCATTGGTGCCAATGGCCGTTGAATCCTGACCTTGCGCCACACTTTGGCTGCTACCACCGGTATGCACCACAACGGCACCGCTGGCGGTACCGTCAGCAATAACCGCCGCCATCGCCTGGCCGCTCATTAACAATACGGCGGAAGCGGCAGCGGTCATCATAAAGCGCGAGCCGCCGATGCCCAGCTCGCTCACAATGGAGCCACCTGATTTGCCGGATTTCCCGCGGGCTTTGGCCGTTTCCTGCACGGCCACCCATGTGTTGGTGTGCTCGTTCCATACGGTACGATAAACCTTATTCATTTTTTCATTCCTTCTTCTATGATGGATCAATTTCACGCAGTCGCTTTGCTGCCGCCCCTTCGGAACGTGGCCGGCCGGAGCCGAACCGGCTTGCGCCGCCGACACGCATACGCTAAACGCAACTGAACTTGGTAAAGCATCATACTGGCTTTTTCTTAACGAAACCAGCAAGCCTGCCGCCCCGCCCTTTTGCGGGCGGCTTATTTACAACACGCCGGAATCAGAAATTTATTGCCAACAAACAATCGGTTAGATAGGGAAAACTCGGAAAGTTAACGGGACTTTATAATTTTTTTACAAAAACCGTGCTTTCGGCGGCAAATTCTGCCGCCAGCAGCGCCTGCCAGATTTCCCGGTGCGCCGCCCCGGCGGGTGCGGGCATGCTGATTCGGGCGCACTGTGCGTGCTTGGCCGACTGTTCGATTTGGTGCAGCAGTTCGGATAGGCTGCGGATGCCGGCCGAAGGGATGAAGCTCAGGGTGTCGATGTGCAGTTGGCTGCCGCCGTGCAGGCTGTCGCACAGGAGAAACAGGCAGGCGGCCACGGCATTCCCCGCCCCGTCAAAGCATGCGGCAAGCTGCCTGCCTTGCCCGTGCAGTTTGGCGATTCTCTGATTGAAGTGTACCTGCCCCAGGGAATCGGGCAAAACGGGGCGGAAGGCGGGATAGGCCAGATGCAGTTCGTCCCGCTCCAGAATCCGTGCATGAAACGATGCGGCAGCCGCTTGATCTGCCGCCGGCCCGGCTGCGGCTTCGGCTTGGGCCGCTTGCGAATCGGCCTCGGCTTGGGCCTGCAGGGCGCTGTCTAAAAGCGTGCCCTCCGCTGCGTTTTGTTCTTCGAGCAGGGCTTTGCAGTCGATCACGCGCAAATCGTTGTCGTGAGCGAAATCCATCAGGAAGCGGAACATGGATTCGTTGATCTGCTCCAGCTTTTTATCTACGGCCACGCAGCGCACGTTGTCCACCAGAATGGGGCGCACCCAATCATGGTAGGAAAGGCGGTTGTTGTCGAACGAAGACAGAATGCCGCACAAACGCTCCGACCAATCGCTGGGGCGGAAGGTTTTTCCGTTGCCGGTGATGCCTTGGATAACGATTTCGTAGGGATTGCAAATCAACATGGATTTAGGCCTTTCAGGTAGCCCGAGAACTTGAGCAGATTTATGATTTGTAAAGACGCTTATTATAGCCGAGCGCCCATGGCCGGAACAGGCGGAACATCGGCAGCAGCGGTGCTGACGCACCGTTTTTCCTGCCGACCGCCGAATCATTGCCCGATGCCGCCCCTTACAGGCCACCTGAAAGCACAATATTATCAGCGACGTAGGGGAAAACGGCATGTACGGCCCTGATCCGGCGGGCAAACCGGGTTCGGCGGCGTTTTTGAACCCTGAAGGGGCACGCGACGCAACAATTTTTACGCAATCCCCGAGTAAATTAACGCTGCGCCCACATCGGCTGCTATCATACGGCATCTCTGGACTTTAGAGTCTGCCTTCACGAATGGCGCGGCGCAGCCTCTTGACGCCCGCATCCGACAACCCGACGTTGTGCCCCATGATACTCCGGCCTTATTTGCTCAGTTTCCTCCTCTGCGTCTCCGCCACCGCCGCCCATGCGGACGGCGGCGGCCTGAAAGCCGTGCTCCGCCACGCTTTGAACAGCGATCCGCGGCTGCAGGAAGCGCGGGCGAATGTGGCCGCCGCCGAAGAGCAGGTTAAGATTTCCCAAGCCGGGCATTACCCCGTGCTCTCGCTCACCGGCCGCCAAACGCTGGCGCAGCACCAAAACCGTTCCGCCGGCCGCGAAGACGGCGCCATCGGCCTGCACGGGCGTTTGAATCTGTATGCTTGGGGCGGGATTGAAGCGGCGGTAGACCGCGACCGCAGCAAACAGGGATATTACCGCCACAAATACGACGAAACCCGCGAACAATTGGGCAAAACCATTGCCGAACTCTATCTGACGGCTCTGCGCGCCCGCGAGCAAAGCGAGGTGTACCGCGAAAGCCTGGCCCGGCACGATAAAATGCTGCACGATTTGTCGGTGATTGTGCGCTATGACGCCGGCCGCCGTTCGGAGCTCACCGAAGCGCAGGCACGGCGTTTGCAGGCCGAATCCAATCTCTTACAGCAACAGCGCATCCTCCATACTTCTTTAAGCAGCCTGAGCCGCTATACCGGCCGCACTTTGCAGGCGGCCGACTTGCGCGATCCGTTTGCCGGCGACACGCCGGAAAACATCATTTCGCGCTATCAAAACCGCAACCAATTGTCGCACCCCTCCTATCTGGCGCAAAAATCGGAATGGGACAGCGTGCGCGCCCAAGTGGACGTGAGCCGCGCCCGCCGCCTGCCCTCGGTGAATCTGGAAGGCAATCTGAACCGCAATAACCGCGAAGTGTTCCTCAGCCTGGCGTGGAATATTTTCGACAACGCCGCCCGCCATACTGTGCGGCAGGACGGCTATTCCCTGGCGGCCGCCGAGGCCAAGCTCGACGAAATCCTGCGCGAAACCGCCGAGAAATCGCAAACGGCACAGGTAGACATGGCACAGAGCCGCCGCCGGATGCTGGTGGCCATCCAACAAATCAGCGCCCAACGCGAAGTGGTGCGTGCTTACGAAGCCCAATTCAAAATCGCCCGCCGCTCGCTGGCCGATGTGCTGAACGCTTATCAGGAATTGTCGAACATCCAGATTGCGGAAGTGAACGCCTATGCCGATTTTTCCGATGCCGCGCTGGCTTACCTGACCGCCCAAGCCGCCGTTACCGATTGGGCACACAGCGCAAACGGCGAACCGGGGCGGGCGGCTCCGGCCCGTCCCCAACAGCTTCTGTCCGCCCCGCCGCCCGCCGCCCCCGCTGCAAAGGCGGAAGCGGCACCCGTACCTTCCCCGCAACCGCCGCCGGCTTCCCCGCCTGCCGCACACAGGCTACCTGAAAGCCCGCCTCAAACCGCACGGCAGGCCAAGCACCCCGCCCCGCCGCCACCCCAAACGCCCGTGAGGCTGCCTGAAAACCCAAACCGGCGGCCGGCCGCCCCTGCCGAACATGCGCATGATCCGAACCTGTTGAAACCCGTCTCCGCTTCCTCCGGTAGCATACCCGCCGATCTGATGGACATGCCGATACCCGAACAACTGTTGCCCACCCCAGCCCGACAACCATGAACGCCTTAATCGACCATCTGGCTTTGGCCACCAAAATCTGCGGTGCGCCGCTGGCCAAAGAAACCTTGGCCGCGCAAACCGTGCGCGGCGAAAGCCGCCACGACACTTTCCGTTCGCTGGCCGAAGTGCTGCGCAGCCACGGCTTTGAAAACACGCTTTCTAAACGTCCGCTGTCCGAAATTCCCGCCCTGGCCGTGCCTGCGGTACTGATTCTGCACGACGAAGAAGCCGCCGTGGTCACGCGAATCGAAGGCAGCGGCAGCGAACGGCGCTACGCCATCCGCCAAACCGACGGCTTGGAAAAGGTGTTGAGCCACGCCGAGCTCAACCTGCTCTATTTGGGTTTCTGCTGGTTTGTCAAACCCAAGGCCGCCTCGGACACCCGCTCCGAGCTGCCCGAATACCATCTGCCCAAAGCTTGGTTTTGGAAAGTGATTTGGCGCTTCAAAAACTATTATTACCAAGTGATTCTGGCCACGTTTATCATCAATTTTCTGGCGCTGGTGAGCTCGCTGTATGTGATGAATGTGTACGACCGCGTGATTCCCAACCAAACCTACGAAACCCTGTGGGCGCTCAGCATCGGCGTGGTGCTGGCCATCAGCTTTGAGTTTGTGGCCAAGCTGATTCGCGGCTACCTCACCGACATCGCCGGCAAAAAGGCCGACCTCATCATCAGTTCCGCCCTGTTCCGCCGCGTGATGAGCCTGCGCCTGGCCGACAAACCGGTGTCTTCCGGCTCCTATGCCAACAATCTGCGCGATTTCGAATCGGTGCGCGAATTCATGACCAGCGCCAGCCTGCTGGCCTTGGTGGACATGCCTTTCCTGCTGCTGTTTGTGTTTGTGATTGCCATGCTGGGCGGCAAACTGGCGCTGGTGCCGCTGATCATCATTCCCCTGGTGATTTTGGTGGGACTGGCGGTGCAGCCGCGCATGGCGCGCTACATCAACGAATCCATGCGCGAATCTTCGCAGCGCCAGGGTTTGGCGGTGGAAGCCATCGAGGGTATCGAAACCCTGAAAGCCAATAATGCGGTGAATTGGGCGCAACAGCGCTGGGACAACTTCACCGCCAAAACCGCCGCTTCCCAAGTGAAAGTGAAAAACCTGAGCAACTTCGTGGTCAGCTTTTCCGTGGCCATGCAGCAGCTGAACACCGTATTTCTGGTGGTGCTCGGCACCTACCTCATCCACAGCAGCCACGAAGCCGACCGCATCACCATGGGCGCCTTGATTGCCGCCGTCATCCTTTCCGGCCGGGCGCTGGCGCCGCTGGCGCAAATCGCCGGCTTGGCCACCCGTTTCCAGCAGGCCAGACTGGCGTTTAAAGGCGTCAACAATATTGTCGAGCGCCCCATCGAACGCGCGCCCGACCGCCAATACATCACGCTGGACGCGATGCAGGGCGGCATGAGCTTCAACAACGTCTCTTTCCGCTACGGCAAAGACAACCAGGCGGCACTGAGCAATATCAGCCTCAATATCCAACCCGGCGAAAAAATCGGCATTCTCGGCCGCATCGGCAGCGGCAAAAGCACCCTGCTCAAGCTGGCCGCCGGCCTTTACGAGCCGGCCGACGGCAATATCTGTATCGACAACATCGACCTGCGCCAAATCGACCCCGATTATCTGCGCCACCAAATCGCCCTGTTCGGCCAGTCGCCGCGCCTGTTTTTGGGCAGCCTGCGCGACAACCTGAATCTGGCGGCCGGCGAACACACCAGCGACCAAGAACTGATGTTCGCCCTGCGCCGCTTCGGCCTCGACCGCCTGATTCAAAGCCATCCGCGCGGTTTGGACATGCCTTTGGGCGAAAACGGCCTCGGCCTCTCCGGCGGCCAGCAGCAGCTGCTGGCGCTGGCACGCATGACATTGAAAAACCCGCGCGTGGTGCTGCTCGACGAACCCACCAGCGGTTTGGACCAAGGCACCGAAAACCGCGCCCTGCGCGTGCTGGCCGACTGGACCAAAGAACGCACCCTGCTGGTGGTGACCCACCGCCCGCAGGTGCTGCGCATCGTCAACCGCATCATCGTGGTGGAAGACGGCCGGATGATTTTGGACGGGCCGCGCGATGCGGTGCTCCAGCGCCTGACGGGCGGCGAGCCCCAGCCTGCCGCACCGGCCCAACCCGCCGTCCGCTCCGCCTGAGTTTCAGGCAGCCCCCACCGGAGAAACCCGCCATGCCCCGCCACCAACCCGAGCAACCAATCAAAGAAGCCGATCTGGCCTTAATCAACGACCTCAATGCCGCCCTGCAGACCGAAAAACACCGCGGCATTTTCGCCGTGACCCTGCTGTTCGCCCTGCTGCTGGTCATCTTCGTGGCGTGGGCCTACAACAGCCCGCTGGAAGAAGTCACCCGCGGCCAGGGCAGCGTGATTCCGAGCAGCCGCGACCAAATCGTGCAAAGCCTCGACCCCGGCATCATCCGCGAAATCAAAGTGAAAGAAGGCGATGTGGTGGAAAAAGGCCAAGTGCTGATTCTGCTGGACGACACCCGCAGCTCCGCCGTGCTGCGCGAAAGCGAAGCCAAGGTGAACAATCTGCAGGCGATTTCCGCCCGCCTGCAGGCCGAAGCGCACGGCACAACGCTGCAATTCCCGGCCGGCCTGCCCGCCGAGTTGCGCGCCCGCGAAACCGCCGCCTACCAAGCCCGCCGCCGCGCGATGGCCGATGCCGTCAGCGGCCTGCAGCAAAGCAAGGCCATGCTTGACCGCGAAATCGCCATCACCGAGCCGATGGTGGCGCAGGGCGTGATGTCGGAGGTGGAGCTTTTGCGCATGAAACGGCAGTCGGCCGATTTGTCGCAGCAAATCGCGGAACGCCGCAACCGTTACGTGACCGAAGCCAGCAACGAGCTGGTGCAAATCGAATCCGAGCTGGCGCAGGCGCGCGAAAACATGGCCATGCGCGCCGACCCGGTGGACCGCTCGCAAATCCGCGCCCCTTTGCGCGGCGTGGTGAAAAACATCCGCATCAACACCGTCGGCGGCGTGGTACAGGCCGGACAGGACATTCTGGAAATCGTGCCGTTGGACGACAAACTGCTGGTACAGGCCTACATCCGCCCCAAAGACGTGGCCTTTATCCGCCCCGGCCAAGAGGCGGTGGTGAAAATCAGCGCTTATGACTACGCGATTTACGGCGGCATCGAAGGCAAGGTTACCCTCATCAGCCCCGACACCCTGCAGGACGACCGCCGCTCCAGCGCCCTCAAGCTCAATCCCGACGAGGCCTATTACCGCGTATTGGTGGAAACCAGCGGCAACCGCATGAC
Organism: Eikenella sp.; assembly: GCA_030528345.1. GTDB lineage: Bacteria > Pseudomonadota > Gammaproteobacteria > Burkholderiales > Neisseriaceae > Eikenella. The sequence continues at coordinate 10,807 of JAUMZB010000015.1, forward strand.
CGACGGCAACGGGCAACCGCTGGAAATCACCCCCGGCATGACCGCCACCGTGGACATCCGCACCGGCGAAAAAACCGTGTTCCAATATCTGATTAAGCCCATTACCCGCATGAAACAGGCTTTACAGGAGCGATAAAGAAGCAGCCCCCGCCAAAAAGGCTACCTGAATTTTCAGGTAGCCTTTCTTCCGGTTTGCCGCGGCCGGACTCAACTGCGGTATTCCTGCATCAGCCGCTCATAATTCTCGGCATGGGCGGGGGCAACAAAACCGCGGATCAGGCTCATGGTCTGGTAAATACCGCGGCGCTTGGCGCCCTCGTTCCACGAACCGTCGTGTTGCGAATTATCGAAATCAAACCAGTATTTGGTCACCAGCCACACGTTCAGACCCAGTTCGCGCAGGGCTTGATCGCTGGCTTCCAAAATGCCTTTCTGGCGCAACTCGGTGAAAATCTGCACCAGCAGCGGGGAAATCTTCACGTGGGTAAACTCATTGTGGTCGCCCAACAACTCTTTGCTGCGCATCAGAAGGGTGTTCACATCGCTGAACAGGAAGCGGTAATCCCACAGAATGTCGTACACGCCGTTCATGTATTCGCCCATTTTCGCCATGTCGGCGGGCAGTTCGGTTTGGCGGATGTAGTCCAACAGCGTGTTGGTGTAGCGCTTGAACAGCTGGATGATGATTTCGTCTTTATTGCGGAAATGGTAATACAGATTACCGGGGCTGATACCGAGGTGTTGGGCGATGTGGTTGGTGCTGATGTTGCGCTCGCCCTCTTCGTTGAACAGTTTCAGGCTGGCATCAACAATGCGGTCGTAAGTACTCGGCTTGCCGGGTTTCTTGGCCATGGCGGAACTCCTTGATCTTGTATTCGGGATGGCGGTTTCTTCTGTGTGTGACGGGGCTTGCGCGCCCTGCTGCCGGCCGTTTGCGGGAAAACGGCAGGCAGATGAAAGAACCTGCACTCGGCAGATTCGCTGCCTGAAGAATACAGGTTCCGGAGCCTGCGGACAATCGGCCGGCACCCTACTTGTTTCACTTTAACAAACAGCTTGCCGGCCGGCTGCCCGTAGGGCGTGCCGTCATCATGCTTGCAAAGCCAAAATAGCCGCAACGCTTTGTAACGACACGCCCGGGGTGTTTAGAGCCAGACGGGCTCCGGCTCCAAGTCCACGCCGAAACGCTGTTGTACGCTGCGGCAGATGTGTTCGGACAATCGGGAGACGTCGCCGGCGGTGGCTTGGCGGCGGTTCACCAACACCAAAGCCTGTTTGTCGTGCACGGCGGCGCCGCCTTCCTGCCGGCCTTTGAGGCCGCATTGCTCGATCAGCCAGCCGGCCGCCAGTTTGACGCTGCCGTCGGCCTGCGGGTATTCGGGCAGGCCGGGATGCCGTTGCCGCAAAGCGGCGGCTTTTTCGGCGCTGACCACCGGATTTTTGTAGAAGCTGCCGCAATTGCCGAGTTCGGCCGGGTCGGGCAGCTTGCTGCGGCGGATGCGGCACACGGCCTCGGCCACCAGCTGCGGCGTGAGCGAGCCGCCCTGCGCCAGAGTGTCGGCCACGTTTTTCAAATCGCCGTAGCGCAGTTGCGGCACAAAACGGCGGCTGAGGGCAAAAGTGACGGCGGTGATCACATAGCGGCCTTTGCCGGCCTGCTTAAACAGGCTGTCGCGGTAAGCGAAGCGGCAATCGTCGCGGCTGAGGACGGCAAACCGTTGCGCCGCCAAATCGAACACCTCCACCTCGATAATGCGGTCTTTCACTTCCACGCCGTAAGCGCCGATGTTCTGCACCGGTGCCGCGCCCACGGTGCCGGGAATCAGGCTCAGGTTTTCCAGACCGCTCAAGCCCAGCGCCAAGGTGTGCTGCACGAAATCATGCCACACTTCTCCGGCTTGGGCACGCACCCGCACGGTATCCGCCCCGCCGTCGGCCACCTCAATGCCGCGCGTGGCCATGCGCACCACCAGGCCGGGGTAATCCCGCATAAACAGCACATTGCTGCCGCCGCCCAGCCACAGCACGGTATCGCGGCGGTATTCGGGCAGGCTAAGGATTTCAGGCAGCCTCTCGGCGTGCGCCAACACACACAGGGCGGCGGCGCGGGCCGGCAGGCCGAAGGTGTGCAGCGGGCGTAAATCGGCGTCGTATTCTATGTTCATCGGTATGCCCGTTCGCGGCTGACGGTTTCCAAACACCACAGCAGCGCCACGGCCGCTGCGGCCAAAGACAGCACCAAAGCCGTCCAAAATCCGTAAATGCCCATCTCCCTGCCGAAGGCCAGCCAGCAGCCCAGCCCCAAACCGAGCACCCAAAAGGCCAGGGCATGAATCAGCATCGGCAGCTTGGTCACTTTATAGCCGCGCAGGGCGAAAGAGGCGATGCACTGCACCGCATCGGCCAGCTGGAAGGCGGCCGCAAACAGCAAAATGGCGGCGCCCAAGGCCAGCACGGCGGCATCGTCGGTATACATCGCCACCAAGGGATGGCGCAGCAGCAAAATCAGCACCGCCGTACACACCGCCAAAGCGGCGCCCACCGCCATGGCCACACCGGCCGCATAGCGGGCGCGGCGCAATTGCTTGGCGCCCACGGAAAAGCCCACCCGCACCGTGGCCGCCGTGCCCACACTCTGCGGAATCATATAAATGATGCCGGTGATGTTGATCACCACCTGCTGCGCGGCCACAAAATCTTCCGTATTGCCGTCCAAACGCGCAATCAGCAGCATGATAAAGGTAAACAGGCTCACTTCCAAAAAGAAAGACAGCCCGATGGGCACGCCCAAGCGGGTAATCTGGCCGAACACCGCCCAATCGGGCTTGGAAAAGCGCGCCGTCAGGCCGAAGGGGCGAAAGCCGCGCTGCTTGGCCACATACAGCCACAAGGCCAGCGCATTAAACCAAAACACCAGCGCGCTGGCCACGCCGCAGCCCGCGCCGCCCAAGGCCGGCATGCCGAATTTGCCGTATACGAAAATATAGTTGAGCGGAATATTCAGCAGCAAAGCCGCCCAGCTCACCCACATAATCGGCTTGGGCCGCCCCAGGCTGGAGGCATAGGCATGCAGGGCGCGGTGCACCATGGCCGCCGGCATCGCCAACGCAATAAAGCCCACATACCGGCCGAATTGGGTTTCCACATTGTCGTTGAGTTTCAGGTAGCCTTGCAGCGGCGCAATCGACAGCCACAGCAGCAACATGCCCAACACACCCAACAACAGGCCGTACCACAGCCCCTGCCGCCCCAATTCGCCCACGGTCTCGGTTTCGCCCGCGCCGTGCTGCTGCGACAGCATGGGGTTGAGGGCGGTCATGATGCCGAGAAAGGTGATGTACACCGTAATAAAGGTGCTGCCGCCCAGCGCCACGGCGGCCAAATCGTCTTTGCCCGCGCCGCCGGCCATCACGGTATCCACAAAGCCTACCCCCACCTGCGCCACTTGGGCAGCCAGCATCGGCATCGCCAACACCGCCAGTTTGGCGGCTTCGCGGCGGAATGCGGCGGGCGAATAACGGGTCAGGTCGAGCAACATGGTTTCGGGCGGACAAAAGGCGCGCAGTTTAGCAGAAAAAGAACAAGTAAGTTAAGAGCCAAAGGTTTGGAAAAGCGCAACATCGGGTTAAATTGCGTTGCACAGCCAAGCCGTCCGCCCCGCCGTTCAGGCTGCCCGAAAGCCCGGCCGGTGCCGCCGCACGGCTTTCGGCCGCCCTTATCTTTACATTTCCGCACACTTTCCGCCTTTTTTCCGCCGCTTGCGCTACAATTCGGCGTTTTGCACCGCCTGCAAGTATTCCGGCTTACCGTTACAAAGGAAACCCCATGCAATTTAACGAGTTATTCAATGCCAACGAATTTATCGCCCGCCACATCGGCATCAATGCCGCCGAACAGGCCGACCTGCTGGCCGAGCTGGGTGAAAAAGACATGGCCGCCTTCATCGACAACACCGTGCCGCAAAGCGTACGCATGCCGGGCAAACTGAACCTGCCCGCCGCAATGGGCGAGGCCGAGGCGCTGGCCAAACTGCGGGCCGTCGCCGCGCAAAACAAAATCAATAAAAGCTATATCGGTCAAGGCTATTCGCCCACCCGTCTGCCCAATGTGATTGTGCGCAACGTGCTGCAAAACCCCGGCTGGTACACCGCCTACACCCCCTATCAGGCCGAAGTGGCGCAAGGCCGCCTCGAAGCCCTGCTCAACTTCCAGCAAATGTGTATCGACCTCACCGGCCTGGAAATGGCCGGCGCCTCCCTGCTCGACGAAGCCACCGCCGCCGCCGAAGCCATGGCCATGGCCCGCCGCGTGAGCAAATCCAAGTCCAACCGCTTCTTTGTGGACGAGCGCGTGTATCCGCAAACGCTGGACGTGATGACAACCCGCGCCGAATACTTCGGTTTCGAGCTGGTGGCGGGCGACTTTCAGGCAGCCGCCGAAGGCGAATTCTTCGGCGCCCTGTTCCAATACGTCGGCAAAGACGGCGACATCGCCGACTTGGGCGACGTCATCGCCGCCGTGAAAGCCAAAGGTGCCATTACCGCCGTGGCCGCCGACGTCATGAGCCTCGTATTATTAAAATCGCCCGGCGAAATGGGCGCCGACATGGCCTTGGGCAGCACCCAGCGCTTCGGCATCCCCATGGGCTTCGGCGGCCCGCACGCCGCCTACTTCGCCTTCAAAGACGAACACAAACGCTCCGCCCCCGGCCGCATCATCGGCGTATCGGTGGACGCCTCCGGCAAACCCGCCCTGCGCATGGCGCTGCAAACCCGCGAGCAGCACATCCGCCGCGAAAAAGCCAACTCCAATATCTGCACCTCACAAGTGCTGTTGGCCAATCTGGCCGGCATGTATGCCGTTTACCACGGCCCCGAAGGCGTGAAGCGCATCGCCAGCCGCATCCACGCCCTGGCCTGCGCCTTCGCCAACATCGTTTCAGGTAGCCTCGGCATCGCCAACAGCGACTTCTTCGACACCGTAGAAGTGGATTGCGGCAACGAAACCGACGCCATCTACCAAAAAGCGCTGGCCAAAGGCTTCAACCTGCACCGCGCCTCCGACACCGTGCTGGGCGTTTCCTTCCACGAAGAAAGCGACGCCGCCGATTTCGCCGCACTCACCGAAATCTTCACCGGCAAGGCCGCCGTACTGCCCGACGAGGCCACCTGCCGCATCCCGGCCGCCCTGCGCCGCAGCAGCCCGATTCTGCAACACCCCGTATTCAACAGCCACCGCACCGAACACCAAATGCTGCGCTACCTGAAAAAACTGGAAGAGCGCGATCTGGCCATGAACCGCAGCATGATTTCGCTCGGTTCCTGCACCATGAAGCTGAACGCCACCAGCGAAATGATCCCCATCACTTGGCCCGAATTCGCCAATATCCACCCCTTCGCCCCGCGCGATCAGGTGCAGGGCTACCTGAACATGATCCACGGCCTGGAAGACCAGCTCAAAGCCATCACCGGCTTCGACGCCATCTCCATGCAGCCCAACTCCGGCGCCTCCGGCGAATACACCGGCCTGCTGGCCATCCGCCGCTACCACGCCGCCCAAGGCCAGCCCGAGCGCAACATCTGCCTGATTCCGCGTTCCGCCCACGGCACCAACCCCGCCACCGCCCAAATGCTGGGCATGAAAGTGGTGGTGGTGAACACCGACGACAAAGGCAATGTGGACGTGGCCGATTTGCAGGCCAAAGTGGCGCAATACGCCGACACCCTCGGCGCCCTGATGATTACCTATCCCTCCACCCACGGCGTGTACGAAGAAGGCATCCGCGGCATCTGCCAACTGATTCACCAGCACGGCGGCCAAGTGTATATGGACGGCGCCAATATGAACGCCCAAGTGGGCATCATGCAGCCGGCCGAAGTGGGCGCCGACGTCTTGCACATGAACCTGCACAAAACCTTCTGCATCCCGCACGGCGGCGGCGGCCCCGGCATGGGCCCCATCGGCCTGAAAGCCCACCTCGCCCCCTACGCCCCCAACCATGTGGTGGCGCCGGTTGAAGGCAAAACCGCAGGCATGAGCGCCGTTTCCGCCGCACCCTACGGCTCGGCCAGCATCCTGCCGATTTCCTGGATGTACATCACCATGATGGGCGCCGACGGCCTGCGCCAAGCCACCGAAGCCGCCCTGCTCAACGCCAACTACGTGGCCAAAAAACTCTCTGCCGACTACCCCGTGCTCTACACCGGCAAAAACGGCCGCGTGGCGCACGAGTGCATCATCGACCTGCGCCCGCTGAAAGCCGAGAGCGGCATCACCGAAGTGGACATCGCCAAACGCCTGATGGACTACGGCTTCCACGCCCCCACCATGTCCTTCCCCGTGGCCGGCACCCTGATGATCGAACCCACCGAATCGGAAGACAAGGCCGAGCTCGACCGCTTCATCGCCGCCCTCAAGCAGATCAAGCAAGAGGCGCTGAAGGTGCAAAACGGCGTATGGCCGAAAGACGACAACCCGCTGGTAAACGCCCCGCACACCGCCGCCAACATTGCCGGCGAGTGGAACCGCGCCTACAGCCGAGAAGAAGCCGTGTTCCCGCTGCCTTTCGTGCGCGAAAACAAATTCTGGCCCAGCGTCAACCGCGTGGACGATGTCTTCGGCGACAAAAACCTGGTCTGCTCCTGCCCGTCTATCGACAACTACGAAGACTAAGAACCTATTCATAAAGTCTGAGCACAAACAAAGGCTACCTGAAACCATTTCAGGCAGCCTTTTCTTCACTGTTTATTTACGGCTCTTCCGGCAACACGAAGGCGGCAATGACGTACACCAGCAAACCCACGCCGGTAAACAGAACCGCCAAGGCAGCGGCGATGCGCACCCAGCCCGAGTCGACGCCGAAATAAGCGGCCAGTCCGCCGCATACGCCGGCAAGCTGGCGGTCGGTTTTCGAGCGGTAAAGTTTTTTCACAGGCAGGGGCATGGTTCTTCCTTTTCCGATAGGTGGGCAACGGCGGCCAGTATAAACCGCCCGAACGTTGGTTGCGGTAAAGAAGCAAGAAAACGCAAAATCCGCATCCTGCCGCTCCCGCCCCGGCATTCTTCGGTTAGAATCGCAGCTTTGCCACCCTGTTTGAACGGAACCGCCATGCAAGCCGAAACCGAACTGCCGATTGAGGATTACGAAGACGAAAGCGCCGAGCAGGAACAGCGCTGGCGCGAAGGCCGCATCGTGGATGTGGCGGTGCGGATTTGGGACGAAGAAAAACGCGCCGGCGTGGCCGACGTGCTCACCGAAACCAATCCCCCGCGCGTGTTTCTGGTGGGCGATATGTTTGCCGCCGCCGATTTGTCGCCCAAGCCGGGCGACGTGTTGCGCGGCATTCTGCACACCCACCCCTTCGGCGGCCACTGGCTGCTCGACAGCGCCGAAAACGCCGCCGCCTCCGGCCTGCAGCGGCGCAGCCCGGAAGAGGAAGAAGCGCTGCACAAACAGCGCAAGCAGGCCAAACGCCTCGACCAATTGGTGAACGGCGAAACCTATGTCGGCAAAGTGGTGCGCTGGCGCAACGAAGAACAGGCCGGCTACATCAAAGTACAGTCCATCAAAGCGCGGGTGTATTTCCCGCAATCGGCCTTCGTCTTCCGCAACAAACGGCCCGAAAAACGCCAGCGCGTCAGCTTTGTGCTCGGCCGCCGCAACGACGAATGGGTGGCTACCCGCGTGATTCCGCAAGGCTACTCCATCGGCTTTGCCGACCAACCCAGCGAACAGGCTTCCGGCACCCTGATGAGCGGCGGCTTCAGCGAAGCCGTGCTGGCGGTGGCCTTCGTGCTGCTGCATCTGTCGGCCGTTTCCTTTATCTCGCTTCAGGTGGCCGTGGCCTATCTCTTGCTCAGCTGCCTGCTGCTGTCGCTCTACCGTTTCGACAAGCGCGCCGCCCAGGCCAGCGGCCGCACCAGCGTGCCCGATTTCGTGCTGCACCTCATTTCCGCCCTCGGCGGCTGGCCCGGCGGCCTCTTGGCGCAACTGCGCTACAACCACCACACCGCCAACATCCGCTTCATCCGCATTTTCTGGTTTACCGTGGCGCTGAACGTGGTGTGGACCTACCTCTTCCTCGTCCACCTCATCAGCCGGCCGGAATTTGCCTTCCTGAAAAACTGAGCCTGTTTTGTTCACCCCCCTTTCAGGTAGCCCGGACAGGCTACCTGAAAACACAAGCATGAGTTATTGCGAGCACATATCCGCCCTGCCCGAGGGCGACCCCAACCGGCACTACCACGACTGCGAATACGGCTTTCCCCTGTATGACGACCGGGAACTGTTCGGCCGCCTGCTGCTCGAAATCAACCAAGCCGGCCTCAGCTGGACGCTGATGCTGAAAAAAGCCGCCGCCTTCCGCACCGCCTATGCCGGCTTCGACATCGCCGCCGTGGCCGCCTTCGGCGATGCCGACCGCGCCCGCCTGCTGGCCGATGCCGGCATCGTGCGCAACCGCCTCAAAATCAACGCCGCCATCCGCAACGCCGGCGTGATTCTGGATTTGCAACGCCGATACGGCAGCTTCCGCGCCTGGCTCGACGCCCACCACCCGCAAAGTCTGCCCGAGTGGACAAAACTGTTCAAACGCACTTTTAAGTTTACCGGCCCCGAAATCACCCGCGAATTTCTGATGAGCACAGGCTACCTGAAAGGCGCCCACCGGCCGTCCTGCCCGGTTTACGCCCGCATCGAGGCCGCCAACCCGCCCTGGCTGCAGTCCGAACGGGCGCGGCAATAAATCCTCGCCGCCCCGCTGCCCCAGCACACAGCAATCCGCCGCCGACGGCCGCGCTTGCTATAATCGCCCTCCTACTTTTTCTTGCCACCGAGTCCGCCATGTACGCCCTGCTGCGCCGTTTTCTGTTTCAAATGGACGCCGAACGCGCCCACCACCTCACCCTCTCCGCCCTGCAACTGGCCTACCGCAGCGGCCTTTCGGACAGCCTTTCCGGCGCGGCGGCCGGGCGGCAAACCGAATGGATGGGGCTGTCTCTGCCCAATCCGGTCGGCCTCGCCGCCGGCCTCGACAAAAACGGCGAGCACATCGACGCGCTGGCCTCGCTCGGTTTCGGCTTTATCGAAATCGGCACCGTCACCCCGCTGCCGCAGCCGGGCAACCCGCAGCCGCGCCTGTTCCGCGTGCCCGAACACCAAGCCGTCATCAACCGCATGGGCTTTAACAACGGCGGCATCGACCGCCTGATTGCCAATGTGATCCGCAGCCGCTTCTCCGGCGTGTTGGGCATCAACATCGGCAAAAACGCCGCCACCCCGATGGAAAAAGCCGCCGACGATTACCTGATCTGCCTGGAAAAAGCCTATCCGCACGCCGGCTACATTACGGTCAATATTTCCTCGCCCAATACCAAAAACCTGCGCGCCCTGCAAGGCGGCGACGAGCTGCACGCCCTGCTCGACGCCCTGAAAAACCGCCAGGCCCGGTTGGCCGCCCAACACGGCCGCTACGTGCCGCTGGCGGTAAAAATCGCCCCCGATCTGGACGACGCCCAAATCGAAGCGGTGGCCGAAGTGGCGCGGCAAACCGAAATCGACGGCATCATCGCCACCAACACCACCATCGACAAAACCGCCCTCGGCAACCACCCGCTGGCCGGCGAAGCGGGCGGCCTCAGCGGCCTGCCGGTGCGCGAGAAAAGCCGCGCCGTGCTGCAAAAACTGGCCGCCCGCCTCAACGGCCGCATCCCGCTCACCGGCGTCGGCGGCATCGTCTGCGGCCAAGACGCCGCCGACAAACTGGCCGACGGCGCCACTGCGGTACAGATTTACAGCGGCCTGGTGTACCGCGGCCCCCAATTGGTGGGCGAATGCATCCGCGCCACCCGCTGAAAACCTTGCCGCCCCTGAGGCTACCTGAACACTGCAAACCGATTGATGGTGCAGAAAAAGCCTTATCCTGCCCTACTTTTTCAGGTAGCCTATCCGTGCTTTTCTATTTTGTCCGATAAGGAGCTTGCTCATGTCTGCTTTGACCCGTTTTTCTGCCGCCGCCGTATCCGCCGTTTTGGCGCTCGGCGCGTGCAGCAACAATTCCGCCGTGCATTACACCACCGGCCAGGCGCAAAACGCCGCCCGCGTCCATTACGGCGAAGTGCTGTCGGTGACCCCCGTCTCCATCGAAGGCGAAGACAATCCGCTGCTGACCGCAGCCGGCGCCGCCGTGGGCGGCATCGGCGGCAGCAACATCGGCAAAGGCCGCGGCGCCGCCGTGGGCGCGGTGATCGGCGCTGTGGTGGGCGGCCTCGTGACCCAAGCCGCCACCAAAGGCGCCGACCGCCAGCAGGCCTATGAAATCGTGGTGCAGCTGGAAGACAGCCGCGATGCGATTTCCGTAGTGCAAAAAGCCGATGTGGCCGTACAACCCGGCCAGCGCGTACGCGTACTGATCGGCAACAACGGCGTCACCCGCGTGCTGCCCCTCCGCTACTGATGCCGACGGCCAAACCGGCGGCAGCCGGCCGACACCGTCTTCCCCTCAGGCTAACTGAAGCCCTTGCCGGCTTTCAGGTAGCCTGAGGCCTTTGTAAAAGCCCCATCTGCGGCGCATTTCTGCGTTGTGCGTTTATGCCCTATGGGTACTGCCCGCTCACTTGCCTATCTAGGGCTTTTACAAAGGCCTCAGCCTGAAACTTTCGTGCCGCCGAATCTGCCAAATCCGTTAAATTGCATTAAAATAAGCCCTATTTGCGTAATCCGGTTTTCCTATGAACATTCTGATCAGCAACGATGACGGCTATCAGGCCGAAGGGCTGGCGATTCTGGCACGGGTGGCGGCCGAATTTGCCAATGTCCGCGTGGTCGCGCCCGAACGCGACCGCAGCGGCGTGAGCAACTCCCTCACGCTCGACCGCCCCATGCGCATCCGCCAGGCCGCCAACGGGTTCTATTTTGTCAGCGGCACCCCCACCGACTGCATCCACCTCGCCCTGCACGCCCTGCCCGACTTCAAGCCCGATCTGGTGCTCTCCGGCATCAACCACGGTGCCAATATGGGCGACGACACCCTCTATTCCGGCACCGTGGCCGCCGCCACCGAAGCCTATCTGCTCGGCATCCCCGCCGTGGCCTTTTCGCTCAACGACAAAAGCAACCGCTATTGGGACACCGCCGAACAGGCCGTCTGGCGGCTGCTCTCCCACCTGCTGCAACAGCCGCCGCAACAGCCTATCTTGTGGAATGTGAATATTCCGGCGGTGCCGCCCGAGCAGATTCAGGGCATCACCACCGCCCGCCTCGGCCGCCGCCACCACCACCAATGCGTGGTCCCGGCACAAAGTCCGCGCGGCGATACGGTGTATTGGATCGGTGCCGCCGGCGAAGTATCCGACCGCGAACAGGGCACCGACTTTGCCGAAAACGAAGCCGGCCGGATCACCGTCACCCCTTTGTCGGTGGATTTAACCGACTACCGGCGCATGGGCGATGTGGCGCAATTCTGGCAGGGAGCAGTATGGTCCGCCCCGATGTAAACCGCAGCAGTTTCGACTGGCGCCGCCGCCGCATGGTAGAACGGCTGACCCGCATGGGCATCCGCCGCGAAGAGGTGCTGGCCGCCATGAACAGCGTGCCGCGCCATCTGTTTGTGGAGGAGGCTCTGCGCTCGCGCGCCTACGACGATATGTCGCTGCCGCTGGGTTTGGGGCAAACCATCTCCCAACCATACACCGTGGCCGTGATGACGCAGCTGATGCTGGGCAAACTGCCGACGGCCGGCTTCAGCCGCGTGCTCGAAATCGGCACCGGCTGCGGCTACCAAACCGCCGTGCTGCAAGCCGCCGGCCTAGCTCGGGTATACTCGGTCGAGCGTCTGCGGCCGCTGCACGAGAAAGCCAAACACAATCTGCGCCAAGCCGGCCTCATCGGCCGCATCCGCATGGTGTGCGGCGACGGCTACCTGGGTCTGCCCGAGGTGGCGCCTTTCGACGGCATTTTGGTGACCGCCGCCCCGGCCGAAGTGCCGCTGCCCCTATTGCAGCAATTGGCGGTCGGCGGCCGCATGGTGATTCCGCTGGACGAAGGCGGCCGCCAATATCTGTGGCTGATTGAAAAAACCGAACGCGGCTTCCACGAAACCTGCGTACAAGAAGCACGCTTCGTCCCCTTGGTTAACGGAACTTAACCGGTTTCGCCTGCCGGCAAACTTGCATTAAGCGGCGCGTATTGCTTATGATAAGCGCCGTTTTTGCGTACAGAGGCAGCCTTCATGAACCGTTCTTCCCTTCTGCGCCACAGCGTATCCGCCGCCGTGCTTTCCCTGCTCGGCGCCTGCTCCTTCCTCAGCCAGTCTCCCGCTCCGGTGGTGGCCGGCAACAACAGCGGCACCGGCACTGCTGCCCCCTACTCCCCTCCGACCGAAAACCCTTACGGTGCCCAACCCTATACCCCGCCCGCAGCCGCGCAGACACCGGCGCCCTACACCCCGCCGACCCAATCCGCTCCTTATGCTCCGCCGGCCGCCGGCGGCTCAGGCTACGTGCCCTCTTACGCGCCGGTAGACATCCACGCCGCCCAACACACCGTGGTACGCGGTGATACGGTGTACAACATTTCCCGCCGCTATCAAATCAGCCAAGACAATCTGCGCGCTTGGAACAACATCGTGGATAACAACATCCACGTCGGCCAAGTATTGCGCGTGAAACCCGCCGGTTACGTTCCGCCGGCGGCTGGCAGCCGGCCGGCTGCGGGAACCCCGCCGCCCACGGCCTCCGGCACCGCCACCACCGCTCCGGCCGCTACCACACCGCCCCCCGCCGCTACCGCCCCCGCCAGCGTGGCCGGCGCCACCCGCAGCGTGGCCGGCATCACTTGGCAACGCCCCACCGCCGGCAGCGTACTGGCCCGTTTCGGCGGCGCCCAGAAAGGCATTAACATCGGCGGCAACTTGGGCCAGCCGGTTGTGGCGGCTGCCGACGGCAAGGTGGTATACAGCGGCTCCGGCCTGCGCGGCTACGGCAACCTGATTATCGTGCAACACAACCAAACCTATCTCACCGCTTACGGCCACAACCAGCGCCTGCTGGTGCGCGAAGGCCAGTCCGTCCGCCGCGGCCAAAGCATTGCCACCATGGGCAACAGCGACACCAACCGCGTCCAGCTCCATTTCGAGTTGCGCAAAGACGGTCAGCCGGTGGATCCGCTGCTTTACCTGCCCAACTGACCATACGGCCTATACGGCACAAAAACAGGCTACCTGAAAGTTTCAGGCAGCCTGTTTCCATATTTGGCTCGGACTCCGTTACCGAAGTAATGGGTTCGGCATACAGGGCGGTCGGCCACAGTTAACCTCCGTATGGGACATCCGGCACCCCAACTGTTGCGGCGGTATTTTAGCTTCGCCGGTCCGCTTTGCCGCCCGTCAAAATTCCGCATCTGCTGCGTTGCCTCTAGGGCGTGTCGTCACAAAGCGTTGCGACGGTTTTTGCCTCGGAACCCCTGTGCAAGAAGACTATGAACAGGTTCTCAATCCTGCGGCGGCAGGGCTGCGCTGCCCATGCGGCGCAAAATGATGTTGGTCTTATTGCGCAAACGGCGGTGGT
>JAUMZB010000015.1:24469-35922 GCA_030528345.1 Eikenella sp.
GCGCTGCCCATGCGGCGCAAAATGATGTTGGTCTTATTGCGCAAACGGCGGTGGTTGCGGTGCTCCTGGTAATACTTCGGGTTGGGCAACATCGCAATCAGTGAAGCCGCCTGCGGCGCCGACAAACGCGCGGCCGGCTTACCGTAATAATGCTGCGCCGCCGCTTCGATGCCGTAAATGCCCTTGCCGAATTCCGCCACATTCAGATACACCGTCAGAATCCGCTCTTTACTCCACATATTTTCCAGCATCACCGTGATCACCGCCTCTTCCGCTTTGCGCACATAGGAGCGCTCCGGAAACAGAAACAGGTTTTTCGCCAACTGCTGGCTGATGGTGGAGCCGCCCGCGCGCACCGCTCCGGTGCGTTCATTACGTTTCATCGCTTGTTCAATGCCGTCCCAGTCAAAACCCTCATGATTGCTGAATTTGGCATCTTCGCTGGCAATCGCCGCCTGCTTGACGCTGCGGGCAATCTGGTCACCCTCTACCCAAGTCTGCTGCACGCGCGAAAACGTGGTCAGATTGTGGCGCAACATAAACGCACTGGTGTGTACCGGCCGGGTTTTCCAATACAGCAGCAAACCGGCCACCAACAGATGAAAGCCGACAAACAGCCACACCGCCGCCCAAATCAGTTTCTTGACCGCACGACGCAGCCGGCCCGGCCGCTTGGCCGGCACCTCAGCCGTACGGGGCGCCGCCGCCACCGTTTCTTTATCCATATTCTTAACCCAACAAGGGATTCAAAAAGCCGCCACCATAGCAAATTTCCACATCACAGCCAGCGGAAATTACCCGCAGCAAAACAATTTAACCGTTTCCCGGCAAACGCAAAAACCCGATTCAGGCTACCTGAAAACACAAGCCGCACCGTTTCAGGTAGCCTGCCGCCCGCCTCAACAAGCAACACACCGGGAAATTAAATAGAGAAATCCTCACTGATCGGCCGATACAGCCTTTGCTCAATCTGCTCCCGGCTCAACTGCGGCAGATACAGCCGCATAAACTCGAAAGCATAACCGCGCAGATAAGTATCCTGCCGCACCACAATATGGGTAAACGCCGGACGAAACAGATGTCCGGCCGGAATGCAGGCCAAATCCGCATCCGCCTGCCCATCGTAGGCCGCATCCGCCAGCAAACCCACGCCGATGCCGGCGCGCACATAGGTTTTAATGATGTCCGGATCGGCACTGGCCAAAGCCGTTTCCGGCAAAGCCAGCCCGGTGCCGGCAAAAACCATTTGCAAGGCCGAGTCGTCAGCCACATCGGCATACGTCACCAACGGCACACCCGCCAAGTCTTCCCGCGCCAGCGGCCGCTCCATACCAGCCAACGCATGCCCCTGCGGCACCAGCACACAGCGGCGCCAGGCATGGGCGGTAATCCGCCGCAAAGCGGCATCGCGCAACTCCGCTTCCGAATTGATGGCAAAATCCACCCGACCATCGGCCACCATTTGGTCAATCACCGCCGGCGCGGCCGGAATCAGCGACAGCTTCACTTTGGGATAAAGGCGCAAAAAGGCCGTAACCACGGCCGGCAAAACATAACGTGCCTGCGTGTGCGTGGTGGCCACCGTCAGGCGGCCGCTGTCCTGCTCGGCAAACTCGGTGCCGATATTGCGGATGTTCTGCACATCGCGGAATATCCGTTCGGCAATTTCCACCACCGCCTGACCCGGCGGCGTCAGCGAAACAATGCGCTTGCCGTGGCGGACAAACAGCGACACGCCCAATTCGTCTTCAAGCAGCTTAATCTGTTTGGAAATACCCGGCTGGGAAGTAAACAAAACCTCCGCCGCCTCGGAAATGTTCAAATTGCGGCGGGATACTTCCAAAAAGTAGCGCAGCTGTTGTAATTTCATAAAATACACATGTTTGTAGGATTTATACGACAATGCAAACGGACAAGCCTGCCCGCAGGCTGGCGTCTGCCGGCCGGCGGCGAAACGGGAAGGGATGGTATCACAGCCTGCACCGGCCTTTTCAGCGCACCCGGATAAGCAATTGCCTGCAATGTTGTTTTTGTGCAACCAAAAATCCGGACACACCGACATTTGTTAATTTTTTTCATGACAGCGCAAGTAAATTTCGGCATGATTGCCCCTCAGGAAACGGGTATTTCCACCGCAAGGCCGCGCAACTCCTTATTGACAGTTCGGGCCGGCCTTCTTATAGTGCCAACCTGAGTATATCTGGATAACCGCAGTTTCCAGCGGTCCGTATATGGTGATTTGCGAGGGCAAGCGTACGTTCCATATGTATGAGCGGTCTGCGCACAACAAACTTTTTGATGAGGGAATAACATGACCAAACAGCTTAAATTGAGCGCTTTGTTCTTGGCCTTGGTTGCTTCCGGCACCGCCATGGCTGACAGCAAATTCAGCAACGAGAAATACGGCTACACCATCAGCGAGCAGTCTCGCGAAGTGGTTCGCTCCAATACCGAGCCGAACGGCGCTCACGAATGCTGGGAAAACAGCTTCCTGAACGCAGAAGTGGAAAAACTGGGCTTGGCCGAATGTGGCGACCGTCAAGAAGTAGCCCAACCTGCTCCTCCGCCCAAAGTACAAGAGGAAGTGATTTCCCTGTCTTCCAACTTCCTGTTCGGCTTTGACAAATACACTCTGCGCCCCGAAGCCCAGAGCACCCTGAACGAACTGGCCCAACGCCTGAGCCGTACCGAAGTGCAATCCGTACGCGTTGAAGGCAACACCGACTTCATGGGCAGCGAAGCTTACAACCAACGCCTGTCCGAGCAACGTGCCGCTGCCGTTGTCAACTACCTGACTGCGCGCGGTGTGACTGCCGAGAAAATCACCGCCGTCGGCTTGGGTGAATCTCAAGCCCGCATGACCGAACAGTGTCAAAACGAAGTCAACAACTTGGGTCGTCGCGTATCTGCAGCCCGCAAACGTACTGCCCTGATCGCTTGTATCGAGCCCGACCGTCGCGTAGACATCCGCGTGACTGCCGTAGTAGAGCACCAAGTTCGCTAATCGCTACTCAAGCAATCCAATTGCACAAACCCTGCTTCGGCAGGGTTTTTTTATTGTCGCAACCCGAACGTAAATCCGCACGACAAACATGACAGCCTCAGCCTATTATTTTACAATGCCGAGTTTGGCGGAGCTTGGCGCACAGGCCGTGATGCAAGCCGGCTGCCTTCAGGCGGCCATGGCCCGGATCATCAGCCGGCGTGGAGCTCTGTTTCCGCCCACTGCTCAAACAAGGAAAACAGATGCGTTTACACCATGCACTTCTGCCCGTTCTTTGTGTCCCGTTAAGCGCTTCGGCCGCCTCTTTGGACGGCGCCAGCCTGAGCCTGTTTTGGGGCATCCCTTTTGTTCTGATTCTGTTGTCGATTGCCACCGGTCCTTTGCTGTTTTCCCACACCTGGCATCACCACTTCGGCAAAATCACCGCCGGCTGGACGGTATTGTTTCTTGTTCCCTTCATCGCCGTGTTCGGCTTCGGCGAGGCACTGCACACCGTGGCACACGCCTTGGTGGCCGAATACATTCCGTTTATCCTGCTGCTGCTCGCCCTCTACACCATCTCCGGCGGCATTCTCGTATGGGGCAATCTGCACGGCAGCGCACGTCTCAACACCACTATTTTGGCCATCGGCACCGTCTTGGCCTCCATCATGGGCACCACGGGCGCTGCCATGCTGCTGATCCGCCCGCTGTTGAAAGCCAATGACAACCGCAAACACCGCGTGCATGTGGTGGTCTTCTTTATTTTCCTAGTGGCCAATATCGGGGGCGGCCTCACGCCTCTCGGCGATCCGCCGCTGTTCCTCGGCTTCTTAAAAGGCGTGGACTTCGGCTGGACCGTACAGCACATGTTCGTGCCCGTACTGCTGAGCTCGGTTATCTTATTGATTGCATTTTACTTCCTGGATCGACATTTCTTCTCCAAAGAAGACGAAATTCTGCCTAAAGACCCCTCTCCCGACAGCCCGCTGAAAATTTTCGGCAAATGGAACTTCCTGCTTTTGGCCGGCGTAGTCGGCGCCGTCTTGATGTCCGGCTTGTGGAAACCCGATCATCCCGGTATTGACGTATTGGGCACCCCTTATCTGCTACCCAATCTGATTCGCGACATCATTTTGCTTGTGCTGACCGTGGTCTCGCTGAAAATCACGCCGCAACAGGTACGTGCCGGTAACGAGTTCAACTGGGATCCGATTTTGGAGGTCGGCAAGCTGTTTTTGGGCATTTTCATCACCATCTCCCCGGTGATCGCCATTCTGCAAGCCGGCGAAAACGGTGCTTTTGCCGGCCTGATTGCCTTGGTGCACGATGCCGCCGGCAACCCGATCAACACCATGTATTTCTGGATGACCGGCCTGCTTTCCGCCTTTTTGGACAACGCACCCACCTATTTGGTGTTTTTCAATATGGCCGGCGGCGATGCAGCCTCCCTGATGTCCGGCCCGCTGTTCCACACTTTGCTTGCCATTTCTATGGGCTCGGTATTTATGGGCGCCCTGAGCTACATCGGTAATGCGCCCAACTTCATGGTGAAAGCGATTGCCGAACAGCGCAAGGTACCCATGCCCAGCTTTTTCGGCTACATGGTGTGGTCATTCGGTATCTTGGTGCCGCTGTTTATTCTGCACACCCTGATTTTCTTCGTGTGGCGTCTGCTGTAAACCGCCGTCCCCTGAATAAAGGCTACCTGAAACCGGCATTTTGCTTCTGCAAATGCATTCAGGTAGCCTTTTAAACTTAATTTTCTCCGCCAATGAACTTAAGCAAATACCTGCAAGCACAAGGCTGGGGCAGCCGCAAACAATGCCGGTGGCTGATCCGCAACGGGTTGGTCAGCGTCAACGGGCACATACTCGACAACGACCAAACCGAAATCGATCCTGCCGCCGTCCACGGCCTGCGGCTTGACGGCGAACCGCTGGCCGTCATCCCCTACCCCCGCTACTACCTGCTGCTGAACAAACCGGCCGGCTACGAAACCTCGCACAAACCGCGCGACTACCCCAGTGTGTTCAGCCTGCTGCCGGATCACCTGCGCGCCGGCCGGCCGCAAGCCGTCGGCCGTTTGGATGCCGACACCACCGGGGTTTTATTGATTACCAACGACGGCGCCCTCAACCACCGTCTCACCTCCCCCAAACACAAAGTGGCCAAACACTACCGCGCCACTTTGAAACACCCGGCCGACGAGCGCCTGTGCGCCACACTGCTGCAAGGCGTGCTGCTGCACGACGAGCATGAAACCGTGGCCGCCTCGAAAGCCTCCCTGGCCGGTCCCACCACCCTGCTGCTCACCCTAACCGAAGGCAAATACCACCAAGTCAAACGCATGGTGGCCGCCGCCGGCAACCGTGTCACCGCCCTGCACCGTTTTCGCTTCGGCGAATGGGACTGCGGACAACTGGCAGAAGGGGAATGGCGCTTTATCGACATCCCGGCCTAAAGCACTGACCGGCACCACCGAAGTGGGCCTAGGGCGTGTCGTCATAATGGACATTAGGATTGGTAAAAACCGCTGCCATCCTTACCATGCAAGGCTTGCAGCGGTTTTTACCCGTGTTGGCGAAAAATGCCCGTTAAGCCGAGGCCTTTGCACAACCCCGGATGCGGATGCCGCTCCAGGCGCAGTAGCGCGAGGGACGTGGGCACCAGAGATTCCTGTGGAACAGACAGATCAGATACCAAGCTAAGCGAACAACGGTGCCCCGGGATATAAACGCACAACGCATAAATGCGCCGCAGATGGAGGCAAAGGTCTCAAGCCGCCTTGGCACATCGGCTTCACTGCCTCAATCCAACAATGCATCCACAAAATCGCGGGCGAGGAAAGGGCGTAAATCGTCAATGCCCTCACCGACGCCGATATAGCGCACCGGCACCGGCCGGCGGCTGGCCAAAGCCGCCAGCACGCCGCCTTTGGCCGTGCCGTCGAGCTTGGTCACAATCAGCCCGGTTAGACCCAAGGCTTCGTCGAAAGCAATCACTTGATTGACTGCGTTTTGGCCGATATTGGCATCCAGCACCACAATGGTTTCGTGCGGCGCATCGGGCATGGATTTTTGCAGCACCCGCTTCACTTTTTTGATTTCTTCCATCAAATGCAACTGGGTGGGCAGCCGGCCTGCGGTATCGGCCAGCACAATGTCGATGCCGCGTGCTTTGGCCGCTTCCACCGCATCGAAACAGACGGCGGCAGAGTCGCCCGAAGCTTGGGAAATCACGGTCACGCCGTTGCGCGCGCCCCATTCCTGCAACTGCTCGCGGGCGGCAGCACGAAAGGTGTCGCCCGCGGCCAGCAGCACGGATTTGCCTTGCGCCTGGAAATATTTGGCCAGCTTGCCGATGGAAGTGGTTTTGCCCGCGCCGTTGATGCCGGCCAGCATGATGACAAACGGCCCGCCACTTTCAGGCAGCCTCAACGGAGCCTCCAGCGGCTGGATCAAATCGTAAATCGCTTCTTTCAGCGCACTGCGCAACTCTCGGCCGTCTTTCAAACCGCGCAGGCTCACCCGTTTGCGCACCTCGGCCATCAGTTGCTCGGTGGCTTCGATGCCCATATCGGCGGTAAGCAACACGGTTTCCAACTCTTCGTACAGGTCTTCGTCAATCTGGCCGCCGCCGAACACGCCGGCCAGCGATTTGGCCATCTGGTTACGCGATTTGCTCAAGCCCTGTTTCAAACGGGCCGCCCAACTTAAGGCGGGCGCGGATTCTGCTGCCGGCGTTTCGGCTGCGGTGGCCGACAGCGCCGGTTCAGGCTGTTCTGTCTGCTGTGCGGCAAGCGCTTGGGGTTCGGCTGCCGGTTCATCAGCGGAACCGGATAAATCGGCCTCCGCCGGCTCTGCCGCTACAGGCGGCCGCGCATGAGGCGCACTTTCCGTGGCCGGCTGCGGCTGTGCTTCATCGGCCGGCACCGCTTCGGGCGCCGTCTCTGCTTCAGCGGCCGGCTCTGCCGGCCGGGAGGCTGTCTCTTCAACAGGCGATACCGCCTGCTCTTGCGGTTTTTTCTTTTTCTTGAATAGTCCGAACATGGTATTTTCCGTCAATCATTCGCTTCCAAACGGGCGGTATTGTAACAGGGTTTTCAAATATCAAAGGCTACCTGAAAAGCAAACGGCCAAGCCGTTTGCTTTTCAGGTAGCCTTTACTCCGACTGCCCGTGCCCGGCAGCACGTTCAGCCGAAAGCGTTCGCTTGACGGTTAGGCTTCCAAATCGAGGATGCTGCGGGCGGCGCGGCGGGCATCCAGCAGAATCAGACCCAGCTTGGCGCTTTCGCGGGCCGTCACCACCAAAACGGTGTCCTCACCGGCTTGGATCAGCAGAATGTAACCGTCGTTGCCTTTCACAATCACCTGCTCCAGCTCGCCGCATTTCAATTCTTTGGTGGTGCGGTTGCCCAAAGCCAAAAGGGCGGCAGACATGGCTCCGACGCGGTCGGGGTCGATATTGGATTGCAAAAGGGAAGCAATGGGCAGGCCGTCGCTGGAAATGACGGCGGAAGCGGTAATGTCGACCGAAGAGCTGTGCAGGTCGCTCAAGACGGAAGAAACGAGTTGTTGTTGCATCTTTTTGATTTCCCGATAAATGAATCTTAGAAAGTGTCCGCTTGTGCTGCGGAATCTACAATTTGATACAGGGCGCGCACCAAAGAGACGAATTCGTCTCTATGCAGCTGCGGCACACCGCCTGTTACCAGAATGAATTTCAAATCGCCGATATAGAGCGGAAAGAAAGACAATTCGCTCTGACCTGATGGATCGCAAATCCCCACAGCGTTATGGTAGATATTGAGGTTGTTTTTAATCAGCAGGCTGTGGCGCTCATACAGACGCACGGCTTCGCTCGCCAAAACGGCAATTTCTTCGGCCGCTTCGTGGTTGAAACCGGAGCTGGAGAAGTAGAAACCGTCCTGATCCACCAATAGGGCTTTTTGTACGTCCGACAAGTGCATCAGAATATTGGGCAGACCGCTGCCGCTCAACAAATCGGTTTTCTGCTCAGGCTGGTCTTCGCCGTAGAGAAATTCCAAGCGCTGCATGCGGTAGAGCAGATTGAGTGCGGTATCCAAATCGTCGGTCTGCGCCCAGCGCATCACGTTTTCCTGATTGACGGTCTCCTCCTCCCCCGCCTGCAGAATGCCGCCCAACAGGGTACGGCTGGCACTCTGACCTTTGTTGGATACCGCATAATAAGCGCCCGCAGGAGTCACTTTCGGATACAGATTGGGTTGCAGCAGTAATGTCGAATCCATACTCACACCTCCAAACCGGGATCGATTGAATACAACATGGCGGTCACCAGCTGTTTGACATCGTTTTCATTACGGGCATCCACTTCGAATACCGGTACGTTCATATTGTGTTGGGTCAAGTATTTTTGGTACACCTCTACTTCGGGGGAGGCTTTCAAGTCCATCTTGGTCACGCCCACCACCACCGGGGCGGTTTTCAACAGATCTTGAAAAGAATCGAGGAAGAATTTCAGGTCTTTTAAGGGATTGGCACGGGTATTATCCAACAGCAGCACCAAGCCCATGCTGCCTTGGCTGAGGATGTCCCACATAAAATCGAAACGCTCCTGACCCGGTGTGCCGTAAAGGTGCACTTTGGTATTTTCGTCCAAATGGATCACACCGTAATCCATGGCCACCGTGGTATGGCTTTTCATGGAAGTGGTCATGTCCGATGCTCGCGCATCGGTTTTGATGGGCGGCGCGTCGGACAGGGCGGCAATCGCCGTCGTTTTCCCCACCCCTACGGGGCCTGTAAAGATAATCTTGTTTTCTGCCATTATGTTATTCCCTTATCGGCCAATAATTTTATTCATTAATCGTTGCAGCAAGCCGCGCTGTTTCGGCACTTCTGCCGGTTTGGCCTCTGTCTGCTGCCCGCTTGCCGCAGAGACGGCTGACGGGGTTGCGCCCGCTGCGGCGGCATGGGTGCGCGCCGCAGCAGCATCGGTATCCACAGTCAGATAACCGGTCACATAGGTTGCGGTGAGATAATCGGCCAAGTCTTTGCCGTCTATCGACATCAAGCGGTGCAACATGGTCAGACTGGCCGATGTCTTGGTCAGGAAAGCAGACAAGCGCATCGATTCGGCCAAAGGTGCCAAACGGGTGAGGTTCGGCCAGCTTTTCACTTTAAAAACCGTATGGGCATCTATGCCTTTGGGCAAACGTCCGTTGCCTGTCCAAACCGCCAGCTGCCACAAACAAGACTGCACCGACAGTTTGGCTTTGTTTTTCAGATGTTCTTCCGCCACCGGCCGCATGCTCAAGTCCACAAACTTTTGTTCGCACAACGCCTTCAAAGCTGCCGAATCCGCCGCCAACAACACCTTCTGCACCGTGGGGAACACCAGCAATACGGGCTTGCCGCCATGCAGCACTGCCACATCGCTCTCTTGGCGTGCGGCTTTCCCCACCCATCCCAACAAGCCTTCGCCGGGATCAAAATGCTCAATTTGTTGTGGTTGCAAAGGTTCGGATTTCACCGCCGGCGCAGCCGCCGCCGGTTCTTCCGCGGCTTGGATGCCGGCACGGGCAATCCAGATGCCGTTACCTTGCTGCAAGTTTTTCAGATTCAAAAACAAGGTATCAAACTTAATCGGCTTGGCCAGATAAGGAGCCGTAACGGGCGGCGGCGTGGCCGAAAAATAAACCACCTTGGCCTGTGCAAACCGTTCTTTCGCTACCGCCCAAGCCTCGGGCGCATGGTCGGCATCCACCAACACCAGCTGCGGCGGAATGCCTTGCTCCTCGGTAACCAGCTCGTAATTGGTGGTGCCGTGCATTTTGAACGCCATGCGGAACATGGCATATTGGCGGTCATCCATGCCCAACAGCATGATATGAACCGTTTTGACTTTGGGAATTGTATTATTGTTATCCATGGATTACGCCCGAACAGAACCATAATTGATTTTTTGCAGCAACTGGCTCATGGCCAGCACCACTTCTTCCGGAGGGTTTTGGACATTGGCACGGATTTTGTGCAACACTTGCTCCAAACGCTCCCACTCCTCTGCCCGCTCGCAGATATCAAACAAGGTAATATAAAGTTGCGATTCATCAGGATATTGGACGATTGCGTTTTCCAGCAAGGTCATCGCCTCGTCCAGCTGGCCGTACATCAGCAGCGACTCTACATCTTTCAACGCTTTCTCGGCCGGAGACTGAAGCACCCCCACCGAATCGGTTCTGATTTGAATCAATGCCTTGCGGTGCGCCTTATTGATGCTGGCACCGCGTTCCAAAAAGCCGTGTTCGATACCGATGTCGCGCAGCTGCGCCTCATTGGGATTGGCCTCCAAGCGGCTGAAGATTTCGTGATCACCCAAATTCAAGCCCCAGCCCAACATACGCTCTTTCACTTGGCGGCCGTATTGGCCCAAGGTGTAATACAGGCGCCACAAATGCTGGGCGAAATGATCAATATTGCGGTTTTTATAGTCCAAGCTCAAAGCATCGATAATCAATGCGGCCGGTTTGTCTGCCTGGCGGATGGCTTTATTGGCATAGCCCACAGCCGCATCATAAGCCAAGCGGTCTTTCATCAACCGGTAGCCCAATTCGGGCTTCATAAAGCCCATCAGTGCGGTTTTTTCCTCATCGCGCACCAATAAATGGTTGGGTTGCTCGGGATTGGTCACCAAGTCTTTGCGCGGACGGGCAACCGCAGCGGACGGCTCGACCGCCACTTCCGCCTCTTTACGCCGGACAAAACGGCTGCCTTTACTCTGATTGGCATCCAAACCGCTTTTTTCGCCGATCTGGGCGGCCGTCTGCTGCACCCCCCAACCCAGTTTTTCTTCGGCCAGCACGCGCAGATTGAGGTTGTTTTTATCGATGGCCAGACCTTGCTTGATATAGTCTTCCAACTGGGCATGGGTGAGCATATCGGCAAACTCGCTCAAGGTTTCCCCCAGATCGTCCGGCTTCTTCGCATCCAACCACAGCTGCACCAACTCATTCACCAAAGTACTGCGCACGCCGTCTGTGATGTTGCCCATTTCCGAACGCAGATAATGAACCAGCGACTCGGCCGCTTTCTCATGATATCCAAACTGTTTGTACACCTTATATTCGGTCAGCGCGTCCACTTCCTGGGCCACCGCCAGCACTTCGCCTTCCAACACTTCATTCGACGAAGTATCCCACCCCCAGTCTTCCTGCACCGGAGGCTCCTCCTCCCTAGCCAACGAAGCTTGGGATTGTGCAGCGGCGCGCTTGGCGGGCGAAGAAACAGCCGCTCCGGCTTTCGGGCTGGGGCGGTGGCTTTTTTTGCTCGGACTGTCCTGCTTACCGCCGGCGGCCTGCTTTTGGCGGCGCTGCATCACAATCAGCACCCCCAACACCACCAGCAGCACGGGAACAAGAATCATGGGCTCCATCTAGCCTTCCTTCCTGAATCTCGATTCAATCAAATTGTGCATTCTACTCCCTAC
>JAUMZB010000015.1:36022-46627 GCA_030528345.1 Eikenella sp.
TCTAGCCTTCCTTCCTGAATCTCGATTCAATCAAATTGTGCATTCTACTCCCTACAGCGGTTTTTCAAAATTAAGTTAAAGCCAAACAGGAGACAAACTATACTAATTTACTTATTTTAAATCAAACCGACGGTTTTTTTGGCTTTCCCCACACACTCCGCCACCCTTCAGGCTACCTGAAAACAGCTTCAGGCAGCCTGAAAACGCCGTTGGGCAACCGCCCGGCTCAACCCGGATTCGGCAACTCGCCGTTGGGCAGCAGCTGCCAGACATAACCGGTCTGCTTCATCTTGCCGGCCACCCGACCCGCCTCATCGCCGTAGCCCCAGAAAAAATCCACCCGCACCGCGCCGTTAATCGCACTGCCGGTATCCTGTGCCATAATCAGGCGGTTGAGCGCGCGGCCGGTTTCCGGGTGGGCGGTGGCCAAAAAGAGCGGTGCGCCCAAAGTGATGAAACGGCGGTCCACCGCGCCGGAATAGCCGCCGGTGAGCGGCACGCCCAAGGAGCCGATCGGCCCGTCATTGCCGGCCGGCAGTTCGCGGAAAAACACATAACTCGGATTCTGCCCCAACACTTCGGCCAAACGGTCAGGATGGCTGCGCAGCCATGCCTGGATGCCCTGCATACTGGTCTGCGCCAACGGCAGATAGCCGCGGTCGGCCATATAGCGCCCGATCGACACATAAGGGTAATCGTTTTTGTCGGCAAAGCCGAGCCGGATATAGCGGCCCTCCGGCGTGCGGATGCGGCCCGAACCCTGAATGTGCAGGAAGAACAACTCCACCGGATCCTCTGCATACGCCAACACGGGGGCGCGGCCGTTGAGCGCGCCCCCGTTGATTTGGGCGCGGGTGAAGTAAGGCACAAAACGGCTGCCTTCCACCCGCCCCTTCAAGGTGCGGCTACGCTCCTGCAAAGGGAATTCGGCCAGATTGGCGGTGTATTCGCCGTCCGGCGCAATCAGGCCGCTGTTGCCGCCCGTCAGCCTGATCCGTACCACGCCCTGCCGCCGGCCGTTCAGCGGCACGCTCACCAAATCCGCAGGCTGGCCGTAAATCGGAAACCTCGCCTGCGCCGTGGCCTGCGCGCTGCCTTTGAGTACCGGCTCGTAATAGCCGGTAACCACGCCGCCGAGCTGGCCGTTGTGGCTCACCTCCCACGGCGTGAAATACCGCTCGAAAAAGCTTTTTGCCGCTGCCGACTGATTGGGCACGACCGCCGCCTGCCGGCAGACGGCCTGCCATTGCGGCCGGGCTTGCAAACGCTCGCAGCTCTTGCGGAAGGCCTGCAGGCTGGCAGAAAAATCCTGCTGCGGCCACTGCGGCAGCGCACCGAAAGCCACCGCCTTATAAGCCGCCGGGCTGCCTGAAACCTGATGCAGATACCCCGGCGCATAAGGCCGTCCTGCCGGCACATCGGCGGCAGGCGGCGAAGAAGTCGCGGGCGGAACATATTGCGACGGACAGGCCGCCAACAAACACACCAGCGGCAGAACCGCTGCCGCTTTGCGGGAAAAGAGAAATTTTGCTGCCATTATTGGATTACGCTTTATAAATTTTTGTAGATTTTTGAAAAATTAAACAATCTATTGCACAGATACAGAAACAGCCGTCGGCCTCAACGCAGCGGTTTCCGACACTTTCTGCCTTGATACAGGCACTCCGGCGCAGAATTTAACCACCCGCCCCGCCATGCCGCAAACCCTTTTACACGCACAAACAATCCCCTTTCGCTCCGCCGGCGCCGCCGCACATCCGTTTTCAGGCAGCCCCGCACGGCACGGGCTACCTGAAAACGGACGCAGCCGCTAGAATAGCACCCCCGTTTTCCCCTTTTCAGGTAGCCTTGCATGAGCAGCAAACCCACCGTCTCGCCCATGATGCAGCAGTATCTCAGCATCAAAGCCGGCCACGCCGACAAACTGCTGTTCTACCGCATGGGGGACTTCTACGAGCTGTTTTTCGACGACGCCGTGGAAGCCGCCAAGCTGCTCGACATCACACTCACCACCCGCGGCCAACTAGACGGCGAGCCGATCAAAATGGCCGGCGTGCCGCACCATTCCGCCGAACAATACCTTGCCCGTTTGGTGAAACTGGGCAAAAGCGTGGCCATCTGCGAGCAAGTGGGCGAGGTGGGTGCCGGCAAAGGGCCGGTGGCACGCGAAGTGGTGCGCATCGTCACCCCCGGCACCCTCACCGACTCCGCCCTTTTGGAAGACAAAGAAACCAACCGCATCCTCGCCCTGTGCCGCCACAAAACACACAAACAGCAACTCGGCCTGGCTTGGGCCTCGCTGCAAAGCGGCGAATTCAAAACCAAAATCATCCGCCCCGGCCAGTTGGCCGACGAACTGGCGCGCCTGCAAGCCGCCGAAATTCTGATCAGCGACGAAACCGCCGCCCACCTGCCCGAGCTGCCCGCCGCCCTGCACAGCACCCGCCTGCACGACTGGCAGTTTGCCGCCGACAGCGGCTTCGACCTGCTCACCCGCTATTTCGGCAGCCAAGACCTGCTCGGCTTCGGCCTCGATCCCGCCGAGCACGCCCCCGCCGTCGGCGCCGCCGGCGCCCTGCTCAACTACATCCAACTCACCCAGTCGCAGCTGCCGCGCCACCTCGACAGCCTGTCGCTCGAAACCGAGCAGGAACACATCGGCATGGACGCCGCCACCCGGCGCAACCTCGAAATCACCGCCACCTTGGGCGGCAAAAAAGCGCCCACCCTGTTTTCCGTGTTCGACCGCTGCGCCACCCACATGGGCAGCCGCCTGCTCGCCCAATGGCTGCACCACCCCCTGCGCAAGCGCGCCCACATCCGCGCCCGCCAAGCCGCCGTTTCCGCCCTCGGCGGCGAATACGCCGCCATCCAAGGCTACCTGAAAACCCTGTCCGACATCGAGCGCATCGCCGCCCGCATCGCCGTCGGCTCCGCCCGCCCGCGCGACTTGAGCGGCCTGCGCGACAGCCTGTTTGCGCTGGCCGGCGTCCGCCTGCCCGACAGCCCTCTGCTGCACACCTTGGAAGCCGTCTTTCCGCAAGGCCGCGCCGTCGCCGAACGCCTCGCGTCCGCCATCCTGCCCGAGCCGGCGGTCTGGCTGCGCGACGGCGGCGTCATCAATCACGGCTTTTGCGCCGAA
The DNA here is from genome assembly GCA_030528345.1 of Eikenella sp. Lineage (GTDB taxonomy): Bacteria > Pseudomonadota > Gammaproteobacteria > Burkholderiales > Neisseriaceae > Eikenella. Next base: position 39,165 of record JAUMZB010000015.1, read on the forward strand.
TTGGACGAGTTGCGCCACATCCAAAACCACGGCAACGAATTCCTGCTGGATTTGGAACAGCGCGAACGCGAACGCACCGGCCTCTCCACCCTGAAAGTGGAATTCAACCGCGTACACGGTTTTTACATCGAGCTTTCCAAAACCCAAGCCGGGCAGGCGCCGGCCGACTACCTGCGCCGCCAAACCCTGAAAAACGTCGAACGCTTCATCACGCCCGAACTGAAAGCCTTTGAAGACAAAGTGCTCACCGCCCAAGAGCAGGCGCTGGCGCGGGAAAAGCGCCTCTACGAGAGCCTGATTCAGGAATTGCAGGCCCAACTGCCCCTGCTCCAGCAAAGCGCCAAAGCCGCCGCCACGCTCGACGTGCTGTGCTGCTTTGCCCGCCACGCCGACGAATACGGCTACACCGCGCCCGAATTCGTCGATTACCCCTGCATCGAAATCGACGCCGGCCGCCACCCCGTTGTCGAACGGCAGGTACCGCGTTTCACCCCCAACCACACCCGCCTCGACAACAAGCACCGCCTGATGCTGCTCACCGGCCCGAATATGGGCGGCAAATCCACCTATATGCGGCAGGTGGCTCTGATTGTGCTGCTGGCGCACACCGGCAGCTTCGTGCCCGCCGAACGCGCCTGCATCGGCCCCATCGACCGCCTCTTCACCCGCATCGGCGCCTCCGACGATTTGGCCGGCAACCGCTCCACCTTTATGGTCGAGATGTCGGAAACCGCCTACATCCTGCACCACGCCACCGAGCAATCCCTGGTGCTGATGGACGAAGTCGGCCGCGGCACCTCCACCTTCGACGGCCTCGCGCTGGCACAGGCGATTGCCGAACACCTGATTCAGAAAAACCGCGCCTTCAGTCTGTTTGCCACCCATTATTTCGAGCTCACCGGGCTGCCCGAACAGCACGCCACCGCCGTCAATATGCACCTGGCCGCGCTGGAGCAGGGGCAAGACATTGTTTTCCTGCACCACATCGAGCCCGGCCCCGCCAGCAAAAGCTACGGCATCGCCGTGGCCAAACTGGCCGGCCTGCCGCCGCGCGCCCTCAAAGCCGCACAAAAACACCTCGAACACCACGAGGCCGAAGCCGCCGCCCGCCGGCCGCAGTTGGATATTTTCCACACCTGGCCGGACAGCGTTGAACAGGACGACGCCCCCCTTAGCCCAAACGCAGACACAGCGCCCGATACCGCCCCGCATCCGCTGCTGGCCGAGCTGGCCGCCGTCGAACCCGACCACTTGAGCCCGAAACAGGCGCTGGACTGCCTGTACCGCTTAAAAGCCCTGCTGTAAATCCCGGCCGCCCGCTGCCGCCGGCTTTCAGGTAGCCTGAAACCCTCCCGCCGAAAGGAAACCGCCATGTCCGCCACCCGCCTTTTGTTCACACTTGCCGCCGCCCTCGGCCTGTCTGCCTGCGGCACCCTCGGCTTCGGCTCCGCCAAACCCGCCCCACCCAAGCCGGTGCACACCGCCAAACCGCAGGCCGTCATCGGCTTGGCCTTGGGCGGCGGCGCTTCCAAAGGCTTTGCCCACATCGGCGTCATCAAAGTGCTGCAGGAAAACCGCATTCCGGTAAAAGTGGTCACCGGCACCAGTGCCGGCGCGGTGGTGGGCAGCCTCTACGCCTCGGGCATGAATGCCGAACGCTTGGCGCAGGAAGCCGACGCCATGCAGAAAACCGACTTGGTGGATCTCACCCTCTCCACCAGCGGCTTCATCCGCGGTGAAAAACTGCAAAACTTCATCAACCGCAAAGTCGGCAACCGCCCGATGGAAAACTTCCCGCTGCGCTTCGGCGCCGTGGCCACCGAGTTCGACAGCGGGCGCAGCGTGGTGTTCAGCCGCGGCAACGCCGGCCAGGCCGTGCGCGCCTCGGCCAGCATTCCCAATGTGTTCCAACCGACCCTCATCGGCGGCAAACGCTATGTGGACGGCGGCCTCACCGCCCCCGTACCGGTGGGCGCCGCCCGCGGCTTGGGCGCCAATGTGGTGATTGCGGTGGACATTTCGGCCAAACCCGCCCGCCTCACCGAAAACGGCTTTTTCTCCTATCTCGACCAAAGCCTGAACATCATGAACACCGCCGCCCTCAACAACGAACTGGCCGGCGCCGACGTGGTGATCAAACCGCAAGTGCAGCGCCTGGGCGCCGTCGGCGGCTTTGACGAACGCGCCCAAGCCATCAAACTGGGCGAAGACGCCGCCCGCGCCGCCCTGCCGAAAATCCGCGCCGTACTCTCGCGCTACCGTCTGCAATAAGCCCCGCCCCCGTAAAGGCTACCTGAAAACCTGATCCCGTCCTTTCAGGTAGCCTGAAACTTGGGTTTCATTTTGTATTGATCGATTGCATATACTGCGGGCTACCTGAAACCGCCCCGTCGGTTTGTCCCGCCCGACCGTTTGCCAACCCGCCCCACCCGCCATGTTTACCCTCAACCTGCCCGGCCTGCATTGGCCCCATCCCGACACTTTGCCGCCGCTCGACCTGCCCGGCCTCAACACACTCATGCGCTTCGGCCGTTTCCAAGCCGCCCCCGCCACGCCCGCCGACTTCTGCTTCCGCCAGCTCAACGTTCACCTCTCCCGACCGGGCCGCCTACCCTACGCCTTCGCCAGCCCGGTTTGGCAGCAGGCCGGCATGCACAGCGTGCAGATACTCGACAGCCGCGTGCTGGCCGTCAGCGCAGCAGAGGCCGCCATTCTGTGCGACGGCCTGAACCGTCTGTATGCCGAAGACGGCTGGCGTTTCGAGCCGCTGCGACCCGATTTGTGGCTGTTGAACCTACCCGAAGCCGCCGAATGGCAGGCACCCTGCGTATTGGACATCGTCGGCCAAGCCGACGGCACCCAGCGTGCCGTCGGCTCCGCGCAAGCGCAATGGCTGCAACGGCAAACCGAAATCCAAATGTGGCTGCACGGCCAAGCCGTCAACCAACAGCGCCAGGCCGACGGCCTGCCGCCGATCAACGGCCTGTGGCTGTGGGACAGCCTGCCGGCGGAGGACGGCCGCACCGCCGCCCGCCTCATCGGCAGCGACAGCCCGTGGGCCGCCTTCAGCCGCAGCGAAACCACGCCCGCGCCCGAAAGCTGGGCTGCCTGGCAGGCGGAAACCGCCGCCCGCGGCCTGGCAGCGGCCGACACCGCCCTCTATCTCGACGCCCTCGCCACCGCCGCCCAATGCGGCGATGCCCATGCCTATCACAGCCGGCTCGAAGCCTGGGAACACAGCCTGTTCACCCCGCTGTGGCAAGATCTGCAACGCGGCCGTCTGCCTGCACTCTGTCTGCAAACCGACGGCCCGGCGGGCGGCCGCCTGTTGCTGAACGCCCGCAGCGGCCGGCGTTTCTGGAAGCGGAAAAAAACCTTTGCCGGCAGTTTGGCCGCCTGAACGCGCACCTGCTCCGCAAGCCTTCAGGCTACCTGAAACGCCCTGGCCCAAGCACCGATTTGCCGCCCGCGCGCCGCACCGATATAATTCCGCCTGCGCCGCAGCCGGGCAGACAGTCGCCGCGTGATCCGTTCACGGGGAGGAAAGTCCGGGCTGCACAGAGCAGGATGCCGGCTAACGGCCGGGCGCCGCGAGGCGACGGAAAGTGGAACAGAAAGCATAACCGCCGATGGCCGCGGCAACGCGGCACAGGTAAGGGTGAAAGGGTGCGGTAAGAGCGCACCGTGCGGCTGGCAACAGTCCGTAGCAGGCCAAACCCCATCCGCAGCAAGACCAAACAGAACACCGTGACGCTGCTCGCCGAGTGTTCGGGTAGGTTGCTTGAGCCGTCCGGCAACGGCCGGCCTAGAGGAATGACTGTCCAACGACAGAACCCGGCTTACCGCCCGACTGCGGCGCATGACATTCAACCTAAAAAAGGAAAAATAATGAAAAAAACCCTGATCCCGGCCGCTTTGCTGGCCCTGCTGTTAGCCGCTTGCGGCGGTGAAAAACCCGCTGCTCCGGAAACCGCCGAACAGGCTCCTGCCGTTGCCGAAGCTTCCTCACCTGCCGAAGCGGCAACTGCTTCCGAAGCCGCCGCTGCGCCCGTAGGCGAGCTGGTTGCCGTGTGCAAAGAAGCCGAAGCCTTGGAAAACCAATACATCGAAACCCTGAACGGTGCCGAAAAAGAAGAGCGCATCCAACATCGCGACACCTGGTTGGCCAGCCTGAAAGAAGCCACCGCGGCCGAGCAGGAAGAAAACTGCAAACAAGCCATCGAAGAACTGAAAGAAGACTGATCGCTTGTTCCAAGATCTGTTGACATTTGGTGTTGCGGCAGTATTTTGAGCAAAAATAACGCCCAACGCTTTCTGACAGCACACCATAGCAAAAGCATGCCCGGCCGGGTATGCTTTTTTTCATTTTTCAGGTAGCCTGTTGCCGCTATCCAAACCCGGAAATCCGCCATGTCTGCCTATGCCTTTGCCCATATCGTTCATTTGCTCTGCGCCATTCTGTTTGTGGGCGGCGTGTTGTTTGAAGCGCTGGTGTTGTCGGTTTTGCACACGCCGGCCGTCAGCCGCGACGTGCGGCAGGCGGCTGAAAAAGCCGTTTCCTCGCGCGCGGTGAAGGTGATGCCGTGGGCGGTGATGCTGCTGTTTTTGTCCGGCCTGGCGCTCGCGCACCGCTATGCCCCGTTGCTGGCCGCACCGGCAGACAGTTCGCTCGGGTGGCAGCTGTGGCTCAAAATCCTGCTGGCATTCAGCGTGCTCCTGCATTTCGTGTCCGCCGTGCGCCGCATGCGCCGCGGCACCATGACTGCGGCTTTCTCGAAATACATCCACCGCGCCGTGCTGTTGCACATGCTCTTGATTGTGGTGTTGGCCAAAACCATGTTCTATCTGGTGTGGTAGCCGTTCCGGACATTTCAAGCGTATGGCCGATGCGCTACAATCTGCCCTTTTCCGCCTTCTTCTGCCAGCCACCATGTCCCACTCTTCCTTTCCGCTGATCGCCCTCTGTGCAGGCGAAGCCTCGGGCGACCTGCTCGGCGCCCACTTGATGGCCGCCGTCAAAGCGCGCTGCCCGCAAGTGCACTTTACCGGCATCGGCGGCCCGCGTATGCAGGCGGAAGGGCTGCACAGTCTGTTTGAGCAGGAGACGCTGGCGGTGCGCGGTTACGTGGAAGTGTTGAAAAACCTGCGCGCCATTCTCGCCATCCGCAAGGGGCTGGCGGCCGAGCTCAAACGGCAGCGCCCGGATGTGTTTGTCGGCATCGACGCGCCCGATTTCAACTTGGGCGTAGCCGAACAGCTGAAAGCCGCCGGCATCCCCACCATTCATTATGTCAGCCCGTCGGTGTGGGCTTGGCGGCAGGAGCGTGTCCGCCGCATTGTGCGGCAGGTAGACGAGGTGTTGTGCCTGTTTCCGATGGAACCGCCGCTCTACCACGCTGCCGGCGGACGGGCGCGCTTTGTCGGCCATCCGTTGGCGCAAACCCTGCCGCTGGACGCCGACCGCGCACAAGCGCGCGAACGGCTCAAACTCGATCCCGCCCAAGCCGTATTTGCCCTCTTGCCCGGCAGCCGTATCAGCGAAATCGACTACATGGCGCCGCTCTTTCTGCAGGCCGCCCAACGCATCCGAGCCCAAGAGCCGGAAGCCGTTTTCCTCCTGCCCTACGCCACCGCCGCCACCCGCGCCCGCCTGCAAACCCTTTTGGACAGCGATGCCTACCGCTACCTGCCGGTGCGCCTGATGTCGGCCCGCACCGAGCTGGCCTGTACCGCCGCCGATGTGGTGCTGGTGGCCAGCGGCACCGCCACGCTGGAAGTGGCCCTGTGCAAACGCCCGATGGTGATCAGCTACAAAATCTCGCCGCTCACTTATGCTTGGGTGAAGCACAAAATCAAAGTGCCTTACGTCGGCCTGCCCAATGTGTTGCTGGGGCGGATGGCGGTGCCGGAACTGCTGCAGAAACAGGCCACGCCCGAACAACTGGCCGAGGCCGTGCTGCACTGGTACCGCCATCCCGCCGAAAGCGAGCGGCTCGCCGCCGATTTCACCGGGCTGCACCGCCTGCTGCGCAAAGACACCGCCGCCGAAGCCGCCGAGGCCGTGCTGGCCGCCGCCGGAGCAAACGCATGATGTGGCAGGCCGGCGTGGACGAAGCGGGCCGCGGGCCGCTGGTGGGCAGCGTGTTTGCCGCCGCCGTGGTGCTGCCGCCCGATTATTGCCTGCCCGGCCTCACCGATTCCAAAAAACTCAGCGAAAAAAAACGCGACCTGCTGGCCGCGGCCGTCAAACAGCAGGCCGTGGCCTGGTGCGTGGCCGCCGCCTCGCCCGCAGAAATCGCCGAACTCAATATTCTGCACGCCACCCTGCTGGCCATGCGCCGCGCCGTACACGGCCTGCCCAGGCTACCTGAAAAAGTGTGGATAGACGGCAACCGCATCCCGCCCAATCTGGGCACCGAGGCCGAAGCCGTGGTGAAAGGCGACAGCAAAATCATCCAGATTTCCGCCGCCTCCGTGCTGGCCAAAACCGCCCGCGATGCCGAAATGTATGCCCTGGCCGAGCGCCACCCGCAATACGGCTTCGATCGGCACAAAGGCTACGGCACCGCCGCCCACCTCGCCGCCCTGCAACAATACGGCCCGCTGCCCGAACACCGCCGCGACTTCGCTCCGGTCAAAGCCCTGCTTGCCCAAGGGCGGCTGTTCGGTTGATCTCCCGCTTTCAGGTAGCCTCCGACCGTTGGCTCTTTTTAGCGAAAAATGCTTGACGTTAATCCGGCGAAGCGGTATAGTTCGTCTTCTTCAGACGCGGGGTGGAGCAGCATGGTAGCTCGTCGGGCTCATAACCCGAAGGTCGTAGGTTCAAATCCTGCCCCCGCAACCAAATTTCCAACCGCCTTGCTCAGCAAGGCGGTTTTGTTTTATCAGTCAATCAACCTTTCGGCCGCTCGGCATACTCCGTATAGATTCGGGCTACCTGAAATGCTTTCAGGTAGCCCGTATTCTTACAAACTCACTTCAAGAATTGCCGGCCAGCTTCATCACCACCACGCCGGCAATAATCGGTACCGCGCCCAGCCAGCGGCCGAAGCCGGCGGCGTCGCCGAAGAACACCACCCCCACCAAAAACGCACCGGCGGCGCCGATACCCGTCCACACCGCGTAAGCCGTGCCCATCGGAATGGTTTTTTGTGCCAGAAACAGACAAAAGCTGCCGGCCGCCATAAACAGCACCGCCAGCAGAATGCCGTGCCAGCACCAGCCTTCCTACTGCGCCAGTTTCAAACCCAGCGGCCAGCCGATTCCCAACAGGCCGGCGGTGAAATACACCCGATTCATTAAAGTTTCCTTTTCTTCTTATTGCTGCTGGATCAAACAACCCAAGCCGCATGCCGATGCAGATTGGGCCGTTTGTTTGGCGGGGCGGGGCGTCAAGCCAGTTGACCGAAGCGGCCGCTTTTGAATTCGGCAATGGCCTCACGGATTTCCTCGGCGCTGTTCAT
>JAUMZB010000061.1 GCA_030528345.1 Eikenella sp.
CCGACCACCGCATCAACCTCACCCTGCACAAGCTCGATTTTGTGATGGACGGCGACATGGGCGAAATCACCGCCGCCCTGATTGCCGAACATCAGGCCGAGCAATTGGCTGATTTGGGCGAATAAAGTGCCATTCCGGCAAACAGGCTACCTGAAAAGCTTTTCAGGTAGCCTGTTTGTATCAACGGTTTGGCCTATGACGCGCCTTCGTCCCGCAAATGCTCCGCCCAACTGTAACGGCATGGCTCGCCGCCTTGGTTTTGCCAAGACACGCTCAAAGTCTGTGCGTCATACACAAAACGCCGCCGCAGCCACAACCAGATCGATACGCCATAGCAGGCGCGGCCGAGCAACCAAACCAGCCACCCCGGCCAGCCCCAAGGCCAGTCAAACCAGAGCAGGCCTGCCGCCCACAAGATCAATGCCAAAAAGCTGAGCCCGTCTGATGCATTGAGCAGCACATAGCCCGCCGGGCTGCAGCGCCGCCAGCCCAATCTTTCGATCTCATGCTGCCACATCGGGCTGAACAGAATCATGGCCTTATTCCTTTCCCGGCCGCTTATGCCTCTTCCGCATCAAACCAAGTCTGCTCCAGCACCAGCGCCTCGCCGTCGGCAGACAAACTCTGCCCGGCAGCGGCAAATTTGATCACCGAGAGCTGGATAAAACCGTTTTCATCCGCGGCATGGTTGATGACGATGCCCGCCTCTTCTCCGGCCGCTTCGATTTTGCTGCCCGGTGCCACAGCCGATTCGCTGCGGGTTTGCGCCAAGCCGCGCTTCACCTGGCCGCGGTATTGCGCCCGGGCAATGATTTCCTGCCCCGGATAGCAGCCTTTTTTGAAATGCACGCCGCCCAAACGGTGTTGGTTGAGCATTTGCGCCACCGCCGCCTCGCTGGTGGCGGCCGATATCCAAGGCCGGCCGGCGCGGATTTCTGCGGCAAACCAAGCCGCTTCGGCCGCCGCCGTGTCGGCCGCCGGCAGGCTTTCCCGACTCAACAGCAAGCCGTTGCCGCCGGCCAACACGCAACTCAACACGCCTTCGGCGTCGGCAAACGGCAACTTCAAAGCATCGGCCGCCGGCTGTGTTCCGGCAAGGCCGCTTTGGCCGTACACCTGCCAGCCGGCGGCTTCATCGAACACCACCTTGCTGCGCAAGACAAACATGCGCAGGCGCTTAAGCACCGCCGCCGCCAAATCCGCCGCCATCAGCAGCAAAAAGCGGTTTTCCAGCCGCCACACCAATATATTGGCCAATACCCGCCCTTTGGGCGTGTTGTAAGTGGCGAAACAGGCTTCGCCGACGGCCAGATCGGTGATGTGGTTGGAAAGCTGGCCGTGCAGAAACTCGGCGGCATCTTCGCCTGTTACGGCAATCACTTGGAAAAAGGGCAAACGGCATAAGGCAGGCATCGGCTTCTCCTCTTTAAAATCAGCCCTGTTCGCCGAAAAAGGCGTGCACGGCATCGTGGAACACATCGGTCATCGGGCTGTCTTCGTATTCCAAGCGCGCCAATTCGTCGTCAAAACCCAAGCGCACCGATTCGGCCACCTCCTGCACCATCTCGGCGGGCAGGGCGCGCACCAGGCTGCGCAAAGCGGTGGCCAACACCAGATTCTGCGTGCGCAAGATGTCGATTGATTCTTCCAAATAGCTGATTCTCTGATGCAAATCTTCCATCGTATGCCTTAAAAAAACGGTCAGGATAAAGGGCGGCCATTATAAACCCGCCGCCGGGGATTTGACAAAAAGGCCGTCTGCGCCCGATTCGGCTATAATACCGCCGATTCCGTTCTCCACCCCGACCTGCCCGCCATGAACCGAGACAAACCACAAAACCCGCTGGTATTCACCCTAAACGACGACGATCCCGCTGCCCCTTCCACTGCAGACACCGCCGATATGGAAGATTGGGAAAAAGGCCTGCAGCGCCTGCAACAGAAAAGACGCTACCTGAACAGCGCGGACAACACGCCCGCCGCCGAAGCACCCCGCCAGTTCTTCACGTTGGAGGAACCCGCACCGCCCCCGCCGCCCAAATCCGCACCGGCCGCCACCAAACCCAATATTGCCGAATCCGGCCGCCGGCGCAAACTGAGTCTGGACGAACAGAAACAAACCTATCAGGCCTATCTCGAGCACTGGCAGCAGCAGCACAACCGCCGCCAGCCCGACGGTGATTTGGACAACCTGCAAATTTTGTTTCAGGAAGACTGGCTGAACGCGCAAAATTCGCTGTACGTGGGCCGCAACGATGAAACCGCCGCCCAAGCCACCGTGTGGCTGAACAACCGCCGCCCGTCCCAAGTGAGCGAGGGGCAGACCATCTTGGACAAACTGCAAGCCTTGGATGCGGCCGTCCGGCCTCAGGCCGACAGTCAAGGCGAAGCAGCGGTAGTGCCTCAGACTGAGTTGCCCGTTCAGCCTGAAAACGGCGGCGACGCCGCCTTGGCCGCTGCCGCCGAAAAAATCGTGCTGCTCAACATCTATGCCCCGCCCGAAGCGGCCGGCCGCAAAATGCTGTGCCTGAGCGAGCAGGTGTTGTTGGACCGCCTGGCCGAAAAATTGCGCCCCCATTTGGCCGATGCCGTGGCCGGCATGGTGAAAACCGCCGTACAAAAGCAAACCGCAGTGATGCTGCAGCAGATGCAGCAGTCTTTTCTAGACGAAGTGCCGCAATTGGTGGACGATATTTTGCGCCACAATCTGAGCCGCGCCTTAAATGCGGTAAAACGCGAGCAGTTGTAGGGCGTGTCGTCACAACGCATTGCGGCGGTATTTTTGGTCACAATCCGCATCTGCTGCGTTATCCCCCTGGGGGACGCAGAAAATGCTCGCAAGATGTCCAATCTTGCTGCGCTGGCTGGTTTTACTAGCGAAGCGTGTAAAACCGCCCTCTTCGAGTGAGCCTGGCAGCTGCAGATTTTGCCTCGGTAGCGCAGCGGACTTGCGAAGCTAAAAAACCGCTTCGCAAGCATTATGACGACACGCCCTAACAAGCTGAGGCCTTTGCAAAACCTCCAGATGTGGATGCAGTTCAAGGCGTAGCAGCGCAGCGAGTGTGAACGTCAGGAATCCCAGTGGGACAGACATACCATGAAGGCAGGCAAGCGAGCGGGCAGTACCCCTAGGGCATAAACGCACAACGCAGAAATGCGCCGCAGATGGGGGATTGTAAAGGTCTCAAGCTTTCGTTACCCAAGCAACAGGCTACCTGAAACAGCAAAGTGTTCAGGTAGCCTGTTTGCTTAAACGGATGTTGGGGCTTATGGCGCCACCACCACCAGTTTCTGGTTCACAAACTCCTTGATGCCCAAATCGCCCAGTTCGCGGCCGAAACCAGAACGCTTCACGCCGCCGAAAGGCAGTTCGGCCACCGAGTCGCCGCCTTGGTTGATGAACACCATGCCGGTTTCGATGCGCGAGGCCAAGCGTTTGGCGCGCTCCACATCACCGGAGAAAATGGTGCCGCCCAGGCCGTAGTGCGAGTCGTTGGCCAAGGCCACCACTTCGTCGTCGTTTTCCACCACATACAGCTGCGCCACCGGGCCGAAAAATTCTTCGAAATAAGCCGGGTTGTCACGGCTGATGTCGGTGAGCACCGCCGGCGCAAAGAAATGGCCTTGTGCCGGCACCGGCGCATTGCCGCACAACAGTTTGGCGCCATTGGCCACCGCACGGTCGAGCTGCTGCTGCAAATCTTCTTTGGCGCGTTGGGAAGACAAGGGTGCCAGGGTGCTGGCTTCGTCCAAAGGATCGCCCATCACCACCGACTGGAAAGCCGCCAGCACGATGCGGGTAAATTCTTCGGCCACACCGGCCTGCACGATATAGCGCTTGGCGGCGGTACACACTTGGCCGGCGTTATATAGGCGCGCGCCGACGGCGGTTTTGGCGGCGCGCGCCACATCGGCGTCGTCCAGCACCACAAACACATCGTTGCCGCCCAATTCCATGGTGGCCTTTTTCAGTTTGGCGCCGGCCTGACCGGCCACAATGCTGCCGGCGTGTTCGGAGCCGGTAAGCGCCACGCCCTGCACGCGGTCGTCGGCAATGATGGCCGCCACTTGGTCGGGGTTGATAAACAGATTGGTGTAGGCGCCTTCAGGCGCGCCGGCGGCGCGGATCACGTCTTCCATGGCCTGCGCGCACTGCGGCACATTGCTGGCGTGCTTCACCACCACCGGGTTGCCGGCGGCCATGGCCGGTGCGGCCACGCGGATCAGCTGGTAGAGCGGGAAGTTCCACGGCTCCACCGCCAAAATGATGCCGATGGGGTGGTGCTCCACCCAAGCTTCGCCCAAGACGTCGGGATACGGAACCGGCGCCAACAGACGCGCGCCGTTTTCGGCATAATAACGGGCGATGTCGATGCAGGATTGCACCTCGCTGCGGCTTTGCCCGATCAGCTTGCCCATGTCGATACTGATGTAACGAGCCAGCTCTTCTTTACGCTCGGTCATCACATCCGCCAAACGGCGCAGGGTATCCAGGCGTGCCGCCATATTGGCGGGGGCGGCCCAGTCTGATTGATACAGCGCATGGCCGGCAGCCAAAGCAGCCTCTACCTCGGCATCGGTATGCGGGGTAAAGGTTTTCAGCACTTCGTCGGTATAGGGATTGCGGGTTTGGTAAGCCATCTTGATATGCTCCTTGTGCAGACTGCGGCGCCGGAAAGCGGCACCGCTGATAAACATTCAGGGCGGATTGTAGAGGCAAGAGCCGGTTTTGGCTACTGAGCGGGCGCCGCCGCCTTTCAGGTAGCCTTGCCGCCGCGCTTGCGCGAAAACGAACATTTTGGCACAATCGTTTTCATTTTCTTACTTATTCGGAACACAAACCGACATGCCGCACCGCATCCCCCGTCATCAAAAAATCATCCAGCTCGTGCGCGAAAACGGCTTTATGCCCATCGACGAGTTGGCCCGCGAGCTGGACGTCACCCCGCAAACCATCCGCCGCGACATCAACACCCTGTGCGAGCAAAACATTTTGCGCCGCTATCACGGCGGCGCCGCTTTGGGCAGCAGTGTGGAAAACGAAGACTATTTCTCGCGCAAAAACAAACTGCAAAGCGAAAAAGCCCACATTGCCGATGTGATCGCCGGGCACATTCCCGACAACGCCTCGCTGTTTATGAGCATCGGCACCACCATCGAAGCCGTGGCGCTGGCGCTGATCAAAAACCACAAAAACCTCTGCATCATCACCAACAATATCCACGTGGCCTCCATTGTTTCCAGCCGCCAAGACTACACCGTGATGATTACCTCCGGTGTGGTGCGGCCGGTGGACGGCGGCATCACCGGCGTGGCCACCATCGATTTCATCAACCAGTTTAAAGTGGATTACGCCGTGCTCGGCGCTTCCAGCATCGAGCCCGACGGTTCGCTTTTGGACTTCGACTACAAAGAAGTCAGCGTGATGCAGGCCATGATGGCCAACGCCCGCCACCGCTATCTGGCCGTGGACCACAGCAAATTCGGCCGCAACGCCTTGGTGCGCATGGGCGACATCACCGAATTTCACGCCCTGTTTACCGACGAGCAGCCCGGTGACGGCATCTGCAAAAAACTCGACGACGCCGGCGTGCGTTGGTATTTGGCCGACAAAGAAGACGAATAGCCTGCTTGGCGGGCGGCCGTCACTAGGCAGTTGGAAGAGTATGCAAAAGAAATGCAAGATAAAATAAAAATCGATGAGCTGCGATTCATTACTAATAAGATATTTGATAGTTTTGAGTTGGCCGGGTGTTTTGAATTTTCTCTTGATGAAGATTTTTATTGGGATGTGTATGAGAATGAGAGGTATGATTTTACAAAAACCCCGGAGGGATATTCGGTCGGACAATTATTTGATGATATTTATTTTTTGAGGAAAATATTAGAGAGTGAGGAGACGGCCTGCCCTATTATGTTTCTCCATTTGTTTCCGATTCTAAGGTATATGGCTTTGCGTGTTGGTTTTGTTGATAAGTGATTGTGTGGCTCATTGTTTTACGGGTTGGGGCTATATTTTGACTGGCTGGTATTTCAAATAACTGACTTGGTTAGGAAGTCGTAGCCTTATCTTCAATCTTCTGAAGCGAACCCAAGCTCTAAAACAAATGCCGTCCGGCCCGCAATCCGACCGCCCCAAGCCGTCGAATGCTGTTATCATCACACCGCCCCAGGCTACCTGAAAGCCCCAAAAAATAACCACCAGAGGAACCGAATATGTCTGTTTTAAAGCGCCCGGAAGAAGTAATCATGGCCGTCATCTGCGCCCTATGGGTGGTGCTCACCTACTTCTGCGCCCGTTATTTCGGCGCGCCTTGGGAGCGGACCTTGCTGATCAGCGCCCTGACCCTGATTGTGCTGGTACCGGCCTTTCTGCTGTGGCA
>JAUMZB010000016.1 GCA_030528345.1 Eikenella sp.
TGCTCGGCGTGCCCGTGCCCGGCAAATACCTGCGCGGCGAAGACTCCCTGCTCTCTATCGTGCAAATGCCCAAAGGCGTGCCCGTGGCCACCTTCGCCATCGGCGAGGCCGGCGCCGCCAACGCCGCCCTGTTTGCCGTGTCGCTGCTGGCCAACCACTCGCCCGAACTCGCCCGCCAACTGGCCGAATTCCGCGAGCAGCAAAAACAAACCGTATTGGGCATGAGCCTGACTTCTCAGGCATAAAACCGCCCGCGGGCCATCTTCGCCACCCTCCGTGCCCTCCGGCCAACAAACCGCCCGCCGCCGCCGCGATTTGTTCGCCAAAGCGATGCCGCTGTGCGAAAATCCGCCCCGTTAACCGCAACCCACAGAAGGACTGTTCCGAATGACGCAGGAAACCGCTTTGGGCGCCGCGCTGAAATCAGCCGTGCAAACCATGAGCAAAAAGAAACAAACCGACATGATTGCCGACCACATTTACGGCAAATACGATGTCTTCAAACGCTTCAAACCGCTGGCTCTGGGCATCGACCAAGACTTGGTGGCCGCCCTGCCGCAATACGATCCCGCCCTGATCGCCCGCGTGCTGGCCAACCACTGCCGCCGCCCGCGCTACCTCAAATCCCTCGCCCGCGGCGGCAAACGCTTCGACCTGAACAACCGCTTCAAAGGCGAAGTCAGCCCCGAAGAGCAGACGATTGCCCGACAGCATCCGGCAGTGAAAGAAATGCTGGAGAAACAGGCCGCCAAACAGGCCGAAGCAAACGCCGAAGCGCCAAGCGAACCGCCCATTCCGACCCAAACCGCCGCTGCGGCGGCAGAAGACGCCGGCGAATAAACCAAGCTGCCCTTGCAATGCTTTCAGGTAGCCTTTTCATCGAAAAGGCTACCTGAAATGCTGACCGGCCTGCAAAACCGCCGGATGTGCATGCCGTTCGAAAATAGTCGCGCCGCGAGCGCAGAGGCTCCGGCGGAACAGACCGGTCCCGTCAGCGGGGCGGGCAGCCCGCCAAACCGGATTGTCAGACGGCCGGCGGCGGCATTTGTGCACATACCGCCGCCATATCAGCATCAACCGCCCTACCGCTCCTCAACTGCGGTAATCCGCATTGATGGCCACATACTCTTTCGACAAATCGCAGGTATAGATTTTGCTGTTTACCTTGCCGCGCTGCAGGTCGATGGTGATGGTGATGTCGCTTTCATTCATTACCGCCTGGCCGTCTTCCTCGCGATAGCCGGCCGCACGGCCGCCGTGTTCGGCCACCAACACCCCGCCCAGATACACGCGGATGCGCTCGGTGTCCAAATCGGCTATGCCGGCGTAACCGATGGCGGCCAGGATGCGGCCGAGATTGGGGTCGGAGGCGTAAAAGGCGGTTTTCACCAGCGGCGACTTGGCCACCGCATAGCCGACCGCACGCGCTTCTTCGCGGCTGCCGGCATTCTGCACATCCACGGTGATGAATTTGGTGGTGCCCTCGCCGTCGCGCACAATTGCCTGCGCCAACTCCAAAGCCACTTCCTCGAGCGCGGTTTGTAAAGCTTGGGCGGCCGGGCTGGCGGCATCGGTGATTTCGGGCAGGCTGCTGCGGCCGGTGGCCGCCACAATGAAGCTGTCGTTGGTACTGGTGTCGCCGTCCACCGTGATGGCGTTGAAGCTGTCGTCGCAGGCCTGCTCGGTCATCGCCTGCAACAAATCGGCCGCTACCGCCGCATCGGTAAACACAAAGCCGAGCATGGTGGCCATATTGGGATGAATCATGCCCGAACCTTTGGCGATGCCGGTTACGTTCACCGTGTGGCCGTCCACACTGAATCGGCGGCTGGCGGCCTTGGGCACGGTGTCGGTGGTCATGATGGCCGCCGCGGCGCGCGGCCAAGCCACCGGCTCCAGCTGCGGCAGGGCGGCCAAAATCTTATCGGTGGGCAAGGGCTCCAAAATCACGCCGGTGGAAAACGGCAGCACCTGCTCGCTTTGGCAGCCGATTTGCGCCGCCACCGCGCGGCACACCGCCTGTGCGGCATCGCGGCCGGCCTGGCCAGTGCCCGCGTTGGCGTTGCCGGTGTTCACCACCAAGGCGCGGATTTCGCCGCCGGCGGCCAAATGGCGGCGGGCTATCTGCACCGGCGCGGCACAAAAACGGTTGCGGGTGAACACCGCGCCGATGCGGCAGCCCGCGGCCAAACGCATCAAGGTCAAATCGTCGCGGCCCGGCTTTTTGATGCCGGCCCGGGCAACAGACAGCTGCACGCCGTCAATCGGGTGCAGATTGCGCTCATCGGGCGGGGTCAGCTTGACAGCCATCGGGAAACTCCTGAATCAAAAAAGTAAAAACCAAACAGCAAGCTTTCTGGCAGCCTCAGGCTACCTGAAAGCGGATTCGGCCTTGCCGGCCTGCATCTCTTCGCGCACACGCTGGCGGAAACGGGCGGCGGCAAAATGATAAAACGGTTGCGGGCAAAACTGGCGTGAAATCACCGAAGCGGCAATCGAGGCAATCAGCATCCAAAACAATAAGGACTGGCTGCCGGTCATCTCCATCACCACCACGCTGGCGGTGAGCGGCGACTGGGTGGCCGCCGCCAGAAAAGCCGCCATGCACAGCAAAGCCAACACCCCGGCCGGCGCAGCCAAACCGCTCAACTGCGACACATGCACGCCGATCAGCGCACCGATGGTGAGCGAAGGCGTGAAAATGCCGCCGGGAATGCCCGCCCAATAAGAAATCACCGTGGCCGCCCATTTGCTGGCCGCCGCGCCCACAGCGGCATCGGTATTGCCGCGCAACGCCGCCGCCGCGGCTTCGTAACCCGTGCCGTAGGTTTCGCCCTGCGTCAGCAAGCCCAAAGCCGCCAGCAACAAACCGAACACCCCGGCCAGCCACACCGGATGCCGGCGCATCCAGCTGCGCCAGCCGCGCGGCGCCAGCCAATCCGCGCCCTTGCTCAAAAAGCGGGCAAACAAACCGCCGGCCACCCCGCACACCGCCGCACACAACAACACCCATTCCAGCATATTGCCGGCCAGCTCGCGGCCGTGAAAACCTTGGAAATAGGTGTTGTTGCCTTCAATCGCCACCAAAATGAAACCGGCCGCCAACACGCCGAGCAAAATCTGGCGCTCCCAACGCAAGGCCGCCGCGCGCCCCAATTCCTCAATGGCAAAAACCACCCCGGCCAGCGGCGCATTAAACGCCGCCGCCAAACCGCCCGCCGCACCGGCGGCCAGCAAATCGTTTTCGCGCAGGTTTTTAAACGCCAAACCGTGTTTGCGGCACCAACCGCCCCAGGCAGCCATTACCGCCGCGCCCACCTGCACCGACGGCCCTTCCCGGCCGATAGACGCGCCGGCCAGCATGCCGAGAAAGGTGAGCGGAATTTTCAACAACGTGCGCCCCAACGCCACCAGGCGGTTTTTCTCCGCACCGGGCGGCAGCGACAGCGCCGCCAATACTTGCGGAATGCCGCTGCCCGCGGTATAGGGCGCATAGCGGCGGGTCAACCACACCAGCAGCATCAGCGCCGCCGGCAACACCGCAAACGCCGCCAGCGGATAAGCCTGCGTCCATTGGTGGTTCAATTCCAGCGCATAATCGGCCAAACGGGCGAAACCCAGCGACACCAAAGCCACCAGCGCCGCGCCCGCCAACAGCAGGGCGAAAGCCGCCGTTTTGCGCGACAGGCGTTTGGTTTGTTTGATCTTGCGGGACAGGGTTTTGCCGATGCGGCTGCTGATCCTGCCGGCCTGCCGGTACATGGCGCTCCTTTCTGGTGCGGGCGGGAACTGAGAAGGGCGTGATTGTAAATAAGGCCTGCCGGATAGGGCAAGCCGCGGGGAAAACAGATAAGCGGTACGACAGGCTACCTGAAAGCGGTTTAAGCCAAACGGCAGGAATGCTTGGTTTGAGGCCGGCTTGCGGCCCAACCGCTTTCAGGTAGCCTGTTGCCCTTCATACCAAATGGTATGCGCCCTAAAAATGCCAAGCCGAAAACACCACCATCAACACCGGCGGCAGCACATTGGCGATAAAGCCGAAGCTGATGGCCATCGGCACCACCGCCAAACCGCCTGACGAACGGATCACCGGCAGGGTGAAATCCAGGCTGGTGGCACCGCCGCTGCCCACCGCCGCACCGGGAAAACGCGGCATGATCATCGGAATAAACACCAGCGCAAAAAACTCGCGCGACAAATCGTTGATCAGGGCCACGCTGCCCCACACCGGCCCGTAAGCCTCCGTCATCATGATGCCGGAGAGCGAATACCAGCCGAAGCCGGAAGCCAGCGCCAAACCTTTGCTCCACGACACTTCCGGCATCAGAGCGGCAAACAGCAGGCCGCCGGCCAGGCAAGAGAGTGTAAACCACAGGGCGACCTGAACCCCGCGCTTATTGAGCAGAATCTGGCGCAGGGTAATGCCGCTGCCGCGCAATTGCAGTCCCACCAAAAACACCAACAGCATCAAAGCATAAGTGCCGCCGGATTCCGGCGGCAGCCAGGCGGCGGGCAGCAGCACGCCCAACACGAAACCGGCCGCCACACAGGCCAGCTGCTTGAGGCTGCCGCCGATGCTGATGCGCTGCCTGCCCTCCTCCTCCGCCGCCGGCCGCGGCCACGGGCGAAAATGGTCGAAGGCGCACAACACCAGCAGATTCATGCCCATGGTGCAAACAAACAGCAGCAGCACCGAAAGCGCAATGCCGCCTAATTGCTGCCCCAAATTGCCCACCTGCGACAGCGAAATGCCAATCAGCAACAGAATCAGATACACCAATACCGCCAAAATCCGATCCACCGCCCGCAGCCACGGCTGAGGCAAGCGGATAAAAAAGCCGACAAACAGCGGCGTCAAAATGGCCAGCAGCGTCAACAGGCTTTGCATAAACGTCTTTCCTATCCGGCGGGTAATCGATTGGGGCGCACCGCCCGGCATCGGCGGCACGCCCAAAAACAGTTGAATGAACAAGCAGCAAGACTGCGGCTTGGCGCGGCATTCAGGCTTTCAGGCAGCCTCAGCCGGCAAAAGTATGCTCGGCGGCGGGGAAACTTTTGTCTTTCACCGCCGCCACATAGGCCGCCACGGCCGCCTGAATACTGCCCTGCCCCTGCATAAAATTGCGCACGAATTTGGCGGTTTTGCCGGGGAACACGCCCAGCATATCGTGCATCACCAGCACCTGCCCGTCGCAATCCCCCCCCGCGCCGATGCCGATGGTGGGGCAAGACAGGCTTTCCGTTACCCGTTTGCCCAAAGACGCCGGTACGCACTCCATCAGCACCACATCCGCGCCGGCTTCCTCATGCGCCTTGGCATCGGCCAGCAGCGCCTCGGCCGCCGCATCGCCCTTGCCCTGCACCCGATAACCGCCAAACGCATTCACCGACTGCGGCGTGAGCCCGATGTGGGCGCACACCGGAATCCCGCGTTGTTGCAGGAAGCGCGTGGTTTCGGCCATAAACGCCCCGCCCTCCAGCTTCACCATATGCGCCCCGGCCGCCATCAGCTCGGCCGAAGCGGCAAACGCCTGCTCCTTGCTCTGCTGATAGGCGCCAAACGGCAAATCGGCCACAATCATGGCCTCACGGTTGCCGCGCGACACCGCCGCCGTGTGGTAGCACATATCGGCCAGCGACACCGGCAGCGTGGAAGCCTGCCCCTGCACGGCCATGCCCAGCGAATCGCCCACCAGCAGCATGTCCACGCCGGCTTCGTTCATCAAGGCGGCAAAACTGGCTTCATAACAAGTGAGCATGGCGATTTTCTCGCCCTCAGCCTTCATGCGGCGCAAGGTATTGACGGTAATCAAGGTTTTTCCTTTTCCAATCCGTGAACAATAAAAAATGCAACAAGCGGCGCAAGGCTACCTGAAAAGCGGTTTAGATGCAAAGCTTGGCCGGCGGGCCGCGCCTATTTCAACGGCGGACAGCCCTCGCTGTGGCCGCCGCTCTGGCAACGCACGGCCTCGGCGGTTTTCTCATCGGAATACAGCGGTTTGGTCAAGCCCGACTGCGAAAATTGCGCCACCGCCGCCGCTTTCCATTGCGGCCAGCGCGCCGCGCCGTAATGCTGCCAAAACGCCCACAACAAACCGCCCACCACTGCCAAGCGGATCAGGTCGGCAACAATATTGTCGAACAAACGCCTCATTTTTGGTGTACCTATTTGCTACTGCTGGATACGGTTTTCAGGTAGCCCGAGCAGAACGCAGAGGCTACCTGACACGGTGTTTTACGGCTTTAATCCGCCGCCTGCAAAGCTTTCCGCCAGCGCGCCACTTGGGCGCGCACCTGCGCGGGCGCGGTGCCGCCAAGGTGGTTGCGGGCGTTCAAGCTGCCTTCGGGGGTGAGCACCTGATACACGTCTTCGCCGATTAAGCCGCTAAAGCCTTGCAAGACGGCCAGCGGCAAATCGCTCAAATCCACGCCCCGGCCGTCGGCATGGCGCACCGCCAGCGCCACCACTTCGTGGCTGTCGCGAAACGGCAGGCCTTTTTTCACCAGGTAGTCGGCCAAATCGGTGGCGGTGGCGAAACCCTGCAACACTGCGGCGCGCATCTTGTCGGGCTTCACAGTAACGCCGCGCATCATGTCGGCATAAATGCGTAGGGTGTCCACCAAGGTGTCCACGGTGTCGAACAGCGGCTCTTTGTCTTCCTGATTGTCTTTGTTGTAGGCCAGGGGCTGCGATTTCATCAGCGTGATTAAGCCCATCAGATGGCCGATGATGCGGCCGGATTTGCCGCGCACAAGCTCGGGCACATCGGGGTTTTTCTTTTGCGGCATGATGCTGGAACCGGTGCAGAAGCGGTCGGCAATGTCGATAAAGCCGAAACGCGGGCTCATCCACAAAATCAATTCTTCGGAAAGACGGCTCAAATGAATCATCAGCAGGCTGGCGGCGGCGGTGAATTCGATGGCGAAATCGCGGTCGGACACGGCATCGAGCGAGTTTTGGCAAATGCCTTCAAAGCCCAGCAGGCGGGCGGTGGTTTCGCGCCGAATCGGGAAGGTGGTGCCGGCTAGGGCGGCAGCGCCCAAGGGCATGCGGTTGACGCGGCGGCGACAATCGGCCATGCGTTCGTCGTCGCGACCCAGCATTTCCACATAGGCCAGCATGTGGTGGCCAAAGCTCACCGGCTGGGCGACCTGAAGGTGGGTAAAGCCGGGCATCACCACCTCGGCATGGGCTTCGGCCAAATCCAACAGGGCGGCCTGAAGCTCGCGAATCAGGCCGCGGACGACGGTGATTTCGTCGCGCAACCACAGGCGGATGTCGGTGGCCACCTGGTCGTTGCGGCTGCGGCCGGTGTGCAGGCGCTTGCCGGCATCACCGATTTTGTCGGTGAGCCGCCGCTCGATGTTCATGTGCACGTCTTCCCAATCCAGCGACCATTCCATGCGGCCGGCTTCGATGTCGGCCAGAATCTCGGCCATGCCCCGGCGGATGGCGGCCAGATCGTCGGCGGACAGCACGCCGGCTTCGCACAGCATTTGCGCATGCGCCAGCGAGCCTTGGATGTCCCACTTGGCCAGGCGGCGGTCGAAATCAATCGAGCCGGTGTATTGTTTTACCAGCTCGGCCACGGGCTCGTTAAAGCGGCCCGACCAGGTTTCTGCTTGAGTCATCAATTTTCCTTTACGTTTCACTGTTCCCATTTGGCCGTCCCGCTTTCAGGCAGCCTGCGGCAGCGACACGCCAAAACACTCAATCTTCGGATGCGGCAGACCGGCCGGGCAGGCAAAACCACGCCGGCACCGCTGCCATGGCCGCCAGCAAGGCCGCGGCCGACACCAAGCGCCAATGGATCCGGCCATCGCCCCAAACCCAATCGGCAAACACCATCCAGCAAGCGGCCAGCAGGAAGACGGTCAGCAGGGAAACAGCCAACCCCTTGCCATTCCTCCGCCAGCCGAAACACACCGCCAGCGCCAGATACAGCATGACGGCCGGCAGCAGATAAACATACAGCACGGCAAACGAGACCGCATACCAGCCGAGTGATGTTTCCGAAGCTGGCGCAAGCCTGAGCAAATCGGCAAACCGTATCAGCCCGCTCAACATCAGCGCAGCCGGCGCAAGCGCCCCGATCAAAAGCATGCCGGCAGTTTTCCAATATGGCGAACGGGCAACAGCCATCGGCCTCCTCACTTTCCCGATTCAAGCCGCCGGCCGGTTTTCAGAACCTGTTCATGGTCTTCTTGCACAGCGGTTTTTCGAGACAAAAACAGCAGATGCAAGGCGAAAATGCAGACAAAATTGAACATCTTGCAAGTATTTTTGTTGTCCCTCCAGGGGCAACGCAGCAGATGCGGTTGTTGACCGGGCAGCAAAGCGGACTTGCGAAGCTGAAATACCGCCGCAACAGAGACCATGAACAGGTTCTCAAATAGCCTGCACCGGCGCGGCATCGTCAGGCCGCATTATAGCGGCGGCGGCTTCTTTGCAGAATACGGCAAGCCGAAAATAAGTGCTTCCGCTATAATCGCCCCTCCCCCACATCCCTCCCCAACCATGAGCCAACGCTATATCGGCCTGATGTCGGGCACCAGCATGGACGGCATCGACGCCGTTTTGGCCGACATCGACGGCACCCGCTGGCTGGCCGCCCGCGCCCATTTCTTCGTGCCCTACCCCGAGCCGCTCCGCCAACAGCTGCTGGCCCTGCAGGACAGCGGCGGCGGCGAACTGCACCGCGCCGCCCTGCTCGCCCAAGCCGTCGCCCGCCTGTATGCCCAAGCGGTCAACGGCCTGCTGGCACAAGAAGGACTGGCCGCCGCCGACATCACCGCGCTCGGTGCCCACGGCCAAACCGTACGCCACGCGCCCGAACACGGCTATACCCTCCAACTCATCGACCTTCCGCTTCTGGCCGAGCTGACCGGCATCGACTGCATCGGCGACTTCCGCAGCCGCGATCTGGCCGGCGGCGGCCAAGGCGCGCCCCTCGTACCCGCCTTCCACCAAGCCGTGTTCGGCCATCCGCAGCACGAGCGCGTGCTGCTCAATATCGGCGGCATCGCCAACATCAGCATCCTGCCGCCCGACGGCCGCCCCGCCGGCGGCTTCGACACCGGTCCCGGCAATATGCTGGCCGACGCCTATATGCAGCACTACCGCCGACAGCCTTACGACCGCGACGGCGAACTGGCCGCCGGCGGCCGCATCATCGGGCCGCTGCTGGCCGCATGGCTGGCCCATCCCTATTTCCAACGCCCCGCGCCCAAAAGCACCGGCCGCGAGCTGTTTTCCCTCTCCTGGCTGCAAGGCTACCTGAAAGCCGAACACCGGCCGGCCGACATCATGCGCACCCTGAATGCCTTTACCGCCCGCAGTATTGCCCAAGCCGTGCGCCGGCACTCGCCGGCGGCACGCGAAATATTTGTTTGCGGCGGCGGCACCTGCAATCCGGTGCTGATGGCCGAACTGCAACAGCAATTGGCAGGCGTTCAGGTAGCCACCACCGACGATCTGCACCTCGCCCCGCAATGGGTGGAAGCCGCCGCCTTCGCCTGGCTGGCCGCCTGCCGCATCCACCGCCAAGCCGCCTCCCCCCATCTGGCCACCGGCGCCGCGCGGCCTTATGTGCTGGGCGCTTGGCATTGCGCCTGAACCGGCAAGCCAAAAACCAAATCTATCGAACGCAAAAATAAAATGCTTGCAAGGCGGCATGTCTTGCAAGCATTTTTATGCCCTTATAAAGGCGGCCGGCTTACATCAGCGCGTCTGCCAAAGCCTCTTCCGTCGGCACCGGCGTGGCTTCCAAAGGCCGTTCCTGCGGCAGCAAAGGGGCGATGATGCGGCTGGTCAGGCCGGTAATCGCCTCCACTTGGCGCGCGGTGGCCTCGTCCATATCGGCCAAGGCTTCCACCGCGCTGCCTTCGGGCAACACTTGGTCTTCAAGCGGCGCGGCCTCTTCTTCAAACACCGCACGCGGGCGGCTCAAATCGGCCGAGCCGCTCTGCCAAGCCAAGGAAGACAATTTGCCCCGCACGCGGGCATTAGCCTGGCTGCACGTGATGCAGACCAAGCGGCCGTTGCGGTTGCGCAAAGTGGTGCTGACGCGGTTGGCCTGCACATTCAGGCCCTTGACATCGGCCCAGGCACGGATGCTTTGCTTCAAGGCATCGGTGTCCAGATTGCGCTGGTTGTAAGGGTCTTTATAGGCAGCCAGCCAAAGATTGCCTGCCTCGTCGGCATTCAGCGAGGCCATCTGGTAAATCACCGCCGCATCGGCGCCGGTTTGCACCGCGCGGGCGAAACGCAGCGCATCGGGACTCTGCATGCGCACACAGCCGTGGCTGCGCACGCCGGGCACGCTGGAGGGCGCATTGGTGCCGTGGATGCCCAAGCCCAGACGCGGATCGCCCAAGCGCACGAACACCGGCCCCAAGGGATTGCTCGGGCCGGGCGGCACGCTGCTCAGCGCAGGCTTGCCGGCCGCGGCGCGTTCGCGGCGGATGCTGGCCGGAATGGTCCAAGTCGGGTTGTAGGCTTTGGCGCCGATTTGATAGTCGCCCAAAGGCGTGCGCGTGCGGGCGCGGCCCACCGCCACCGGGTAAGAAGCCTTCAATTCGCCGTTTTCATACAAAAACAGCCGCAACTGCGGGATATTGATCACCACATGCTGGCCGCTGGCCACCGGCGAATAATCGGGCAGCGGCGTAGTGGCGGCGCAAACGCCCGCCCAAGCCAAAAGGCCGTAGGCAAACAAAATCTTTTTCATGGCTTTTTTCTTGACAAAACACAAACGGCGGCCATCATACGCCCAAAACGGAAAACCTGTCAGCACAAACCTGATTCGGCCGGTTTTCCGCCGAGCGCCCTGTTGCATTCAGGCTACCTGAAAGACCGAAAACATGCTTTAATGCCCACTTTCCCCAAGCCGCCGCCGAAAGCTTCCGCATGAGTTCTCCGATCATCTCCTCCCTGCTCGACACCGACCTGTACAAATTCACCATGCTGCAGGTGGTGCTGCACCAATTCCCGCAGGCACACGGCGTCTATGAATTCCGCTGCCGCAACAACGAAGACACCGCCTATCCGCTGGCCGACATCAAAGACGCGCTCGAACAGGAGCTGGACGCCCTGTGCCGGCTCAAACTCAGCCAGGAAGAATTGGACTACCTGCGCCAAATGCGCTTCATCAAAAGCGATTTTGTCGACTATCTGGAGCTGTTCCAGCTCAAACGCCGCTTCGTCACCCTTTCCACCGACGAACACAACCGGCTCAACATCCGCGTGGAAGGCCCCATCATCCAGGCCATGTTCTTTGAAATCTTCGTGCTGGCCATTGTGAACGAGCTCTACTTCCGCCGCCTCGAAACCCCCGAAGTATTGGCCGAAGGCGAGCGCCGCCTGCAGGCCAAAGCCGCCCTGCTGCGCGACTACGCCGCCCGCCAAGAACCGCACGAGCCGCCGTTTCTGGTGTCCGACTTCGGCACCCGCCGCCGCTACAACCTCGCCTGGCAGGAGCACGTGGTGCGCACCCTGCACACCGCCGCCCCCGCATGCCTGCGCGGCACCAGCAATGTTTACCTGGCCAAAAAACTGGGCCTCACCCCCATCGGCACCATGGCGCACGAATTTTTGCAGGCCTTCCAAGCGCTGGACGTGCGCCTGCGCGACTTCCAAAAAGCCGCGCTCGAAGCCTGGGTGCACGAATACCGCGGCGACTTGGGCATCGCGCTCACCGACGTGGTGGGCATGGACGCCTTCCTGCGCGATTTCGACCTCTACTTCGCCAAACTCTTCGACGGCCTGCGCCACGACAGCGGCGACCCCTTCGTTTGGGGCGACAAAGCCTGGGCCCACTACCAAAAGCTCAAAATCGACAGCCGCACCAAAATGCTCACCTTCTCCGACGGTCTCAATCTGGAGAAAGCTTGGGAGCTGCACCAATACTTCAAAGGCCGCTTCAAAACCAGCTTCGGCATCGGCACCAACCTCACCAACGACATGGGGCACACCCCGCTCAACATCGTTTTGAAACTGGTGGAATGCAACGGCCAGTCGGTGGCCAAAATTTCAGACAGCCCCGGCAAAACCATGACCGACAACAACACCTTCCTCGCCTACCTGCGCCAAGTGTTCGACATCCGCGAACAGGCTACCTGAAACCTGCCAGCCGCCGAACAGGCGGCTTTTTGCCGCCCCGCCCGCCCCGCGATTTGCTACAATCCGCCCCGCCCGCACCAAGCTGCCGGGCAAAACGCTTTCAGGCAGTCTCAGGCCGCCCACTCCCCGTTTCTTTAAATATTATCCGCATCAGAAAACCCGCCATGAACACCGCCGCCCAACGCCTGGCCGCCCTGCGCCAGACCATGCAGCAACAGCAATTCGACGCCTGGCTGATTCCCTCCGCCGACCCCCATTTGTCCGAATACCTGCCCGAACACTGGCAGGGCAGAAGCTGGCTTTCCGGCTTCGACGGCTCGGTCGGCACCCTGCTGATTACCGCCGAACGCGCCGAACTGTGGGCGGACAGCCGCTATTGGGAACAGGCCGAACGCCAGCTGGCCGGCAGCGGCATCGTGCTGCAGAAACTCGGCCAAGGCCGCAGCCACCTCGATTCCGTGGCCGAACTGCCCGCCGGCGCCCTCATCGGCGTCGCCCCCGATATGCTCTCGCTGGCCGCCAAACGCCAACTGGAAACCGCCGGCGCCGCCAAGCACATCCGCCTGCGCCACGACCTCGACCTGCTCGACACCGTCTGGCCCGACCGCCCCGGTCTGCCCGCCGCCCCGGTGTACCGCCACGGCGAAGCCTTCACCGCCGAATCCGCCGCCGCCAAACTCACCCGCGTGCGCCGCTTCATGCAGGAGCAACAGGCCGAACACCACCTGATTTCCAGCCTCGACGACATCGCCTGGCTCACCAATCTGCGCGGCAGCGACGTCTCCTACAACCCCGTCTTCCTCGCCTACCTGCTCATCAGCGCCGAGCAAGCCGTGCTGTTTGCCGACCCCGCCAAATTCGACGGCGACGCCCGCCAAGCCCTCACCGAAGCCGGCATCACCCTGGCCGATTACGCCGGCGTGGCCGATGCCGTGGCCGCGCTTAGCGGCAGCCTGCTCATCGACCCGGCCAAAACCGCCGTCAGCACCCTAAACAGGCTACCTGAAAGCGTGCGCCTATGCGAAAGCACCAACCCCAGCACCTTATTCAAATCCTGCAAATCCGCCGCCGAAATCGAGCACACCCGCGAAGCCATGAAGCAGGACGGCATCGCCCTGTGCGGCTTCTTCGCCGAATTCGAACAGGCGCTGGCCGACGGCCGCACGCTCACCGAGCTGGATATCGACCGCATGCTGCTCGAACACCGCCGCCGCCGGCCGCACTTCCTCTCCCCCAGCTTCGGCACCATCGCCGGCTTCAACGCCAACGGCGCCCTGCCCCATTACAGCGCCACCCCCGAAGCGCACAGCACCCTCAGCGGCGACGGCCTGCTCCTCATCGACTCCGGCGGCCAATACCGCAACGGCACCACCGACATCACCCGCGTCGTGCCCGTCGGCACCCCCGGCGCCGAACACAAACGCGACTTCACCCTCGTGCTCAAAGCCCACATCGCCCTGGCCGAAACCGAATTCCCCGAAAACATCGCCGCCCCCATGCTCGATGCCGTCTGCCGCAAACCCATGTGGCAGGCGCAATGCGACTACGGCCACGGCACCGGCCACGGCGTAGGCTACTTCCTCAACGTGCACGAAGGCCCGCAGGTCTTGTCCTACCACGCCCCCGTTACCCCCCACAGCGCCATGAAAGCCGGCATGATCACCTCCATCGAGCCCGGCCTCTACCGCCCCGGCCGCTGGGGCATCCGCATCGAAAACCTGGTGGTCAACCTGCCCGTGGCGCAGCCGGCCGAAACCCAATTCGGCCGCTTCCTGCGTTTCGACACCCTCACCCTCTGCCCCATCGACACCCGCCTGATGGACACTGCCCTGATGAACCACGCCGAAATCGACTGGGTCAACCGCTACCACGCCCGCGTGCGCGAACAGCTCGCCCCGCACACCGAAGGCGCCGCCAAAGCCTGGCTGGAAGAACGCACCCGGCCCTTGGCTTAAACCCTTGCCGCAAACAATATTTCAGGCTACCTGAACACCCTTTCAGGCCGCCTCGGACGGCAGCAAACAGCAGCACGCAGCTTGGCTTGAAGCGCAGCGCAAACCCGACACGGCCGCCCTTCCCCAACCCCCTCCCGCCGGCGGGAGGGGGAGGAGATAACGTCCGCACCCACCTTTCCCCTGCCTGTCGGGAAAGGCCGGGATGGGGCGGCTCAACGCACACACACAAACAGCCAAGGCTGCCTGAAACCCGTTCAGGTAGCCTGCAACAGCGGCAACAGCCCGCCCCTGCTTGCCAAGCCCGCCGAATCGTGATTTGATACGGCCTCTCTGCCGCAGCGGCATCTTCGGGAGCCTGTGATGACTGAACAATTCGATGTGCTTGTAATCGGTGCCGGCCCCGCCGGCGCGGTGGCCGCCGCCCTGCTCAACAAACAGGGCTTTTCCGTATGCGTGCTGGAGAAACAGCATTTCCCGCGCTTCGTGATCGGCGAGAGCCTGCTGCCGCACTGCATGGAGTTTCTGCAAGAAGCCGGTTTTCTGCCCGCCGTTGAGGCCGAAGCCGGCTTTCAGTTTAAAAACGGCGCCGCCTTCACTTGGGGCAAGCGCTACACCTATTTCGATTTCACCGACAAATTCAGCCCCGGCCCCGGCACCACGTTTCAGGTGCGCCGTGCGGTATTCGACAAAATCCTGATCGACGAAGCGGCCAAGCAGGGTGTGGAGGTGCGTTTCGGCGAGGCGCTCACCGCTTTCGACAACCACGGCGACACCGCCCTGCTGTCCGTGCAGCGCGAAAACGGCAGCGCCTATCTTTTGGCGGCACGCTTTGTGTTGGATGCCAGCGGCTACGGCCGCGTGCTGCCGCGCCTGTTGGACTTGGACACCCCGTCCCGGCTGCCGGTGCGCGAGGCGCATTTCACCCACATCGACGACCGCATCACCGACCCCGCTTTCGACCGCAACAAAATCCTGATTTCCACCCATCCCGTACACCGCGATGTGTGGCTGTGGCTGATTCCTTTCGGCGACGGCCGCAGCTCCATCGGCGTGGTCGGCCTGCCGGAGCGTTTTGCCGGCCTCGGCGGTTCGGAAGCGGTGCTGAAAACATTGGCGGCGGAAGTGCCGATGCTCGCGCGCATTCTGGCCGATGCCGAGTGGGACAACGAATTTCCCTTCCGCCACATCCAGGGCTATTCGGCCAATGTCAAAGCCCTGCACGGCAGACATTTCGCCCTCTTGGGCAATGCCGCCGAGTTTCTCGACCCCGTGTTTTCCTCCGGCGTGACCATCGCCATGCATTCGGCCAAGCTGGCGGCCGATCTGCTGGGCAAACAGCTTAGGGGCGGCCAAGCGGATTGGCAGGCCGAGTTTGCCGAGCCGCTGATGGTGGGCGTCGATGCTTTCCGCACTTATGTGGAAGGCTGGTATGACGGCAGTTTCCAAGATGTGATTTACGCCGACGACCGCAGCCCCGAGATCAGCCGCATGATCAGCTCGATTCTGGCGGGTTATGCTTGGGACACCGCCAATCCCTATGTGGCGAAATCGCGCCGCCGCCTGGCCGCGCTGGCCGAAACGGTAGGCCCTGCCGCCATTCGGCAATAGGCCGGAAACGTGAAGCCGCCGCACCCAAAAAGCCGGCCGCCACGAAACAAGGTTTTGCCTTCAGGCAAAACCGGGATGCCTGAAAAAGATTATCCTCACTTTCATTAACCCCTTCTCCATTCCTGCCATCAGGAGCCCCTATGCACCACAGCTACGATGTCGCCGTGATCGGCGCCGGCCCCTCCGGCGCGGTGGCCGCCGCCCTACTCAACAAACAGGGTTTCAGCGTTTGCGTGTTGGAAAAACAGCATTTCCCGCGCTTCGTGATCGGCGAGAGCCTGCTGCCGCACTGTCTGGAAATCATCGAAGAAGCGGGATTTCTGCCCGCCGTGCAGGCCGGCCTCGGCTTCCAATACAAAAACGGTGCCGTCTTTACCTTCGGCGAACAATGCAGCCGTTTCGAATTTACCGACAAATCCAGCCCCGGCCCCAATACCGCCTTCAATGTGCAGCGCGAACGCTTCGACCAGATTCTGATTGAAGAAGCGGCCAAGCAGGGCGTGACCGTGTGTTTCGGCGAAGAAGTGACCGCCTTCGACAACAGCGGCAGCCACGCCCAACTGAGTGTGCGGCGTGAAGACGGCAGCAGCTACACGCTGGAAGCGGCATTTGTGCTGGACGCCAGCGGCTACCACCGCGTGCTGCCCCGTCTCTTGGGCTGGGACATCCCCTCCGACCTGCCCACCCGCCAAGTGCATTTCACCCACATCGACGACCACATCACCGACCCTGCTTTCGACCGCAACAAAACTTGGGTGGCTATCCACCCCGAGCACCGCGATGTGTGGCTGTGGCTGATTCCCTTCAGCAACGGGCGCAGTTCCATCGGCGTGGTCGGCCTGCCCGAGCGCTTTGCCCGATTCGGCAGCTCGGCCTCGATTCTGAAAGCCTTTGCCGGCGAAGTGCCGATGTTCGCGCGTTTTCTGGCCGACGCCCGCTGGGACAACGGCTTCCCCTTCCTTTATCTGCCCGGCTACTCCGCCAGCGTGAAAGCACTGTACGGCAAACATTTCGCCCTCTTGGGCAATGCCGCCGAATTCCTCGACCCGGTGTTTTCCTCCGGCGTCACCACCGCCGTCCACTCCGCCAAGCTGGCAGCCGACCTGTTGGGCAAACAACTGCTCGGCGGCAACGCAAACTGGCAGACCGAATTTGCCGAACCGCTGGCGGTGGGCGTGAACGCTTTCCGCACCTTGGTGGAAGGCTGGTATGACGGCCGCTTCCAAGACGTGGTGTTTTCCGGCCGCAGCCAGCCCAAAGTGCGTCGCCTGATCAGCTCGATTCTGGCCGGTTACGCCTGGGACGGCGACAACCCTTTTGTGGCCCAACCCGAACGCGGCTTGGCCGCCCTGCACAAAGTCGTCGCCAAAAAGGCGGCCGCAGCCGAACCACGGCCGGCAGCGGCAACCGAAATCAATAAATTCCCCGGCACCGCACCGTTTTCCTTCCCCTGTTTTTAGGGCGCATCGTCAGACAAACCGTAGACGGCAAGGCATTAGACGGCCGCGCCGTTTTCAGGTAGCCTTCCGCCCCATTACCCCAAAGGCCAGCCGAAATGCCGTTTTCCCGTTTATCCGTCTTATCCGCCTGGCTGTTGGCCGCCTGCGCCGCGCCTTTTCCCGCGCAATCGCTGCCGCAGCTGGCCGCAGGCGACAGCCGCTGGTTCAAATTGGAGCGGCTCAATCCGCAGGGCGAAGTGGAGCAAACCTCGCTCTTGGCGGTGCAGGGCGAAGGCGGCGGCCGCAGCCGCTGGATCCAAACCGACGCCTTCGGCGCCCCGCTGGCCCGCCTGCTGGCCACGCCCGAAGGCTGGCAGCGCGACGGCTTTATCTGGCCCAACCGCGAAGCGGGCGAGTTGTTCCAAAACCTGTTTCCCTATATCAACGAAGCGCACAGGCTACCTGAAACCCTGCCGGCCAGGCCCGACGGCCGCTGGCGCATCACCCCGATTACCCCGCCATGAATACAGCCGTTTATCTGGGCGAACCGGCGCTGGTTTCCGCGCTGGGCAGCGGTTTGTCCCAGCACCTGCAGCATTTGTTCCGCAACAATGCCCGCCCGCCGCTCACCTTCGACAGCCAATGGATTGCCGGCAAAAAACGTGCCTTCGGCGCCGTAAACGAAACACTGCGCGACTTTCCCGCCGCGCTGCCCGAAGCGCACCGCAGCCGCAACAACCAACTGCTGTGGCATGCGCTGGCGCAAATCGGGCCGCAAATCGAAGCGGTACGCACACGCTACGGCGCCCAACGCATCGGCGTGGTGATGGGCACCTCCACCAGCGGCGTGGATGAAAACCTGCCCCTGTTCCGTCATGCGGCCGCAGGCGGTGCCTGGCAGGAAGTGCCCTTCAAACAGCAGCAGCAAATCCATTCCGCCCCCGCCGACTTTACCGCCGCCGTTTACGGCCTCGCCGGCCCCTGCTACGGCGTTTCCACCGCCTGCACCTCGGGTGCCCGCACCCTGATCAGCGCCGCCCGCCTGCTGCGGCTGGGCGTGTGCGACGCCGTGGTGTGCGGCGGCGTGGACACCCTCTCCCCGCTCACCATCAACGGCTTCGACGCTTTAGACGTGCTCTCCGAGGGCATTGCCAACCCCTTTTCCCGCCACCGCAACGGCATCAACATCGGCGAAGCCGCCGCCGCCTTCGTGATGAGCCGCGAGGCCGGCAGCGGCCTGCCGCTCATGGGCTACGGCGCCAGCAGCGACGCCTACCATATGTCCTCTCCCCGCCCCGACGGCTTGGGCGCGGTACAGGCCTTCCAAGCCGCCTTGCGCCAGGCCGGCCTCACGCCCGACGCCGTGGGCTGGATCAATCTGCACGGCACCGGTACCCGCCACAACGACAGCATGGAAAGCCGCGCCGTGGCCGAAGTATTCGGCCCGCACACCGCCGCCACCTCCACCAAACCCTTTACCGGCCACACCTTGGGCGCGGCCGGTGCGCTGGAAGCCGCCCTGCTGTGGGGCATAGTCAGCCCCGTTCATAATCCCGAAGGCCGCCTGCCCGCCCAATATTGGGACGGCGAGGCCGACCCCGAACTGCCCGCCATCGCCCTCACCACGGCCGACAGCCGCTGGCCGGCCGGCCGCCGCATCGGCGCCAGCGCCTCCTTCGCCTTCGGCGGCAACAACAGTGTTCTGATCATCGGAGCCGAGCATGCCTGAATGCCCCATCACCCGCCCCGCCGATCTGCTGCCGCACAGCGGCCGCATGGTGCTGCTCGACCAAGTATTGTCTTACGACGACCACAACCTGCACGCCACCGCCACCCTGCGCCCAGACTGCCTGCTGCTCCCGCCCGGCAGCGACCGCCTGCCCGCCTGGATGGGCATGGAGATCATGGCGCAGGGCATCGGCGCTTGGGCCGGCGCCCGCGCCTTAGACCAAGGCCAACCCGTGCGCCTGGGCTTTCTGCTCGGCACCCGCAAACTGCAGTTCGGCGTGCCCGACATTCCGGTCGGCACCGTGCTCGACGTGCGCACCGCCCTCTCCTGGCAGGACAGCAGCGGCATGGGCGTGTTCGACTGCAGCCTCAGCTGCCGCCAAGCCGCCCCCGGCAGCACGCTCGCGCCGGACGCCCTGCTGCTGGCGGCCGCCCTCAATGTGTTCAGCCCCGCCAGCGACGAAATCCTGCAGCAAACCCTGGCCGGTTGAAGCAGACCAAGCGCGTGGCTTGGCGGCCTGAAATAACCATCAGGCTACCTGAAAGCTTTTGTTCAGGTAGCCTGTATTGCCGCCCAGCCATTTTTGATGCAGGACGGATTCAAACGCCACCACCGCGCTTTTCAGGTAGCCATTTCCAACACACTCAGGCCGGGCAGGTCGGCGAAACCGCGGTCGCGCACGATTTGGCAGAAATTGTCGAGGTAGATTTTGTCGGCATCGTCGCTGCGCATGGCCGCGTACAGCTCGCTGGTGAGCGGCGTGCTGCCGATGGGACGGGCCACGATATAGCCTTTTTCCAGATACGGCATCACCGTCCAATACGGCAGCGCCGCAATGCCGCGCCGGCTGGCCACCAGCTGCACGATGGCAATCGTCAGTTCGCTGTGGCGGCGCGGCGGGTTGATGCCGGCGGGCAGCAGCACTTTGCGCAAGAGGTCGAGCATGTCGTCGGGCACCGGGTAGGTGATCAGGGTTTCCCCGGCAAAGTCTTCGGCCTGCCACACCGTTTTGTCGGCCAGCGGATGGTCTTTGGCGCAAATGCCCACCATTTCGTAGGCAAACAACGCCTGATAGCTGATGCCGGCCTGCGGCAGCGCTTCGGACACAATCGCCAAATCGGCGCGGTGCTGCAGCAGCAGACCCACGGGGTCGGCCTGAAAACCCGACACAATATCCAGCTCCACCTGCGGCCACAGCGGGCGGAAATCGCTCATCGCCGGCATCAGCCAGTCGAAACAGGTGTGGCACTCCACCGCCAGGCGCAGCTCGCCCGCGCCGCCTTCCACAATCTGCGCCAGCTCGCGCTCGGCGGCCGCCACCTGCGGCAGAATCTCGCGCGCCAGCTGCAGCAGCCGCCCACCGGCCGGCGTGAAGCGCACCGGATTCGATTTGCGCTCGAACAGCGGCGTGGCGTAATAGTTTTCCAGCGCACGGATCTGGTGCGACAAGGCCGATTGGGTGAGAAACACCCGCTTGGCCGCCAGCGACACGCTGCCGGTTTCTTCCAAAGCCAGCAGGGTTTTCAGATGGCGCAGTTCGATGATGGATTCCATAAGCAGAAATAAAGGCAATGGCACGGAGCGCCCATTATCCCTTAAATCCGATGCGCCTCCCACACGGTTTTTTTTACATCCCTTCCAAGGCTTTCAGGTAGCCGTTTCGCCGCGCCCTCCGCTATACTGCCACCTTTTTCGCCCACACCGCATCCACGCCAAATAAAACATGCTGAAAAAAACCGTCTGTTTCCTCACCGCGCCGGCGGCTGCGGCCATCGCCGCTTTTGCCCTGCTGCTGTTTCTGCCCAAAGACACCCAATCGCAACGGATTAAAATCGAACGCGGCAGCGGCCTCGCCGGCGTTTCGCGCAGCTTGGCCGCACAAGACGCCGTTTACAGCCGCTACGTCTTCCTGCTCGGCGCCTACCTCAACGGCGCCCACAAACACCTTACCCCCGGCAACTACCGCCTGCAGCCGCGCGCTTCCAGCTGGCAGATTCTGCAACACCTGAAAAACGGCAAACCCGACACCGTGACCGTGCGCATCATCGAAGGCATGACTTTCGCCCACATGCGCCGCATCATCAACCGAACCGCCGACATCCGCCACGACACCGCCGGCTGGAGCGACCAAAAACTGCTGGCCGAAATCGCTCCCGATGCAGCATCCAAACTGCCCGAAGGCCTGTTTTTCCCCGACACCTACGAAATCGACAGCGACAGCAGCGATGTGCAAATCTACCGCACCGCCTACGCCAAAATGCAGCGCGAGCTCGACCGCGCCTGGAACGGCCGCGCCGACAAACTGCCCTACGAAACCCCCTACGAGCTGCTGACCATGGCCAGCATCATCGAAAAAGAAACCGCCCATCCCGAAGACCGTGCCGACGTGTCCGCCGTATTCGTCAACCGCCTCCACATCGGCATGCGCCTGCAAACCGACCCCACCGTGATTTACGGCATGGGCAACGCCTATCGGGGCCGCATCCGCCGAGCCGACCTGCAACGCGACACCCCCTACAACACCTACACCCGCCACGGCCTGCCGCCCACCCCCATCGCCCTGCCCGGCCGCGCCGCGCTCGAAGCCGCCGCCCAACCCAGCCAGGCGCGCTACCTGTATTTCGTTTCCCGCATGGACGACACCGGCAAAAGCCAATTCAGCCACACCCTAGCCGAACACAATGCCGCCGTGCGCCGCTACATCCTGAAGAAAGAATAATATGACCGCCCTGCTCGACCTTTTGCCTCTGATTGCCTTTTTCTTCGCCTCGAAAAAATTCGGCCTGATTGCCGGCGCCGCCGCCGTTCTCGTCAGCACGCTGGCCGTGTACGGCGTCCACCTCGCCCGCCAGAAAGGCAAACTCACCAAACAGCAATGGACGGTGCTGGTGCTCACCATCGTGTTTTGCGGCGCCAGCATCCTCTTGCAGGACGACCTCTATCTGCGCTGGAAAACCCCCGTCATCAACCTGCTGTTCGCCCTGGCACTCGGCCTCAGCGCCCTCATCGGCAAACCGCTGATTCAGGCCGTGGCCAAAGACATCTTCCGCCTCAGCCCGCGCGGCTGGCTGCGCCTCACCTGGGTATGGGCCGCCTTCTTCCTGCTCCTGGCCGCCCTGCACTACTGGATCGGCCTTTACGCCTACGACGAAAGCTCGGAAAGCTCGAAAAACCTGTTTATCAATTTCAAAAGCTACGGCCAGCTGATTTTGATGATCGTCTTTATGCTCGCCCAAGGCATCGTACTCAGAGGCTACCTGAACACCGACGCAGAAGCGGCCGATGCCCCCGAACAGGAAAAACAGTCTTAAACCGCACAACAAAAGCTTTTTCAGGTAGCCTGAAACCATCAAGCCGCTCCCAACAGGCCACCAGAAACCCTCTGCCATGAACGCCAAATTCATTACCCTAGACGGCATCGACGGTGCCGGCAAAACCACCCAGCTCAAGGTCATCCGCGACTGGTTCGCCCGCCGGGGTCTGCCCGTCCGCTTCACCCGCGAGCCCGGCGGCACGCCCATGGGCGAAGCCCTGCGCCAACTGCTGCTCAACCCCGACACCCGCATCGGCCTGCGCGCCGAAACCCTGCTGATGTTCGCCGCCCGCGCCCAACATCTGGAAGACGTGATTCTGCCCGCCCTGCGCGACGGCATTTCCGTGGTGTCCGACCGCTTCACCGACGCCACCTTCGCCTATCAGGGCGCCGGCCGCGGCCTGCCCGCCGACGACGTGGCCGCCCTGGAAAATTGGGTGCAGGGCAGCCTGCGCCCCGACCTCACCCTCCTGCTCGACGTGCCCTTGGCCGTTTCCATGCAGCGCATCGAAGAAAACCGTGAAAAAGACCGTTTCGAGCAGGAACAGGCCGCCTTCTTCACCCGCGTGCGCGCAGGCTACCTGAAACGCGCCGCCGCCTCGCCGCAACGCTATGCCGTGATCGACAGCAACCGCGACAAAGCCGCCGTGCGCAGCGAAATCGAAGCCGTTTTGCAGCGTTTGTTTGCCTAGGGCGGACTTTCGACCCCGGCCGCTGAGGGCTCATTCACAACGCGCACCAAGGGCTTTCAGGTAGCCTGCCTGCCGGCACAAGTGTTGGAAAAAGCCTGAATGCCGTTTACAATAGCGCGTTTTTCCATCACGCTTTACGGAGTTTCCCCATGATTTCCTTCGCCTTTGCCGACGGTGCCGCCGCCGCCCAGCAACCCAGCCTGCTGCTGAGCTCCCTGCCCTGGATCTTCCTGCTGGCACTGTTTTATTTCATGATTCTGCGCCCGAAACAGAAAGAAGAAAAACGCCGCCAGCAGATGCTGGCCGAGCTGAAAAAAGGCGATAAAGTGATGACCACCTCCGGCATCGCCGGCAAGGTGAGCAAAGTGGGCGAGCAGTACGTCACCCTCGAAATCGCCCCCGGCGTGCCGGTAGAGTTCCACCGCCAAGCCATCACCGTCAAAATCGAAGGCTGATTCGGGGCTGTCCGCAGCCCCTGCGGCAGCGCATGATTTGCGCTGCCCGTTTCCGTTTCCGAACGCTTCCGAAAGCACGAATATGAACCGTTATCCGATTTGGAAATACCTCCTGATCGCCCTCACCATCGTGGTGGCCGGCCTCTACGCCCTGCCTAACCTCTACGGCGAAACGCCTGCCGTGCAGGTATCGAGCAGCCGCCAGTCGCAACCGGTCAATGAAACCACCCAACAAGCCGTCACTCAAGCACTGGAAGAAGCCGGCATCCGCCATCAGGGCATGTTTATCGCCGACGGCAGCCTGCGCGTGCGCCTGGCCAACGAAGAAGAACAAAGCAAAGCCCGCGACGCCATCGAGCGCAAACTGGGCAGCGGCCACATCATCGCGCTCAACCTGATTGCCAACACGCCCGACTGGATGAGCCGCCTGGGCGCCAACCCCATGTTCCTCGGCCTCGACCTGCGCGGCGGCGTGCACTTCACCATGCAGGTGGACATGAAAGCCGCCATCGAAAAAACCCTCGACCGCATCGCCGGCGATTTCCGCCGCCAGCTGCGCCAAGACAAAATCCGCACCGGCAGCATCCGCAAAGAGGGACAAACGCTGGTGGTGCCCTTCCAAGACGAAGCCACGCTGCAGGCCGCCCTGCCCAAACTGCGCCAGCAGGCGCCCGATGCCGAAGTTAGCGCAGAGGGCAACAACATTGTGGTGCGCCTGCCCGATCAGACGCTGGCCGACATCCAAAGCGCCGCCGTCAAACAAAACATCAACACCCTGCACAACCGCGTCAACGAACTGGGCGTGGCCGAACCGGTGATCCAGCAAGCCGGCCCCGACCGCATCGTGGTGCAGCTGCCCGGCGTACAGGATACCGCCAAAGCCAAAGACATCATCGGCCGCACCGCCACCTTGGAAGTGCGCATGGTGTCCGACGACCCCGCGCTCAACCAGCAGGCCGCCGCCGGCAATGTGCCGGCCGGCTACGAACTGCTGCCGGTGCAGGGCGGCGGCCAGTTGCTGGTGAGCAAGCAGGTGGAGCTGACCGGCGACAACATCAACGACGCCCAACCGGGCTTCACCGAGCAAAACCTGCCTTCGGTCAACCTGAATCTCGACAGCGCCGGCGCCGCCATTTTCGCCGACCTCACCCGCAACAATATCGGCCGCAGCACCGCCATGATTCTGATTGACCAAGGCCGCGCCGAAATCATCACCGCACCGCGCATCAACGAGCCGATTCCCGGCGGCCGCGTGCAGATTTCCGGCAGCATGAATTCCGACGAAGCGCGGGATGTGGCCCTGCTGCTGCGCGCCGGCTCGCTGGCCGCACCGATGGAAATCATCGAAGAGCGCACCATCGGCCCGTCCATGGGCAAAGAAAACATCGAAAAAGGCTTCCAATCCACCCTGTGGGGTTTTTTGGCGGTGGCGCTGTTCATGATGTTCTACTACCGCCTGTTCGGCGTGTTCTCCGTGCTGGCACTGAGCGCCAACCTGCTGTTTCTGATTGCGATTCTTTCCATGTTGCAGGCCACCCTCACCCTGCCGGGCATTGCCGCCATCGCACTCACGCTGGGCATGGCCATCGACTCCAACGTATTGATTAACGAGCGCATCCGCGAAGAATGGCGCGCCGGCGCCACGCCGCAAAAAGCCATCAACGAAGGCTACCGTCATGCTTGGGCCACCATTGTAGACTCCAATATTACCTCGCTGATTGCCGGCATCGCCCTCTTGATTTTCGGCTCCGGCCCGGTGCGCGGCTTCGCCGTGGTGCACTGTATCGGCATACTCACCTCCATGTATTCCTCCGTGGTGGTGTCTCGCGCCTTTGCCAATCTGTGGTACGGCCGCCGCCGCAAACTGGAAAGCCTCTCCATCGGCATCCGCCCCCAACCCCGTGCCGTCAAGGAGTAAACCCTTATGGATCTGTTCCGTTTCAAACGCGATATCCCCTTTATGAGCTACGGGAAAATCACCACCCTGATTTCCCTCCTCACCTTTATTGCCGCCGTGTTCTTCCTGTTCGCCAAAGGTTTGAATTTCTCTGTGGAATTTACCGGCGGCACCGTGATCGAAGTGCAGTATGAAAACGAAGGCGCCGACCCCAACCGCGTGCGCAGCCGCCTGACCGAACTGAAAATGGGCGAAGCCCAAGTGCAGACGCTGGGCACCAACAAACAGCTGATGATCCGCCTGCCCAATAAAGAAGGCATCAGCTCCGCCCAGCTCTCCAACCAGGTGCTGGATTTGCTCAAACAAGACCACCCCGATGTGAGACTGCGCAAAGTCGAATTCATCGGCCCGCAGGTGGGCGAAGAATTGGTGAACCACGGCCTGTTGGCGCTGCTGATGGTGGTGGTGGGCATCATTATTTATCTGTCGGTGCGCTTTGAATGGCGCTTTGCGGTATCGGCCATCATCGCCAATATGCACGACGTGGTAGTGATCCTCGGCTGTTTCGCCCTGTTCCAGTGGGAGTTTTCGCTCACCGTACTGGCCGGCATCTTGGCCGTGCTCGGCTACTCGGTAAACGAATCGGTGGTGGTGTTCGACCGCATCCGCGAAAACATCCGCAAACCGGCCATGCGCGGCAAACCGATTCCCTACATCATCGACAACGCCATCACCGCCACCATGAGCCGCACCATCATCACCCACGGCTCCACCGAAGCCATGGTGGTCGCCATGCTGTTGTTCGGCGGCCCGGCGCTGGAAGGTTTCGCCATCGCGCTCACCATCGGCATCGTATTCGGTATTTACTCGTCCGTACTGGTGGCCAGCCCGCTGCTGCTGTTCTTCGGCCTTACCCGCGAAAACATCATCAAGCCGCCCAAGCAAAAAGAAGAAGCCGTGGTGTAAACCGCGCGCCCAACAGGCTACCTGAAACGCATTTCCGGCTTTCAGGTAGCCTGTTGCCGTTTTCCGCTATAATCGCTCTCCTTTTTTCCGTTTTGGCCACTGTTTTGAATGCCGCCAAACTGCGCCGGCGCTGGGTGCGCAGCCGCTACCGACCGCTGCCCCGGGCCACCATGCGCACACACCCCCTCAACTGCCATTCCTGCGGCCTGCGTTTGGATATTCCGCCGCTCACGCAGGGCAAAGCCGCGTTTTGTCCGCGCTGCGGCCATCCGCTGGCGCGGGTGGAAGCCAACCCTTTTATGCTGCCGCCTGCGCTGGCGCTCGCTTCGCTCACCGTGCTGTATCTGGTGTTCAGCCAGCTGTTTATGCACCTGACCAT
Source organism: Eikenella sp. (assembly GCA_030528345.1). Taxonomy (GTDB): domain Bacteria; phylum Pseudomonadota; class Gammaproteobacteria; order Burkholderiales; family Neisseriaceae; genus Eikenella. The sequence continues at coordinate 26,555 of JAUMZB010000016.1, forward strand.
GCCGCGCAACAGCATTTATCTCACCCTGCCCGAAATGATGCGGGTGTTGGTGGTGCAGGAATTCGGCTTTCTGGCCGAAGTGATGTTTGCCCTCACCTTCGGCTCGCCATTGGTTTTCTGTCTGTTGTGCCTCTATGTTTACGGCGCGCTGCTGCTCAACCGCCCGCTGCCCTTTCTGCTCGCCGCCACCCGTGCCTTGGTGCGCCTGCGCGGCTGGATGATGGTGGACGTGTTTTTTATTTCCGCACTGGTGGCCTACATCAAATTGAGCACCATTGCCACCGTACATTTCGGCCCCGCCTTCTGGCTGATGTTCGTGCTCTCCGTGCTGTTGATCCGCACCGCCCAATCGGTGCCCGAACATTGGGTGTACTACCAAATCCGCCGCCTCAACGGCCAACGGATGCCGCCGCACATCGAAGGCGAACCGCTTAACTGCAGCAAATGCCTGTACGACCGGCCGGCGAATGAAGAACATTGCGGCATCTGCGGCTCTTCCCTCTACCGCCGCCGCCCCCACAGCTTGGGCTTGAGCACCGCTTTCCTGCTGGCCGCCGCCATTCTCTATTTTCCGGCCAACCTGATGGTGATGATGGTATCCTCCAACCCCACCGCCGTGGAAATCAGCACCATCTTGAGCGGCATCATTTATATGTGGGACAAAGGCGACCGCGTGATCGCCGCCATCATTTTCAGCGCCAGCATCATGGTGCCGGTATTGAAAATCCTGGCCCTGGCGGTCTTGATCGTATCGGCCCGCTACCGGCTGCTGATGCCGCCGCAGAAGCTGGCCGCGCTCTACCGCATCACCGAAGCCGTCGGCCGCTGGTCGATGATCGATATTTTCGTCATCGTGATGCTGATGTCCACTTTCCGCACCCACCTCGCCCGCGTCGTGCCCGGCGAAGCCGCCGTCTTTTTCTGCCTGGTGGTGCTGCTGACCATGCTGTCGGCCCACTTTTTCGACCCGCGCCTGCTGTGGGACAAAGCCCCCACCCCAAATAACCCTTCAGAGCCGCCCGCCCCCGCCGAACAGGCTACCTGAACGCCGCGCCCGCCTCACGAGTTTCCATTATGAGCCACGCACACCCCCAAGCCCGCATCCGCCGCAACAACACCTTTTCCTTTATGGTGTGGCTGATCCCCTTCATCGCCCTGCTCACCGGCGCCTGGCTGTATATGCAGCACCTGCGCCAAACCGGCCCCGAGATCACCCTGTATCTGGCCGATGCCGACGGCATCGAGGTGGACAACACCGTGATCAAAGTGCTCAACGTCAACGTCGGCCGCATCACCGACGTCCGCCTGCGCCCCGACGGCCAAGGCGTGGCGCTCACTGCCCGTCTCAATGCCCATGCCAAAGACATGATGCGCAAAGACACCCAGTTTTGGATTGTCAAACCGCGTGTCGACTCCGGCGGCATCACCGGCTTGGGCACCCTGGTGTCCGGCTCCTACATTGCCTTCGTGCCCGGCAAAAGCGAAGAAAGCGCAGACACTTTTCAGGTAGCCGATTTCCCGCCGGTAGCGGCCTTCGGCAAAAGCGGCCTGCGCCTGCGCCTCAAAGGCAGCAGCGACAAAATCCTCAGCAGCGGCAGCCCCGTTACCTACCGCAACATCAGCGTCGGCAGCGTGGAGAGCGCCGATTTCGACCCGGTGAGCAAAACCGTTGCCTACCAAATCTACATCCACAGCCCCAACGAAGCGCTCGTCGGCAACAACGTCCGCTTCTGGCTGCAAAGCGGCATCAATGTCGAACTCGGCGGCGGCGGCGTCAAAATCGACACCCCCTCCCTGCCCGCCCTGATTTCCGGCGCCATCGCCTTTGAAGAGCCCGCCGGCGGCGGCAAAGGCAGCCCGGTCGGCAACAACACCCTGTTCACCCTCTACCCCAGCCGCGCCGAAGTGGACAACCTGCCCGAAGCGCGCTCGCTGTATTACGTGGTCTTCTTCAAAGACAGCATCCGCGGCCTCAGCGTCGACGCCCCCGTCGAATACAAAGGCATCCCCGTCGGCACCGTCAGCGAAGTGCCCTATTTCGAGCGCAACGACAGCCTCGGCCTGTTCGACAACGGCTGGATTCCCGTACGCATCCGCATCGACCCCGCCCGTCTCGAACTCAATGCCGACAGCCAAAGCCAAGAAGCCTGGCGCGACCAGATCGACCGCGCCCTGCAACGAGGACTCACCGCCACCCTCGCCAGCAACAATCTGCTCACCGGCAGCCTGTATGTGGAACTCGCCGACGCCCCCCGCGCCACCAACACCCTCAAACCCGCCGCCAGCTACCGCGGCGACACCGTCATCGCCAGCCGCAGCGGCGGCGGCCTCGGCGAGCTGCAACAGCAGCTCGCCGCCCTGCTCGACAAATTCAACCGCCTGCCGCTCGACAAAACCGTGGGCGAGCTCAACGGCAGCCTGGCCGAGTTGAAAGCCACCCTGCGTCAGGCCAACCAACTGCTCGGCAAGCCGCAAACCCAGCAGATTCCCGCCGAGCTCAACCGCACCTTGGCCGAACTGCGCACCACCCTGCAGGGCATCTCCCCGCAATCCCCTGTATACGGCGACGTGCAAAACACCCTGCGCCAGATAGACCGCACCCTGCGCGACGCCGCGCCGATACTCAATACCCTGAAAGAACAACCCAACGCCCTGATTTTCAACTCAGACACCGTTGACCCCACCCCGAAAGGAAGCCGCTGATGCCGCGCCCTCCCCTACTCGCCGCCTGCCTGACCGCCGCCCTGCTGGCCGCCTGCGCCGCCACCCCGCCGATGCGCTACTACACCCTGCCCGACAGCGCCTATCTCCCGCCCGCCGGCCGCAGCGGCCCCGCCACCGCCGTACAGATTATCTTGGCCGCTCCCCTCGACCAAGGCGGCTTGGTCTATCAGACCGACGCCCTGCAACTGAATTTCGCCCGCCAAAACCTGTGGGCGGCTCCGCTGGAGCAAAGCCTCGCCGCCGCCTTCAGCAACCGCCTCAACCGCAGCGGCAGCGGCCTCTATGCCCCCCACACCCGCGACCACGGCGCACAGGTACTGAAAATCTACATCGAGCAATTCCAAGGCACCTACCACGGCCACACCGTCATCAGCGGCTACGCCCGGTGGCCCGACGACCGCACCCGCCCCTTCAATATCCGCACCCCGCAGCAGGGCGACGGCTATCCCGCCATGGTCGAATCACTCTCGCAAGGCATCGAACGGGCGGCCGACACCATCCGGCCTTAAGCCGGCTTCCCTGCTAGGGCGTGTCGTCATCATGCTGGCGAAGCGGTTTTTTCGCTTCGCCAGTCCGCTGCGCTACCGAGGCAAAACCTGCAGCTGCCGGATCCATTCGAAGAGGGCGGTTTGACACGCTGCGCCAGTCAAACCGGCCGGCACAGCAAGATCGGACATCTTGCGGGCATTTTCTGCCTCCCCTTAGGGGATAAGGCCGCAGATGCGGGCTTTGAGCAAACACCGCCGCAACGCTTTGTGACGACACGCCCTAGGCAAACCAAAGGCTGCCCGCCCCCCTTTTCAGGTAGCCTTTCGCCCCCGGAAAGCGTATCCTACGCCCCTCGCAAACCGGATGCTTTTCCGGCACAACGCCCCATCCGGCACCGCAAACCACCGTCCCCCATCCTGAGCACTCATCCAAATGGCCCAATTCATTCCCCCGTTGAACGAAACAACCCTCAAAAACATGGACACCGCAGGAGAAAGACGGGTGGCCAGGTTTTTACAAACCCATTTGGACGACAACTGCCTGGTCTGGTACAACACACCGGCAGGCAAACAACGGCTGTACGCCGACTTCATCATTTTGATGCCCGATAAAGGCTTGCTGTGCTTGGAAGTGAAAGATTGGAAAATTTTCAATCTGACCGAGTTAAACCGCGACAAATGGAAAATGCTGATTGAAGGCAGCTTAAAACAGATTGTTTTCAAAGCCCCTTTAGAACAAGCCCGCAGCTATGTCCACAATATTGTGAACCTGCTGAAAAAAGACGAGCGTCTGCAACAAGACGAAGGCCGCCACATCGGCAATCTGCGCTTTCCCTACGCCTACGGCGCCGTATTTACCGGCTTTTCCTATCCCGACATCTGCCGACGCATCCAAGCCGACAGCCTGAATGCCGTTCTGCCCCGCCACCTCGCCCTTTACCAAGACGATTTGAAAGAAAAAAACCGTGCCAGCGTACTCAAGCGCCTGCACGGCATGTTTGAACACCCCTTTCCCTGCGCCTTAAGCCGGAAAGAAATCGACCTGATCCGCTGGTATCTGTTTCCCGAAATCCGCATCAGCACCCCGCAGCAGCTCAGCCTGTTGGACGGCACAGACGATACGCCGCCCGCCGCGCAGCCCGAACCCGCCGCCAAACCGATTACCGTCACCGCCGACATGATCAAAATCATGGATGTGCAGCAAGAACAGCTCGCCCGCAGCATGGGGGGCGGCCATCGGGTCATCCACGGCGTGGCCGGCTCCGGCAAAACCCTGATCCTGGGCGTGCGTGCCGCCTATTTGGCCGAGCAAACCGACAAGCCGATTTTAATTTTGTGTTACAACGCCGCCTTATGCGCCAAGCTGCGTGCCGTGATGGCGGAAAAAGGCGTGGCCGACCAGGTTCAAGTACACACCTTCCACAGTTGGTGCAGCGCCTTGGTCAAACAGCACGGCATCACCCTGCTGCCTGAAGAACGGAAACTGCCCTACTACAAAGGCACGGAATTGGCCGCCATCCGCGCCGTGCGTGACGAGCTGATTGCCGCCGACCACCGTTACGGCGCCGTGTTGATCGATGAAGGACACGATTTTGAGGCCGATTGGCTGCAAACGGCCGTCCGCATGACCGACGAGCAACAAAACCTGCTGCTGCTTTACGACGATGCCCAAGCGATTTATCAAAACGGCAACCGTCTGGGCTTCAGCCTAAAAAGCGTCGGCATCCAAGCCCGCGGCCGCACCAGCATCCTGCGTCTGAATTACCGCAACACCAAAGAAATCATCGGCTTTGCCTATCTGTTTTCCCAAAACAAAATACAACCCCGTGACGGCGGCGAAGACGGCATCCCATTGCTCGAGCCCGAAGCCGCCGGCGACAACGGCCTGTCCCCTTTTGTCCGCGCCTGCGGCTCTTGGCAGGGAGAACTGGCATTCTTAAGCGAACGGCTGGATAAATGGCGTGCCGAAGCCTATCCCTTGGGCAACATCGCCGTTCTCTGCCACACCGCCGCCCAATGCAACGATGTGTGCGCCTTGTTAAAATCCAAAAACATCCCCAGCCAAGCCTTACAGAACCCATCTGCCCGTCGCCGCTACCGGCCGAATCAAGAAGCCGTTACCGTGTGCACCATGCACAGCAGCAAAGGCTTGGAATTCCAACGCGTGATGCTGATGGGCGCAGGCTACCTGAAAGACAAAACCGCCCGCGACCAAACCGAAAGCACCCGACTGCTCTACGTCGCCATGACACGCGCCCAAGCCTATCTGATGATCACCGTATCGGGAGAGAGTGCCCTAGCCGCCAAATTACTGGACACTTTCCGTCAGTGGCGCGCCCTGCCCGCCGCCACACCGTCAAACGGCTCCCTTGACACCCCAACTCCACCCTCCGACCAATAACGCCCCTATCCCGCATGACCACCATCCAACACACCCTCCAACAACTGAACGGCCGCACCGCCCTGATTGCCTACATCACCGCCGGCGACCCCGATCTGGACACCACCCTGCAGCTGATGCACAGCCTGGCCGGCAACGGCGCCGACATCATCGAATTGGGCGTACCCTTTTCCGACCCCATGGCCGACGGCCCCGTGATCCAACGCGCCGCCGAACGCGCTTTGGCACAGGGGGTGTCCCTCAGCGACGTGCTCGCCCTCACCGCCCGCTTCCGCGAGCGCAACCGCCACACCCCCGTGGTGCTGATGGGCTACCTGAACCCCGTCCACAAAATGGGCTATGCCGCCTTCGCCCAAGCCGCCGCCGAAGCCGGCGTCAACGGCGTGCTCACCGTAGACAGCCCCATCGAAACCATCGCCCCGCTGCACCGCGAACTCTCCGCCCGCGGCCTCGACACCATCTTCCTCGTCGCCCCCACCACCGGCGAAGCGCGCATGGCCGAAATCGGGCGGCTGGCCGGCGGTTTTGTGTATTACGTTTCCCTCAAAGGCGTTACCGGCTCCGCCGCGCTGGATACCGCCGAAGTGGCCGCCAAACTCTCCGTGCTGCGCCGCCACATCCGCATTCCCATCGGCGTGGGCTTCGGCATTAACGATGCCGACAGCGCCCGCCAAATCGCCGCCGTGGCCGATGCCGTCATCATCGGCAGCCGCATTGTGAAAGAAATCGAAGCCCACCCCGGCCGCGAAGCCGAAGCCGTCGGCGCCTTGGTGCGCAGTTTGAAAGCCGCCGTCGCCGCCGCGCCGCCTCCCGTCCCCTCTGAAGCAAAAGCCAAATGAGCCATAAAATAGGCTTGTCCCTGCTGCTCACTTTGTGCCGGCCGCCTACGGCCAAAGCAGCGGGCAAACGGACAGCACCTGCCGGCCGGCTTACGCCCGTCTTTCGTTCAAGGGTGTGCCGCACAATTTGCCGCCAAGCGCCAAGCCGATGAGTCGGCACAAAACTACTGCGGCTGCATGGTCGACTATGTGATGACCCAATACGACCACGCCACCTTCCAACGCATCGACGGCGATGTACGTGCCAGGCGCAACACCTCGGAAGTAGAAGCTTTGAGCCGCGACATTGTGGAAAACGGCCGCCAAGCCTGCCCGCCGCCGGAAGACTGATGGCCGCACAGCACGGGATGACGGCGGCTCCCCGCAATACCGCCCTCGCGCCAAGCATCAAGCAGGCTCATCTTTACCGAAACAATCTTTACGCAAAGATTGAGTAAAGCGCCCAAGCAGACTATCATAACGCCTTTGCGCCCGCTTTCAGGTAGCCTATGTTGCGTTTCCTACTGCTGTCTTTCTGCCTGTGGCTGCCGGCCTTGGCAGCGGCGGCCGCAGCGTTCGACACCGCGCCCGAAATGGGCGTCTCAGGCTGGCAATCTGTGGCCGATGCCGATCTGGCCGATATGGCGCCGCTCATCGACACCGCCTGCGCCCATGATTGGCAGGCCCTGCCGCCCGGTGTGTGCAGCGGCATGTTTTGCCCGCATTCCCGCCGCCACGAGCCGGCCGGGCTGCACATTCTGCAAACCCGCTACCGCACCCCGCAGGGCCTACACCTGTTTAAAGAAGGCATAGACTGCCGCCAAAACCGCCACACCCTGCTGGCCGCCGCCGTTTTCTCCAACAACGGCCGCCTCAAGCAGCTGGCGCTGCGGCGCAGCGAAGACGCCCTGCAACACACCCGAGCCATTACGGCGGGCAGCCCGGCCGACACCTTGCGGCAGCTGCTGTGCCCTCCCCACCCGCATCCTTAAGGAGCAAGCCATGAGCTGGCTAGACAAAATCCTCCCCCCGAAAATCAAACGCGACGACAACGGCAAATCGGGCATTCCCGAAGGCCTGTGGCGCAAATGCCCGGCCTGCGGCGAAGTGCTGTATGCCACCGACTTGCAGCAAAACCACCAAGTCTGCCCCAAATGCAGCCACCACACCCCGCTGAGCGCACGCGAACGCCTCAATCTGCTGCTCGACGAACACGGCCGCGAAGAAATCGGTGCCGGCGTCAAGCCCAACGACATTCTCAAATTCAAAGACAGCAAAAAATACCCCGACCGTCTCAGCGCCGCCCGCAAAGACACCGGCGAAGACGACGCCTTGGTGGTGATGAAAGGCGAAATCCACGGCCAAGCCGCCGTGGTGGCCGCCTTTGAATTCCGCTTTATCGGCGGCTCCATGGGCTCGGTGGTGGGCGAGCGCTTCGTGCGCGGTGTGCGCGCGGCGGCCGAAAACAACGCCGCCTTTGTCTGCGTGGCCGCTTCCGGCGGCGCCCGCATGCAGGAAGGCCTCAATTCCCTGATGCAGATGAGCAAAACCAGCGCCGCCCTGCATCTTCTGGCCGACAAACAACTGCCCTTTATCTCCGTGCTCACCGACCCCACCATGGGCGGCGTTTCCGCCAGCTTCGCCTTTCTCGGCGACGTGGTGCTGGCCGAACCCAACGCTTTGGTCGGTTTTGCCGGCCCGCGCGTCATCGAGCAGACCGTGCGCGAAAAACTGCCCGAAGGCTTCCAGCGCGCCGAATTTCTGCTGGAAAAAGGCGCCATCGACCAAATCGTCGACCGCCGCGAAATGAAAGCGCGCATCGCCAAACTCATCTGTCTGCTGCGCAATCAGAACATCGCCGCCTGAATAGGCGCGCACAAGCCGAAAAAACCGCCGAGCCTTCGGCTCAAAAGATATCGGGGATGATTTTCATCCCCTTTTTCTTGCTTGGCCGCCCAAGAAAAAATGATCGGGCAACACACCGAGCCAAATAAGGAGGCCGCCCAAGGCGTGGCAGCGCAACAAGCATGATGACGACACGGCCTAGGACATAAACGCACAACACAGAAATGCGATACAGATGGAAGCCAAGGTCTCAACTTGCCAAGCGGCATTTTTTAATTGATAATAATTATATTTTTTAATACATTCAAATGTGTTCAACTATCCGTATCATTTATACGATTCAACCCAAACCGACTTGATTAGACAGACATTGATTCTGTATTGAGGACAAAAATGAGTAATAAAAAGATTGCAGTATTGGTGGGCAGCCTGCGCAAGGGCTCTTATGCGCGCAAGACCGCGCTGGAAGTGATGAAGATGTTCCCCGAGGGCTATTGCCCGGAAATCGTCGAGATCGGCGGGTTGCCGCTGTATAACTTCGATTACGACGACCCGAACGAACCCGATTTCCCCGTGCCCGAGGCTTATACCCGTTTCCGCGACACAATTAAAGCCGCTGCCGGGGTGCTGTTCGTGACTCCGGAAAACAACCGCACCATCCCCGCCTGTCTGAAAAATGCGGTGGACATCGGCTCCAAGCCCAACAGCGATGTGGTCTGGAAAAACAAACCGGCGGCGATCATCAGCCATTCGGTCGGCAAGATGGGCGGCTACAGCGCCACCAAAAACCTGCGTTTGGCGCTGTCGTATTTCGACATGCCGATCGTCGGCCAGCCGGAAGTGTTTCTCGGCAACTCGTCGACCTTGTTTGATGAAGCCGGGCAGATTCAGGTAGCCTCTACCTGCGAATTCCTGCAAGGCCATATCAACCGCTTTGCGGCCTTGGTGGCCCGGCATAGCGAGACCTGACTGGCCAGTCCGCCCGAGGCCGGACTTACCGGGAAGCGGGCGGCTTGTGATGGATGTGATGATGGAAACCAAACTCACCAATGTTCCCGAAACCATGTTGTGGACCCTGCACAACCGCGCCAGCGAGGCAGCGCGGCCGGACGGCTGCATCCGCGACCCCAAATGTCTGGAAATCTACCGCGCCATCGACTACGACTACGAACGCAGCTTCGGCAAAGCCGAGCCGTCACACGGTGTGCGCTCGCAGTTGTGCGATGTGCGCCTGCGTGAATTTCTGGCCGAGCATCCCGATGGCGTGGTTGTCAATTTGGGCGAAGGGCTGGAAACCCAGCGCTTTCGCATCAACACGCCGCAGGCTCTGTGGCTGAGCATCGACCTGCCCGAGGCCATCGCCGTGCGCGAGCGCTTTATCCGGCCCGATGCGCAGCATCTGCACATCGCCTGCAGCGCCCTGGATACGGCTTGGTTTGATGCGGTGCCGCTGGGGCGGGCGGTGTTTATTTGTGCACAAGGATTATTGATGTATTTTCGCGAGGAAGACGTGGCGGGGCTGATGGCGGCCATGGCGGCGCGTTTTCCCGGTGCCGTTTTGATGTTCGACTACCTGAACCGCGCTTTATCCCGCCGGACACTGAGCGAACGCGGCTGGATGAAAACCCGCCATTACCGCACCCCGCCCATGCCCTGGGGCATAGACCGCAATGCCCTGGCGCCGACGATTTCACACTGGATCGGCCAAGCGGTCGAGGTACACAATGTCACTTTTTTGTTTCCGCGCGGCCCGCTGCGCTGGCTGATTCCGCTGCTGGAAAAAACGCCGTTGGGCAATAAAATGCCCGGCTTGTGCTGGCTGCGTTTCCCCGAGACGGCCACACGGTAAGCGGGCAGGTGATTCATCAGCGGCAGCAAAATCAGGCTGCCGCTGTTTTTATGGGTTCGCCAGAAGCAAGGGGCGTACAGTGAAGAGTGGCGGAACCGCATGGTGACGGCGGCACGGGTTTCAGGTAGCCTGTTGACAGTTAGCGTCTGTCGTCAGAAAGTGCTGATTGTGCGAATACCGCACGGAACGGCTGTCGGCGTGTCTGCTGCCATTTGGCGGTTTACGGCTGCGCCGCTTTTTGCCGCAGCAGCCAATCGTACAAATCTTTTTTGTGCGCGCCGCTGATTTCGGCGGCCAAAGCGGCGGCTTTTTTCGGCGGCAGTTCGGCGGCCAAGCGCTGCATGATGTGTTTGGCCTGCGGGGTCAGTATCTGTTCGGCGCGTTCCGGCAGCGGGTGCAGCACCAATACCATTTCGCCGCGGCTTTGGTTGGCATCGGCCGCTACTTGCGCCCGCACGTCGGCCACGCTGCCGCTGAGGAAGGTTTCAAATGTTTTGCTGATTTCGCGGCCGAGTACCAGTTGGCGCTCCGGAAAAACGGCGGCCATCTCGGCCAGAGCGGCTTCGATGCGGTGCGGCGTTTCAAACATCACCACCGCATAGGGCACTTCCCGCCATTCGGCCAAGCGCCGCTGGCGTTCGCTGCTTTTGGGCGGCAGAAAACCGGCAAAATAAAAATCCGGCCGCGTCACGCCGGCCACGCTGAGGGCGGCCATTGCCGCGCTGGCGCCGGCCACCGGCACGGCAGGAAAACCTGCGGCGCGTACACCCTGCACCAGTTTCGCGCCCGGATCGCACACCGCCGGCGTGCCGGCATCCGAAATCTGCGCCACCACCAGTCCCCCGGCCAGCGCCGCAACCACCCGCTCCGTCATCTGCCGTTCGTTGTGCTCGCGCACACTCAGCAGTTTGGCTTGGATGCCGTAGGCGCCCAAGAGCTGTTGGCTAACGCGCGTGTCTTCCGCGCAGACGAGGTCTGCCCGCCGCAGTACCGCCAGCGCGCGCAGGCTGATGTCGGCCAGATTGCCGATGGGGGTAGCGGTGACGTACAGTGTGCCGGGCACGATTTGGCCGGCGGCCTTATCCAGAATTTTTTGCCACATGGTTTTGCAGGATGGTGAAAACGGTGCGGACTATATCACGAAAGGAAGGCTTATGCGGCTCAACCATCCCCGCGCGCAGGCAGCCGAAGAGGCGGCCTGCGGCTACCTGAAACGCTGCGGCTGCCGTATTCTGGCGCGCAACTGGCATTGCCGCTACGGCGAGATCGACATCATTGCGCAAGAAGGGCAGACCGTGCTGTTTGTGGAGGTTCGTCAGCGCAGCGGCCGCGCCTTCGGCGGCGCGGCCGCCAGCATCACGCCGGCCAAGCTGGCCAAACTGTCGCGCAGCGCCGAGGCCTGGCTGCAGCAATATGCGCCGCATGCCGCATGCCGCTTGGACGCGGTGCTGCTGGACGGCCGTGGCCCGCCGCAATGGCTGAAGAACATCGGCATCTGAATGACAATGTGCCGGTGTCGGCAAAATCAGGTACGGCACACAAACATATCCGGACAAAAAGCTTTATACTGCCGCCCTTTTGTTTCTTTGCCCGATGACTGAGTGATGAGCGCCAATCTTCCGCCCGACGCCCTAATCGAAGCCGCACTGCTCACCCAAGCCGAGCCGCTCGGCGAAAAAGCCATGCGCGAACTGTGCGATCCGCCCTTGTCGGCCGACAAGCTGATCGATGTATTGGCCGTACTGAAAAGCCGCTGGCAAAACCGCGCTTTGGAATTGGTGCACACCCATGAAGGCTGGCGTTTTCAGGTAGCCCCTGCCGCGTTTGAACGCCTGGGCAGCCTGCAGGCGCAGCGTACCCCGCGCTATTCGCGGGCGGTAATGGAAACCTTGGCCATCATTGCCTATCAGCAGCCGGTCACCCGCGGCGACATCGAAGCCATCCGCGGGGTGGCGGTCTCGCAAAACGTGATGCAGACCCTGCAGGAGCGCGGCTGGATCGAAGTCATCGGCCACCGCGACTCCATCGGCCGGCCGGCCTTGTGGGCCACCACTGCCGTGTTTCTCAGCGATCTGCATTTGGCAAGCCTCAACGAGCTGCCGCCCTTAACCGAGTTGGGCGAATTGGTCTTGCCCGAGCTGGCCGAGCTGTCTGCGGAAGAAGCAGACAAAAATACGGAAGAGAGCGTGCCCGATTCCGGCCAAGAGGCTAGCTGAAAACCGCCCGTGCCGAAGAAGCAGCTTGATGTCGGCCGCGGGCCGGCGGCCAAGAAAAACCCCGCCTGCAGCCGCTTTTTATCCTGCCGCACCATGCCGCAGAAGAACCGTTGATCACGAGTTAGGAGTTCCACCATGAAAAAAACCGCCCCCACCAGCAAGCGCGAATGGCGCGACGGCGGCCGCAGCAAACCGGCCGGCCGGCCGGCGGCCAAGAAAAACCTTTCCGCCGGCCCGAAAAGCAAACCTGCGCGCCAAGCCGCACCGCAAGAAGCCGCGCCGGTGCCGAAAACCCGGGTAGCCAAGGCGAAAAAACTGGCGGTGCGCAATCCGAACCGGAAAATCATGGAGCGTGCCCGCGATTTGAAAGAACAGCGCAGCAATTTGGACAGCATCGAGCCTATGCGTCTGCAAAAAGCGCTGGCGGCCTCCGGCGTCGGCTCGCGCCGCGAGATGGAGGCGTGGATCGATCAGGGTTGGGTGACGGTAAACGGCAAAACCGCCCGCCTGGGCGACAAAGTGTCTCCCGAAGACCAAGTGGTGGTGAAAGGCAATGTGATCAAACTGAAATGGCCCGACCGCCTGCCCCGCATCATTCTGTATTACAAACAGGAAGGCGAGATTGTGTCGCGCGACGACCCGCAGGGGCGCGTGAGCGTGTTCGACCGTCTGCCGCAGGCCGCGAGCAGCCGCTGGGTGGCCATCGGCCGTCTGGACATCAATACCAGCGGCCTCTTGATTCTCACCACTTCCGGCGAACTGGTGAACCGTTTCGCCCATCCCAGTTTCGAGGTAGAACGCGAATATGCGGTGCGCGTGCTCGGCGAATTGAGTGTGGAGCAAATGCGCATGCTGACCGGCGAAGGCGTGATGCTGGACGACGGTTTGGCGGTGCTGGAGCGCATTCAGGAACAGGGCGGCGAAGGCGCAAACAAGTGGTACAAGGTGGTCATCAAAGAGGGGCGCAACCGCGAAGTACGCCGTATTTTCGAAAGCCAAGGCCTCACTGTGAGCCGCTTGGTGCGCGTGGGTTTCGGCCCCATCGGCCTGCCCAACCGCCTGAAACGCGGTCAGTTTTACGAGCTCAATCCGGCGGAAGTGGCCGGCGTGCTGCGTTGGGCCGATATGCGTTTGCCGGGCGACAAACGCCGCCGTTGATTTTGAAAGGGTGTGGATGATGATTAAAGTTTACGGCCTCACCGAGTAGTTGAACCCGGTTAAGGCGCGTATATCGGACGTGCTGCACGATTGCCTGAAGGCGGTGCTGCAACTGCTGGACGACAAGCGCTTCCAGCGTTTTTCCCTTTGCCGGACGAAGATTTTATCTTCCCTGCCGACCGTTTCCCTGTGGTTTACCCAGATTGAAATCGATTTATCGGAGATCCAATCAAAGACTGGAACGGTGATTCTCGTGATTGTGGTTGTTGAGTTAATTAATGAAAAAAAAAATTTGACGAGTTCAATGACTCAAGGCTTAAGTATGAGTCCCATTTGAGGGGGGGGGTGTATTTTCGTGGTTGTGTATCATGGGAATAACAATTTTCGTGTTCGCACTTATTAATTTTGGATTCGGGGTTAAGGTGAGCAACCGCATGATATTTTACATGTCGCCGCCAGCATTTTTCATATCGCTTTGGATTGGCAGAAGAAGTAAAAAAATGCAAAGATTGTCTACTCAAATATTTCAGAATAATTTTACTTTTTTTCTCCCTTTTTTGATTGATTTCATTGTAGATTTTATATTGTTACTAATCGCAGTTTGCAGATTTCTAAAAATAAGATAATGGATATCGGTGCTGATTTTTAATAATAGAGCAGAAAGCGGTGAAAATGTTCTGTCCCATCGTCCAGGCAGTGTCCCGTCCGCTGTCCGCCGACACTTCTTCGCCTGCTTTCAACCCCGTTTTTTCACAAAACAGCGCTGAAACTCGCAGTTGCATGCACCATCACAGCATTCGCAGGAGTGACTTCTTCTCTTTTTTACACTGTTTTTTGCTCATTCCGACCCAAACAGGCATGTTGATACCTTGCACCATGCACAAACCAGTGGACAGTTCTGTGAACCCAGGGCAACGCCGCAGCAGTCAGCAGCGCAGCAAGCCTCACGGTCAGCTAACGCTACGACCCTTCGGGCGCAGGATCACCAAGACCGTCACCGAAAGGCCAAGCAGCCAAACCACCTACTACCTCAACAACGACAGCGCCCTGATGGCCGAAACCAATATGGAGGGGCGCAGCACAGAAACGGTCAAACGGCTGATCCATGAAATTTTCCGGCGTTTTGAGCAAGAACTGGCGTTGAGTCCGAGGATGTGGAAATCACCGTATTGGTACAGCCAAAAACCTGTTGGGGATTTCGCGGCATGACTGGCGATGAAGCAAAACTGAATTACCGTTTGGACCTTTAGGATGAGCAGAAGGGCTTGTTTTCAGGTAGCCTACATACCGGAATTAGACATTATGTCTATAAATTTACTCTTTTTCTGATTCAGGGCGAGCTGTTTGGCGATTTTTAGACAAAACAGCTTGCCATTTGTCCAAAGCGCAAGCATAATAGCCGCCGTTTTCCCGTTTGATACGATGATTGTTTAGAAGAACCACAACCATGAGCGCACAAACCCTTTACGACAAACTCTGGCACAGCCATGTGGTCCGCGAAGAAGAAGACGGCACCGTATTGCTGTATATCGACCGCCACTTGGTGCACGAAGTCACCAGCCCGCAGGCATTTGAAGGCCTGAAAATGGCCGGGCGCAAGCTGTGGCGCATCGACAGCGTGGTGTCCACCGCCGACCACAACACCCCCACCGACCATTGGGACGAAGGCATCAAAGACCCGATTTCCAAGCTGCAGGTGGACACTTTGGACGCCAACATCAAAGAGTTCGGCGCGCTGGCCTATTTCCCGTTTAAAGACCAAGGGCAAGGCATTGTGCACGTGATGGGGCCGGAACAGGGCGCCACCCTGCCGGGCATGACCGTGGTGTGCGGCGATTCGCACACCTCCACCCACGGCGCATTCGGCGCGCTGGCGCACGGCATCGGCACGTCCGAGGTGGAGCATGTGATGGCCACCCAGTGCATCACCGCCAAAAAGTCCCAATCCATGCTGATCGAGGTTTCAGGCAGCCTCAAGCCCGGCATCACCGCCAAAGACGTGGCGCTGTATATCATCGGCCAAATCGGCACCGCCGGCGGCACCGGCTATGCCGTCGAGTTCGGCGGCGAGGCCATTCGCTCCCTGAGCATGGAGGGGCGCATGACCTTGTGCAATATGGCCATCGAGGCCGGCGCCCGTTCCGGCATGGTGGCGGTGGACGACAAAACCATCGATTACGTCAAAGACAAGCCCTTCGCGCCCAAAGGCGAACAATGGGAAGCCGCTGTGGCCTATTGGCGCACGCTGGTGTCCGACCCCGGCGCCCAATTCGACAAAGTGGTGCGCCTGAAAGGTGAAGACATTGAGCCGCAAGTGACCTGGGGCACTTCGCCCGAGATGGTGCTGGACGTGAACGGCAAGGTGCCGAACCCGGCTCTGGAAAGCGATCCGGTGAAACGCGAAGGCATGGAGCGCGCCCTGAAATACATGGGTTTGAGTGCCGACACACCCGTGCAAGAGATTGCCGTGGACGTGGTGTTTATCGGCTCCTGCACCAACAGCCGCATCGAAGACTTGCGCGCGGCGGCGGCGGTGGCCAAAGGCCGCAAAAAAGCCGCCAATGTCAACCGCGTGCTGGTGGTGCCCGGCTCCGGCCTGGTAAAAGCGCAGGCGGAGCAAGAAGGCTTGGACAAAATCTTTACCGAAGCGGGTTTTGAATGGCGCGAGCCGGGCTGTTCCATGTGCCTGGCCATGAACGCCGACCGCCTCGCCCCGCAAGAGCGCTGCGCCTCCACTTCCAACCGCAATTTCGAAGGCCGTCAGGGCAACGGCGGCCGCACCCACTTGGTCAGCCCCGCCATGGCCGCCGCCGCCGCCGTGGCCGGCCACTTTACCGACGTACGCACTTTAGTATGATTGGACGCCGACAGGATTGCCGGCACGGTTTTCAGGTAGCCTGACGGTTGTCTTGACCACAAAGAAGCAGTTTGGGGAGGTTCACAATGGGACTGGATTTGCGCCCTTTGGGCAAGCCGAAGGCGGGTAAGGAGCAGCGTTTTGAATACATTTTCGATTTGCTGCGCCACGATGATTTGCCCGAAGACGAAGAGCAATGCGAGGAACTGCGGCAAGAATGGTTTGACATCCAGACCGACCCCGAAATTACCCTCGGTGCGCCGCAGGTCGGCAAGGATGCCGCTGCCGACGCCTGGTTCGAGACGTGGTACCGCGAGCTGGACGACCCCGACAAACCGCCGTTTGCCGATTTGTATCGCGACTACCAAGGTTATTATGTTATCAGCCTGGCGCGGGAACGGGACGGCGTGCCCGTTTATGTGCCTTGGGCCGGCGATGAAACCGCCTTCCGCGGCCAGATACTGACCTTCTGCCAAGATGTGCTTACGGCCGAATTGATCAATGAAGCATGGGAAAGCCATTCGGCGGCCGAGGCGCTGGATTATGCGCGGCGGCTGGAAGCGGCCGCCGATGCGGTCGCGGAGCCGCAGGGTTTGGGCTACCTGAAAACCCGGCGGGAGGTGCCCGATGTAGACGAAGATCCTGCCGACAGCTTGGAACACCAACTGCATATCGTGTACTCCCTGGTGCGCTGGCTGCAGTTTTACGCCAGCCGCGGCCACGGCTTTGAAGCCGATTACTGATTACCCCGGTAAGGGATCGGTTTTCAGGTAGCCCGATGGGAGGGCAGACCGTAAAGTTCCGCTAAATGGGGCGGTTTGGCGGCCGTTTTCAACGATAATGGGCGGCGCATGATGGTTGTCATGTGTTGTTTGTTGATACCGACCGAAAGGAGTCAAGATGAAAAAATATCTGATGTTTGTTGCCGCCGCTTTCGCTTTGGCTGCCTGTTCCAGCACTTGGCACGGCGTGAAAGAAGACACCTCGCGCAACGTGGAAAAAACCGGCGATGCGGTTAAAGCCGGCGGTCGCGCCGTGGGGCAAGGCCTGAGCAATACCGGCGACAAACTGCAGGAGATCAGCCAGTAACCGGCCTCATACAGGGCGGTGCGCCTGCCCGCCAACAACGCATCGGCTGTCTTATCATCAGGCAGCCTTTTTCGAATATTTCACACCAACCATACAAGCACCATGAAAGCTTTCACTACCCTAAACGGCCTGGTGGCACCGCTTGACCGCGCCAACGTGGACACCGACGCCATCATTCCCAAGCAGTTTCTGAAATCCATCAAACGCGCCGGTTTCGGCCCGAATGCTTTTGACGAATGGCGTTATCTGGATCACGGCGAGCCGGGCATGGACAATAGCAAACGCCCGCTCAATCCCGATTTTTCCCTCAACCGGCCGCGCTACCAAGGCGCACAAATCCTGCTGACCCGCAAAAATTTCGGCTGCGGCTCCTCGCGCGAACACGCCCCCTGGGCCTTGGACGACTACGGCTTCCGCGCCGTGATTGCGCCTTCTTTCGCCGACATCTTCTTCAACAACTGCTATAAAAACGGCCTCTTGCCCATTGTCTTGAGCGAAGAAACCGTGGAACAGCTGTTCCGCGAAACCGAAGCCCAAGAAGGCTACCGCCTGCAGGTGGATTTGGAAAAGCAAACCGTCACCACGCCCGGCGGCGAATCCTTCCCCTTCGAGATTACTGAGCACCGCAAACACTGCCTGCTCAACGGCCTGGACGAAATCGGCCTCACCTTGCAGCATGCGGACGACATCCGGGCATTCGAGGCAAGCCGCCGCCAAAGCCAGCCTTGGCTCTTTCAAACCTGACGGCCGTCCCGGCTCTACATAACACAGGCTACCTGAAAACCCGATTCAGGTAGCCTTTCGCCGGCCAACGGAGGCCGCTTTTTGATTTTTGTTTTCAAAGCACAAAACCGTTTATGTATCCCATCCACTATATCGAACCGGTATTCCGTCCGCCCAGCGAAGCGCGTTCGCTGATTTTGCCGGTGACCAACGGCTGCTCGTGGAACCGGTGCACCTTTTGCGAGATGTACACCGCACCGCAGAAGAAATTCCGCGTGCACAGCCAAGACGAAATCGAAGCCGATTTGATGCGCGCGGCCGAGGCCGGGCTGCCGGTGCGGCGCGTGTTTCTGGCCGACGGCGACGCCATGGCGCTGTCGCCCCGGCGCCTGCTGGCGGTGCTCCAAGCGGTGCGGCGCCATCTGCCGCAGGTGGAGCGCATTTCCGCCTACTGCCTGCCGCGCAACACGCAAAACAAAAGCGCCGACGATTTGGCGGCGCTGGCGGCGGCGGGCTTGAAAATGGTGTATGTGGGCTGCGAATCGGGCGACGACGAAGTATTGCGGCTGGTCAACAAGGGCGAGACTTATGCCTCGTCGCGCGAAGCCCTGCTGAAACTCGGCGCCGCCGGCATCACCCGCTCGGTGATGATACTCAACGGCCTAGGCGGCACCCGTTTGAGCGAACAACATGCGCTGAACTCGGCCCGTTTGATGAACGACACCCAGCCCGAATACCTTTCCACCTTGGTGGTGTCCTTCCCCATGGGCGACGCGCGTTTGCGCAGCGGCTACCTGTATAGTCCCGCCATTATCTGGCATGGATTTATTCTAAAGCGTTCAG
>JAUMZB010000062.1 GCA_030528345.1 Eikenella sp.
TCGCCGTCCATCACAAAATCGAGCTTGTGCAGGGTGAGGTTGATGCGGTGGTCGGTGACGCGGCCTTGCGGATAGTTGTAGGTGCGGATGCGTTCGCTGCGGTCGCCGCTGCCGATCAGCGATTTGCGCTCGGCCGCTTCTTTGGCCTGCGCTTCGCGTTTTTGCATGTCGTTGAGGCGGGCGGCCAGCACTTTCATGGCCTGGGCTTTATTGGCGTGCTGGCTGCGCCCGTCCTGGCATTCCACCACCAGGCCGCTGGGCAGGTGGGTGATGCGCACGGCGGAATCGGTTTTATTGATGTGCTGGCCGCCGGCGCCGGAGGCGCGGAAGGTGTCGATGCGCAAATCGGCGGGATTGAGCTCGATGGTTTCCAATCCGTCGGCCTCGGGCATCACCGCAACGGTGCAGGCCGAGGTGTGGATGCGGCCCTGGCTTTCGGTGGCGGGCACGCGCTGCACGCGGTGGCCGCCGCTCTCAAATTTGAGCTGGCTGTAGGCGCCGTGGCCGACGATGCGGGCGATCACTTCTTTATAGCCGCCCAAGTCGCTTTCGTTGGCCGACACGATTTCCACCTGCCAGCGCCGGCGCTCGGCAAAGCGGGTGTACATACGCAGCAGATCGCCGGCAAACAAGGCCGCCTCGTCGCCGCCGGTGCCGGCGCGGATTTCGATGAAGATGTTTTTGTCGTCGTCGGCGTCTTTGGGCAACAGCAGTTTTTGCAGTTCGGTATCGAGCGCGGCGATTTTGGCTTTGGCGGCGTCGATTTCTTCGGCGGCAAAGTCTTTCATTTCCGGATCGGCGAGCAGCTCTTCGGCGGCGGTCAAATCGCTTTGTGCCTGCCGGTATCGGCGGTAGCTGTCCACCACCGGGGTGAGCTCGGCGTGTTCCTGGTTGAGGCGGCGGTATTGATCGATGTCGGCGGTGGCCTCGGGCGAGCCCAAAAGGGCGGTCACTTCCTCCAACCGTTCGGAAAGGGTGTGCAGTTTGTCGAGTAAAGAAGGTTTCATGATGTGGCGGAACTTCAGGTAGCCTGAAAGCAATGGGGTGGCAGTGGAGCCGTTTGATCGGCCGCAGGCTACCTGAAAGCAGCCTGCGGCGGCACCACCGTGGGGCAGGGCGGGGGCGGCGCTATACGCGTTCCACCTGCCGCACTTGCGGAATCGATTGCAGGGCGTGGCTGATTTTTTGCAGTTGCTCGCAGTTTTGCACCTGCAGGGAGAAGCGGAATTCGATAAAGCCTTCGGTGCCGTCCTGCTTGCGCGACAGGGTATCGACCGATTCGATGTCGGCGCCGTTGGCGGAAATGGTTTGCGCCAGCGAAGCCAGCAGACCATGGGTGTCGATGGAGGCGACGCGGATTCCGGCGCGGTATTGCCGTTTTTCCAGTTTGTCCCAGTTGGCATCCAGCTGCTGTTCGGGGTCGGTTTTCAGGACATTGGGACAATGGTCGCGGTGGATGATGAGTCCCTGGTCTTTGATGAGCAGGGCTTTGATGCTGTCGCCGGGAATCGGGTGGCAACATTGGGCGAAGCGCACCCGGCCGCTTTCGCTGCCGCTCACATTGATGGGCGCGATTTTGACTTCGCTGCCGCCGTGTTCGCCGGCCAAAGCGGCAATGTGCATGGCCACAGACACCGGCAGCAGGCGACCCATGCCCACTTCGTAGAGGATGTCTTCAAAAGTGGTGTTGCGGCTGCTCAGGTCGGCCAGGTATTGCTCCTTCAGTTCTTCCGACAACAGCACGTCTTTGGGCAGCAGGCCGGAGAGGGCTTTTTGCAGCAGGTTTTCGCCTAAGGCCACGGCATCGCGGCGGTCGGTGTGTTTGAGCTGGTTGCGGATGGCGCTGCGGGCGCGGCCGGAAACGACGAAATTGAGCCAGGCCGGATTGGGGCGGGGTTTGTCGGAAGTGATGATGTCCACGCTGTCTCCGGTGCGCAATCGGGTACGCAGCGGCACCATATTGTGGTTCACCTTGGCGCCGACGCAACGGTGGCCGATGTCGGTGTGCACGGCGTAGGCGAAGTCGATGGGGGTGGCGCCTTCGGGCAGTACGAGGATGCGGCCTTTCGGCGTGAATACATACACTTCGTTGGGAAACAAATCCACTTTGACATGCTCGAGAAATTCGATGGCGTTGTCGCCCTGGGCCTGGAAATCGAGAATATTCTGCAACCATTGGTGGGTACGCAGGGTGGCGGCATTGTCGGCGCCGCCGGGGGTTTTGTACAGCCAGTGGCTGGCCACGCCTTCTTCGGCCACTTTGTCCATTTCGCGGGTGCGGATCTGCACTTCGATGGGCAGGCCGAAAGGGCCGACCAGCGTGGTGTGCAGGCTTTGGTAGCCGTTGGCTTTGGGAATGGCGATGTAGTCTTTGAGTTTGCCGGGTTTGGGCTTGTAGAGGCTGTGCAGGGCGCCGAGGGCGGCGTAGCAGTCGGGAATGCTGTTCACAATCACGCGGAAGCCGTAGATGTCCATCACCTCGGCGAAATGCAGCTGTTTGTCCTGCATTTTCTTATAGATGCTGTACAGATTTTTTTCGCGGCCTTTTATTTGCGCTTCGATGCCGGCCTCATACAGGCGCACATTAAAGGCGCTGAGCACCTTGCCCACCACGTCGCGGCGGTTGCGCCGGCTGGCCTTGCGGGCTTTTTCCAACACGGAGTAGCGGTTGGGGTAGAGGTGCATGAAAGACAAATCCTGCAGCTCGCGGTAGGCATGGTTCAAACCGATGCGGTTGGCCAGCTGGGCGTAGATTTCCATGGTTTCCTGCGCGATGCGGCGGCGGCTTTCGGGCTTTTTCGCATCCAGCGTGCGCATATTGTGCAGACGGTCGGACAGTTTGACGATGATGACGCGGATGTCTTTCACCATCGCCATAATCAGCTTGCGGAAGCTTTCCGCCTGATGCTGGGCTTGGTCGTTGTATTCAAGCTTTTCCAATTTGGAGAGGCCGTCCACCATATCGGCAATCGCCTCGCCGAATTCGGCTGCCAACTGCATTTTGCTGGTGCCGGTGTCTTCCAGCACGTCGTGCAGCACGCCGGCGCACAGGCCTTGGATGTCGATGTGCCAGCCGGCCAGCTGGGCGGCCACGGTCATCGGATGCGTGATATAAGGCACGCCGCTGTTGCGGAACTGGCCTTGGTGTGCGCGGATGCCGAAGTCGCAGGCGCGGTTGAGCAGGGCGCGTTCTTCCTCGTTCAGGTAGCCTGCGGCCTGCAGCAGGCGCGCGCGTTCGCGCTCGATGATGAGGCCGTACACTTCATTGATCTGGCGGCGGCAGAGAGCGAGTTGCTCTTCCGCAGTGGTGCCGCTGCGGGTGTTGAGATGGGTGATGATTTCGGTGCAGACATCTCCGAAAACCGGCTGAAGCTTGTCTAACTCGGCTTGGGCGGCGAGGTCTTCCATGGCGGTTTGGATGAGTACCGCACACAAAGCATGCACCCGCTGCTCCTCCTTGGCCAGCGCGGTGCATAAGGCAAACGCGCGTGCGATCTGCTCGGTTTGGCCCGATTTGGCTGCCGTTTCGAAAACGTAGGCACAGGCGGCCTCCAGCATGGCCCAGCGCTCTTCTTTTTTCAGGTATTGAACACGGGCGAACAACCCTGTGCGCAGGCTCAGGGTGGCGGTATCGTAATCGGCAGTTGGGGCAATCATGGTGCGGGCGGGATTATTTATTGCGCGAGAGGATTTCTTCGCCGATTTGGCCGGCGGCGATTTCGCGCAGGGCGGTAACGGTGGGTTTGTTGTTACGGATGTCGTCCACCAGCGGCGCGGTGCCGTTGGCCAGCTGGCGGGCGCGGTAGGCGGCAGCCAGGGTCAGGTTGAAATGGTTGGGGATGCGGGTGATGCAGTCTTCTACGGTGATGCGGGCCATGCGGGCTTCCTTCTTGCTAGAACGGTTAAGGGTAAGGGGTAGGGCAGGCTGCCTGAAAAGCTGGCGAAGGGTTTCGGGTAGCCTGAAATCGGGGGGCGTATTGTACGGCTTATCGGGTTTCTGCCAACAGGCCGTTTAAGGTTTTTTCCTGTGCCGAACTGAGAAAACGTTTGGCGCGGATGATGTTGAGCAAGGCGGCTTCGGCACTGTCCAAATCATCGTTCACCACCAAGTAGTCGAACAGCGGCGCCTGCTCGATTTCGTTGCGGGCTTCGGCCAAACGCTTGACAATCACTTCCGGCGCATCGGTGCCGCGGCCGCGCAAGCGGGACTCCAGCGCGGCGAAAGAGGGCGGCGCAATGAAAATGCTGGCCGCCTGCGGCAAAGCCCGGCGCGCCTGTGCGGCACCTTGGACATCGATTTCCAGAATCACGTCCACACCCTGGCGGGTCAGCTCTTCCAGCTGGCGCATACTGGTGCCGTAATAATTGTCGTACACGCGGGCGTACTCCAAGAAAACGGCATCGCCGATCATGGCTTCGAATTCGGGCGTGCTGACAAAATAATAGTGGCGGCCGTTTTCTTCGCCCTCCCTGGGCGGACGGGTGGTGTGCGACACGGAAACCCGGATATCGGGATTTTGCAGCAGGCGGGAAACCAGCGTGGTTTTGCCGGTGCCCGATGCGGCGGAGATGATGAAAATATTGCCGAGCATGATGCGGTTTCAGCCGTATGGAAAGCCGTATTATCGCATAGCGGCAAAGGCTTTGAAAGTTATGCCGGCCATAGCATGCGGCTATTTCAGGCAGGCGGTGCAATGCTTTTGCTTTTCGGTGAAACAAGGTAAAATCGCGCTTTCCGAAACAGGCAGCACATCATGACCAAATTCCTTTTTGTAACCGGCGGCGTTGTATCTTCACTGGGTAAAGGCATCGCCGCCGCTTCCATTGCCGCCATCCTCGAATCGCGCGGTCTGAGCGTGACCATGCTCAAACTGGATCCCTATATCAACGTCGACCCCGGCACCATGAGCCCCTTCCAACACGGCGAAGTGTTTGTGACCGAAGACGGTGCCGAAACCGATTTGGACTTGGGCCATTACGAGCGTTTCATCAACGCCACCATGTACAAACGCAACAACTTCACCAGCGGCCAGGTGTACGAAACCGTGATCGCCAAAGAGCGCCGCGGCGATTATTTGGGCGGCACCGTGCAGGTGATTCCGCACATCACCGACGAAATCAAGCGCAAAGTGCACGAAGGGGCGGCCGGTTACGATGTCGCCATCGTCGAAATCGGCGGCACCGTGGGCGACATCGAATCGCTGCCGTTTTTGGAATCCATCCGCCAGATGCGCAGCCAGCTCGGCCGCAACAACACCCTGTTCGTGCACCTCTCCTACGTGCCTTACATCGCCGCCGCCGGCGAAATCAAAACCAAGCCCACCCAACACTCGGTAAAAGAACTGCGCGAAATCGGCATCCAGCCCGACGTGCTGATCTGCCGCATGGACCGCATCCTGCCGGAAGAAGAAAAACGCAAAATCGCCCTGTTCTGCAATGTGGAAGAGCGGGCGGTGATCGGCTGCTACGATGCCGACAGCATCTATAAAATCCCGGAAATGCTGCACAGCCAAGGCATCGACAACACCATCTGCGAGCAGTTGCAGCTCAATGTGCAGCAGGCCGATTTGACTCCTTGGAAAAAAATCGTCCATGCCATCGAACACCCCAAACACACCGTGCGCATTGCCATGGTGGGCAAATATGTGGATCTAACCGAATCCTACAAATCGCTGACCGAAGCGCTGAAACACGCCGGCATCCACACCGAAACCGACGTGCAGATTACTTATGTGGACAGCGAAGCCATCGAAAGCGACGGCACCGGCTGTCTGCAAGGCATGGATGCGATTCTGGTGCCCGGCGGCTTCGGCGCACGCGGCGTGGAAGGCAAAATCGCGGCCGCCCGCTATGCCCGCGAAAACAAAGTGCCGTACTTGGGCATTTGCCTGGGCATGCAGATTGCGCTGATTGAATTTGCGCGCGCTGAGGCCGGCCTGGCCGGCGCCAATTCCACCGAATTCGATTTGAAGGCCGGCCATCCGGTGGTCGCCTTGATTGACGAGTGGCAAACCGCCGACGGCAGCATGGAAAAACGCGACGAGCACGCCAATCTGGGCGGCACCATGCGCTTGGGTGCACAGGAAGTGGAGTTGAAAGCCGACAGCCTGGCGGCCCAAATTTACGGCAGTACGCGCATCAAAGAGCGCCACCGGCACCGTTATGAAGTGAACAACCATTATGTGCCACAGCTGGAAGCCGCCGGTTTGGTGGTGGGCGGCTTGTCATGCGGCCGCGAACGCTTGGTGGAAACCATCGAACTGCCGGCAAAGGCGCATCCGT
>JAUMZB010000063.1 GCA_030528345.1 Eikenella sp.
ACCGGCTACGAAATCATCTTCTTCTGGGTGGCGCGCATGATCATGATGACCACCCACTTCACCGGCAAAGTGCCGTTTAAAGACGTGTATATCCACGGTATGGTGCGCGACCACGAAGGCAAGAAAATGTCGAAATCCGAGGGCAATGTGATCGACCCGGTGGATTTGATCGACGGCATCGGTCTGCCCGAACTTTTGGCAAAACGCACCACCGGCCTGCGCCGCCCGGAAAAAGCGCCCGAAGTGCGCCGCGCCACCGAGAAGCTGTTTCCCGAAGGCATTCCCGTGTTCGGCACCGACGCCCTGCGTTTTACCATGGCCAGCTACGCCAGCCTCGGCCGCAGCATCAATTTCGACTTCAAACGCGCCGAAGGCTACCGCAACTTCTGCAACAAAATCTGGAATGCCACCAACTTCGTGCTGATGAACACCGAAGGCCAAGATTGCGGCCAAGACGAAAGCCAGCCCTTGGCCTACAGCTTTGTCGACCAATGGATCATCGGCCGTTTGCAGCAAACCGAGGCGGCGGTGTCGGCAGCCTTCGATACCTACCGTTTCGACCTGGCCGCGCAAACCCTGTATGAATTCGTGTGGAACGACTTTTGCGATTGGTATCTGGAGCTGGCCAAAGTGCAGCTGCAAACCGGCTGCGAAAGCCGCCGGCGCACCACCCGCCGCACCCTGGTGCGCGTGTTGGAAGTGGTGCTGCGCCTGCTGCACCCCATCATGCCCTTCATCACCGAAGAGCTGTGGCAAACCGTCGCCCCGCTGGCGAATGCCAAACGCAGCGACAGCATCATGACGGCGGCCTGGCCGGTGGCGGACGAAGAAAAAATCGTGCCCGCCGCCTTCGAGCAGATGGCGGCCCTGCAGGAGCTGATCGGCGCGGTGCGCAATCTGCGCGGCGAAATGGGTTTGGCGCCGAGCGTGAAAGCCCCGCTGTTTGTGGAGGGCGGCAGCCATCTGGAAGGCTGCCTGAAATACCTGCCGGCCATGGCCCGCCTCAGCGAAGCCAAGCTGGTGGCGCAACTGCCCGACAGCGAAGATGCGCCGGTGGCCGTTTGCAACGGCGCGCGCCTGATGCTGAAAGTGGAAATCGACAAAGCCGCCGAAACCGCCCGCTTAAACAAAGAAGCGGAAAAGCTGCAAAAAGCGCTCGACAAGCTGAACGCCAAACTGGGTAAACCCGGCTACATCGAAAAAGCCCCCGCCCATCTGGTGGAAAAAGACCGTGCCGAATGGGCCGATCTGAACGGCAAAATGGAAAAAGTGCAGCAGCAACTGGCCAAGTTAAAAGACTGAGCGGCTGCCGTCTCCCACATGCAAAGGCTACCTGAAAACGTTTTCAGGTAGCCTTTGCATGTTTGCCGGCTTGCCGTTTAGTGCGGCTTCAGCAAACGGTGTTGCAGGCGGATAAATTCGTCCAATACCGCCTGTTGGATTTCCAGCCGTTGTGCCACCGGCGAGGCGAAGCGCACCACCAGTACATAGTTTTTATCGTTGTCCGGCACGCGGCTGATGCGGGCTTCCGCCGCCGGCGTGATAAACAGCTGCTGTTCCTGCACCGCTTCCAGATGGGCGGCCGCCTCGGCGGCAAACGGCGCGCATTTTTCCCGCAACACCGCGGCCAGTGGCGGCACCAGCGCGTCGGCATCCAGATGGATGGGCACCGGAATGTCAAAAGTGTGCACCACGAAACGACCCAAGATATTGTCCCGCTGCACGGGAAAACTCAGCAGCAGGCTGTTGGGAAACGACACGGTTTTGCCCGAGAGCTGGCCGATTTGCGGATGCGGCCCGATCTGCATCATCAGGGTATTGAGCAGATTGATGTCCACCACCCGCCCGCGGATGTGGTTGATTTCGATAAAGTCGCCCACCGAATACTGCTTGGTCACCGCCCGCAGCAGACTGCCCGAGAGACACATGATCAGCTCTTTGGTGGCCAGCACGGTGGCGGCGGCCAAAGCCACCATCGAGAGGGCGAAAGTTTGGATTTGGGCGGCCCATACCGCCAATAGGCCGAGCAGGCAGGCAATCAGCGTCATATTGCGGCTGACCACCAGCAGACGGCGCTTTTCTTCAATGTCCAAATGCGGTCGGCTGCGGAAATGCAGCTTCAGCAAAACCGAACGCAGAATCAGCAGGGTGGGAATCAAAAGCAGCGAATACAGCCATTGGTCTGAAAACGGCCGGTTGTGCCACCAGGCATAGAGGGAGTCCAGCATCATCGGCTACCTGAAAAGGAAGAAGTTGGAGGGCCGCATTGTAGCGCCAAACCGGCCGGCGCCTGCCCGTTCACAGGATTTAACCGAATGTTCATCCAATCTTTAAATTCGCCTAATTTTTGCCTAACTCGGACAAGGTATCATGCACAGCATAGGCAAAGCCGAACCCGGTAACGGGCATCGGCGAGCCGGCTTACTTTTTTAGCAACCGTTTGATAAGGATGACAGATATGAAAAATGCTGTGTTGCTCAGTTTGCTGCTGGCTGTTTCCGCCACTGCGGCGGCCGGATTTTCCGAGCACGGTGTGGCGGATGTCCGTACCGGCAGCGTCAGCCGTGTGGCCGATCTGAAGAATATGCCGGATGACAGCCGGGTGGTGTTGGAAGGCCGCATCGAAAAGCAGGTGCGCCGCGAGCACTATATTTTCCGGGATGCCAGCGGCAGCATCGAAGTGGAAATCGATGACGATGTATGGCGTGGCGTGAACGTTACGCCCCGCGACAGGGTTCGGCTGACTGCGGAAGTCGATCAGGATTGGAACGGTACCGAAGTCGATGTGAAATCGGTTGTGAAAATCCAATAGTTTGTTTGATAGGTTGCCGGCAGGTTTCAGGTAGCCTCTTAATTACTCCGCGCGTTCCAACTGTTTTTATTGTGAATAAGGACTGAATTTATGAAATGGAAAAAAGTCTGGTGTCTGTTGCCTGCACTGATGTTGGCCGTGGCTCTGCCGGCCTATGCGGACGACGATGACGACGACCGCCGCCGTCCTGCCCGGGTTTATGACCGTGATGACGATGACGATGACGATGACCGTCGGGCAACTTCCCGCCGCCAAGGCCGCGCCGAGACACGGTTGATCTCGGCAAACCGCGCCGCCAATGCGGCTTTGCGCCGTATCCGCGGCCGGGTCAGCGATGTGGATTTAACCCGTAAAAACGGCCGGCAGGTTTACGAGGTGGAGATCCGTGCTGCGAACGGCCGGAAATACGAGGTTTGGGTGGATGCGCGCAGCGGCCGGGTGTTGTCTTCCCGCCGCGACCGCGATGATTGAGCAGGCCGGCTTTGGCCAAACAGATGCCGATGCGGCATGGATGACGCTGTCGCATTGGCAATTTTTATTGGGTGATGTCTGATGCTTTCGCGGTTCGGTAAATACCGTCTTCCCGTTCAAGGCTACCTGAAAAACCACCAAACCGTGGGGCTGTCCGAAAACGGTGCTTCTATTCCAAGAAGCCAAATTTTCAGATAGCCCGCGGTTTGATTCCGTTTCGGTTTAGCGGCTGTGGGCGGTCGGTTTGCGCCGCTCTTTCATGCCGCCGGGCCTGCCGCTGCCGGATTTGAAGCCGCCGCTTTTTTTGGCGCCCCATTTCTTGTCGCCGTGGCCGCTTTTGCCGCCCCAACCGCCTCTGCCCTTGTGTTTGGGCTTGCCGGCGGCATTTTTGTTGCGTTTGCGGGTGGGCTCCATGCCTTCGATCACCACTTCGGGCAGGGTGCGGTTAATGTATTTCTGGATTTTGTGCACCATCACATATTCGTTGACTTCGGCAAAGCTGAGCGCCAAGCCGTGGCGGCCGGCGCGGCCGGTACGGCCGATGCGGTGCACATAGTCTTCGGCCTGTTTGGGCAGGTCGTAGTTGATGACGTGGGTGATGGCGGGCACGTCGATGCCGCGGGCGGCCACATCGGTGGCCACTAAAATTTTGATGCGGCCTTTGCGCAAATCCATCAGGGTGCGGTTGCGCCAGCCCTGCGGCATGTCGCCGTGCAGGCAGTTGGCGGCGAAGCCTTTGTCGTACAGCTCGTCGGCCAGTTGCTCGCTCATGGCTTTGGTGGCGGTGAAAATCACGCATTGGTCGATGTTGGCGTCGCGCAGAATGTGGTCGAGCAGGCGGTTTTTGTGGTTTTTATCGTCGCAGTAAAGCAGCTGTTCGTCGATTTTGCCTTGGTCGTCCACCCGTTCTACTTCAATCACGGCGGGATTGCGGGTGAGCTTGCGCGCCAGTTTGCCCACGGCGCCGTCCCAAGTGGCGGAGAACAGCAGGGTTTGGCGTTCGGCGGGGGTGGCGGCAACAATGGTTTCGATGTCGTCGATAAAGCCCATGTCGAGCATGCGGTCGGCTTCGTCAAGCACCAGCACTTCCAGGCGGTCGAAATCGATGCGGCCGCTGCGCATGTGGTCCATCAGGCGGCCGGGGGTGGCCACGATGACGTCCACCGGACGGCTTAGGGCTTTGATTTGAAAGCCGAAAGAAGAGCCGCCCACCAGGGTAACGGTGCGCAGCCATTTCATGTTTTGGGCATAGGTTTGTGCGTTTTTCTCTACCTGGGCGGCCAGCTCGCGGGTGGGCGTGAGCACCAGAATGCGGGGGCCTTTGCCGGGTTTTTCGCTGCGTTTGGTGATGCGTTGCAGGGAGGGCAGCAGGAAGGCGGCGGTTTTGCCGGAGCCGGTTTGGGCGGAGGCCATGATGTCTTGGCCGGCCAGGGCGGCGGGCAGAGCCTGCACCTGAATCGGGGTGGGTTCTTCGTAGCCGGCGCTGCGCAGGGCGGAGAGCAGGTTTTTGTCGTGCAATAAGTCGCTGAATTGAATGGTCATGTGTTTCCAATGGGAACAACAAGGCTTTCTGCCCCGTGTGGCAAACAGGGGCAGCCGTGAAGCTGGGGAGGCGGTAACGGAGGTTACGGTAAAGACTTGTCGCAAGCCGTAGGCTTGGGGTTACATCGGCGACAACCTTCAATCGAGACTGCCCGCAAGGCGGGCAAGATAGAATCTGCTCAAGGCAAAACGGCTGGCAAAAGCAGCCGGCAGGCTGAAGACGATGGCTTCAAAGTAAAAAAAGAGCGCGCATCATATAGACCGGTGCTGCGGCCGTCAAGCAAGTAATTGAAATTTATTGTAATGAAATCGGCAGGCTACCTGAAAGCGCTAGGCGGCGGCATTGTCCGCTACAATGGCGGCCTTGTTTTTCAGGTAGCCCCCAAGATGAACGATATTTCCGCTTTTGCCAACCGCTTGGGCAAAAATGCCAAGCACCTGCTCAAATGGGCGCGCCGCCAGCATATTGAGGCTTGGCGGCTGTATGACCGGGATATTCCGCAATATCCGTTTGCCGTCGATATTTACGGCGAGCAAGTGCATTTGCAGGAATACGACACCGGCTGGCTGCTGCCGCCCGATGAGTATGAAGCCTGGTTGGCCGAAGTGGTGGAAGCGGTGTCCTTTGTTACAGGCTTTCCGCCGCAGCATATCCATCTGAAAAGACGGAGCCGCCAAAAAGGCTTCCAGCAATATGAAAAAACCGGCGTATCGGGGGCGGATTTCGTGGTTCGTGAAAACGGGCGGGCGTTTTGGGTAAACCTAGACAAATATCTGGATACCGGCCTTTTCCTCGACCACCGCAACACCCGCCGCAGGGTGGGCGAAGAAGCGGCCGGCAAACGTTTTCTCAACCTGTTTGCCTATACCGGCAGTTTCAGCGTTTATGCCGCCACCGGGGGCGCGGTAAGCAGCGAAACCGTTGACTTGTCGAACACCTACCTGGATTGGGCGCGGCGGAATTTTGCTTTAAACGGCATAGACGGGCGCCATCATCAGATTGTCCGCGCCGATGTGTTCCGTTATTTGGCAGAAGCGGCCGACCAAGCGAAAAGCTTTGATTTGATTGTGATGGATCCGCCCAGTTTTTCCAACAGCAAAAAAATGCTTGATGTCTTGGATATTCAGCGCGACCAAGCGGTCTTGATTGACGGTGCCATGAAGTTGCTGGCGCCGTCGGGCTGTCTTTATTTCTCCAATAATTTACGCAGTTTTGTTTTGGACAATGCCCTCGCCGAACGCCATCGGGTGCGCGATGTGTCCCAATCCTCGGTGCCGGAAGACTTCCGCAATAAAAAAATCCACCAATGTTGGCAAATCCGGCATCGCTGACAGGCAGCACAAGCGGAGGTGCGAACAGGCTACCTGAAAAGTTTTTCAGGTAGCCTGTATTCAGATTGGGCGGTCTGTTT
>JAUMZB010000064.1 GCA_030528345.1 Eikenella sp.
TCGCAACAGATTTACAGTCTGCCCCCTTTGACCGCTCGGGAATCCCACCGCAAAGAGAACGGCATAATAATCAGCGATACCGGCAGCGTCAAGCCTTGGAAAACAATTTTCTCAAAATTAATCGCCAAGTCATTTGATTTTAATATTTAAATTTTCCTACCGGCTTCGACTATAGATGCGGTCTGAATATTATTTGGCAGCCATCAGACGTTCGTATTTCGCCATCAGCTCTTCTTGGGTTTCCGGCGCATCCTCATTGATCAAAATGCAGTCTACCGGGCACACCTGCTGACATTGCGGCTCGTCGTAATGGCCCACACACTGGGTACACTTGTCGGGCTCGATTTCATAAATCTCATCGCCCTGATAAATCGCGTCATTCGGGCATTCCGGCTCGCACACATCGCAGTTGATGCATTCGTCGGTAATAAAGAGGGACATGTTTTTGTTCCTTAATTTTCAATGATCCAAAACCGAAGGCGCGGGATTATAGCACAAACCGTATTTCAGGTAGCCCGTTTCCTGGATTTTTCTCTTTGATAACAATTATTAAATCGCCACATCGCTTGATGCGTAGTGCAACAGCACATGGCGGCTCATGCCCGCTTTCCCTTCTTTGCGGACTTCAAATCCGGGCGGCAAAACCGGCAATCGACCGGCTTCCAAATAGATTCGGGCTCCGTCGGCCAAGCTGACCGGCAAAGCGGCCAGCAATGCCGGCCACGCCTGCCAGGCAAACGGCGGGTCGAGGAAAACCACATCGAACCGGATGCGGTTGTGCGACAAAAACGACAGCGCCTCGGCATGCACGCTTTGCACCTTATCCTGCAAGGACAAGACTTCCGCCTGCTTTGCCAGATGTGCGGCGGCGGCACGGTTTTTCTCCACCAGCACCGCCTGCCGGGCATGGCGGGAGGCCGCCTCAAAACCCAAAGCCCCGCTGCCGGCAAACAGATCCAATACATTTAGGCCGCTCAAATCCTGACCCAGCCAATTGAACAGCCGCTCCCGCACGCTGTCCGGCGTCGGACGCAGACCCTCGGCATCGGCAAACGACAATTTGCGTCCGCGATGTGTGCCGCCGATGATGCGGACCTGGTTTTGGTGTTTGGCATGTTTCGCCGTTTTCATACTTGCTTCTTTATCGCTTTTTCAACACAGATGATGCCTGACTGGCACGGCCGGCAGCACGCAAAAAAACAAACCGAAGGCTACCTGAAGGCTTCACGGCCTTTCAGGTAGCCTGAATCGAGCATAGGCAGGCTTATTCCTTAGGCGCAGGCGGCTCGATCTGCTCTTTCCAGCCGCACTCTTTTTGCGGACACACTTTTTCCACCCCCCAGCGTTTGGTGGTTTTGATGGTGAGCACCGGCCATTGGCAGTTGGGGCAGGTTTCCGCCACGGGCGGATTCCAGGTGGCGTAGTCGCAATCGGGGTAAGTATTACAGCTGTAAAACAGCTTGCCGTAGCGCGATTTGCGTTCGATCAGATGGCCTTTGCCGCATTTCGGGCAGGGCACGCCGGTTTCTTTCGGCTTCTCCAACGGCTCGATGTGTTTGCACTTCGGATAATTGGCGCAGCCGATAAACTTACCGTAACGGCCTTTTTTATACACCAGCCGGCCGCCGCATTTGGGGCAGTCGCGCCCTTCCACCACGCTCGGTTCTTCGGCTTCTTTGGCCGCCTCTTCCGCCGTTTCGTTCACGTTGCGGGTGTAGTCGCAATCGGGGTAGCCCGAGCAGGCGATGAAACGGCCGCGCTTGCCGAATTTGATTTGCAGCTTGTGCTGCCCGCATTTGGGGCAGGTTTCGTCCAATTCCTGGGTGGTGATTTTGGCGCGCTCAATGCCTTCTTTTTCGCTAATCTGCTGGCGGAAGCCTTTCCAGAATTTGTCCATCACCGGAATCCACGCCCGTTTGCCGTTGGCGATGTCATCCAGCTGGTCTTCGAGCTTGGCGGTGAAATCGTAGTCCACATACTGCTCGAAATGCTCGGTGAGGAATTTGTTCACAATGTCGCCGGTGTCGGTGGGCAGGAAGCGGCGCTGGTCCACGGTCACATATTCGCGGTCTTTCAGCGTTTTGATGATGCTGGCGTAGGTGGACGGCCGGCCGATGCCGAACTCTTCCAAAGCCTTCACCAAGGTGGCTTCGTTAAAACGCGGCGGCGGCTGGGTAAAGTGTTGTTCGCCGTAGAGTTTGTCCACCGGCAGCGTTTCGCCCGCGGCCAAATCGGGCAGTTTTTTGCCGTCTTCGCTTTCTTCGTCTTCGTCCTGCCCTTCCTGATACACGCTGAGAAAGCCGTCGAACACCAACACTTGGCCGCTGGCGCGGAAGATACCGTCGCCCAGCTGAATATCGGCCGAAGTGGCATCGAACTTGGCTTCCACCATCTGGCAGGCCACCGTGCGCTGCCAAATCATTTGGTAGAGCTTGAATTGGTCTGCGCTCAAAAACGGCTTCACACTTTCGGGCGTGCGGTACACCGAAGTGGGGCGTATGGCCTCGTGCGCCTCTTGGGCGTTTTTCGACTTGGTTTTGTAGGCGCGGGCCGATTTGGGCAGATAATCGCCGCCGATTTTGTTTTCGATGTAGTGGCGGATTTCGGTGA
This sequence comes from Eikenella sp., assembly GCA_030528345.1. Taxonomy (GTDB): domain Bacteria; phylum Pseudomonadota; class Gammaproteobacteria; order Burkholderiales; family Neisseriaceae; genus Eikenella. The sequence continues at coordinate 2,611 of JAUMZB010000064.1, forward strand.
GCGCGTCGGCCGACAGGGTCACGCTGTCGGTACGCATATAAGTAATCAGACCCACCGCGCCCTGCCCCACGTCCACGCCTTCAAACAGCTGCTGCGCCGTGCGCATGGTGCGGTCGGTGGTCATGCCCAGCTTGCGCACGGCGTCCTGCTGCATGGTGGAGGTGGTGTAGGGGGCGGCCGGCTTGCGGGTGGCTTTCTTTTTCACCACCTCGGCCACTTGCGCGCTGTGGCCGGCCAGCGCATCCAGCACCGCCTGCTGCGCGGCCGCATCGGCCAGGGCAAACTGCTCCAACTTTTCGCCGCGCCATTGAATCAGCTTGGCGCCGAATTTTTGGCGGCCTTTGTGGCTGTCCAGATGCACCGTCCAATATTCGCGGCTCTCAAAAGCGCGGATTTCGTTTTCGCGCTCGCAAATCAGGCGCAGGGCGGGGCTTTGCACCCGTCCGGCGCTCAAACCGCGACGGATTTTCTTCCACAACAGCGGCGAGAGGTTGAAGCCGACCAAATAATCCAAGGCGCGGCGCGCCTGCTGGGCATCCACCAAATGAATGTCCAATTCGCGCGGATGCCGGATGGCCTCCTGCACGGCTTTTTGCGTGACTTCGTGAAACACCACGCGCTGCGGGCGGATGTTTTTCAGGCCGCGCTTGCTTTTCAGAATTTCGGTAAGGTGCCAGGAAATCGCTTCGCCTTCGCGGTCGGGGTCGGTGGCCAGATAAATATTTTCCGCTTCTTTGGCGGCGGCAACGATGGCGTCGACATGCTTGGCGTTTTTCGAAATCAACTCGTATTTCATGGCGAAATCGTGCTCGGGATCCACCGCGCCGTTTTTCGGAATCAGGTCGCGCACGTGGCCGTAGGACGCCAGCACCTGAAAGTCGCTGCCCAGGTATTTCTGCATCGACTTGGCTTTAGTCACAGACTCGACAATCAACAGGTTTTTTGCCATAGAGGGGTCTCGTAAGGTCGGTTTGTTTATTCTTTATCCGATTGCTTCGGTCAGCCGCTGCGCATCGGCGGCGGCAAGCAAAGGCTACCTGAAACCGTTTCTGCTTTTCAGGTAGCCTTTGCCGTGGCGGGTTGGCCGTGCGTCAGTTGATCAACACTTTATCCTGCAGCACGGCCGCCATCAAATCGTCGCCGATCAGAATCGGCAACTCGGACTTATCGGCCCACAACACCAGCAGCGCCAACACTTTGGCGTGCTGTAAAGTGAGCACATGCTCGTGGGAAAGATGCAGCAGCGCCATCAGCACGAATTCGCGCTGCTCCGGCAGCAAAGCGCCGTTCTGCTCCAAGAAGTGCAGCAGACCCAAGGCTTCGCACGGCACGGCATCGCGCTCTTCCGGCAGGTAAATACGCATGGACGAAGCATGGGAAAAATGCTTCTGCTCCATACGGTTTCGCTCTTGCAGAATGTCTAAAAACAACAGCATATCGTTGATGTCGTCGTTATGGAAACCCTCCTGCTCGAGCAAGCCGCACAAATCCTCATTCGGCGGGCAGGCATCGAAATCGCGGAAGTTTTCCAACAAAAAAGCTATTACATCAATCATCTGTCTTTCCTAATCACGGCTTCGCACCCGCTGGTAGCGGCCGCCGGGCAAAGGTGCCACGCAGCCCTCGATTTCCAGCAGGGTTATTTCAGCATACACATCTGCGGCAGGAATGCCAAGTGTTTGCGCCAAAGTGTCGGGATGCACCGGCGCATAACCCATGGCCGCCAGCAAAGCACCGCCGCCTTCGGCCGGCGGCGGCGGGTCATCCGCCTCCCCACTTTCCGACAGCGACGGCACGGCGGCAATCTGCCCGCCGGCTTTCACCGGCAAGCCGGGCGGCTCGGCCAACAGCGGGCACTCTTCCAAAATATCGGCCAGGCTTTCGGTGAGCTTGGCACCCTGCTTGATTAAAGCATGGCAGCCTTTGCTGTGCGGATTATCAATGGAACCAGGCACAGCAAATACTTCCCGTCCCATTTCCGCCGCCAGCCGCGCCGTGATTAAGGAGCCCGATTCCACCGCCGCTTCCACCACCAGCACCCCTTGGGCCAGCGCGGCAATCAAGCGGTTGCGGCGCGGGAAATTGGCCGCCAGCGGCCGGGTGCCCAGCGGAAACTCGGAAATGATGCAGCCGTGTTCGGCTATGCGGTGTGCCAGCGCCTTGTTGCCGGTGGGATACACCCGGTCGATGCCCGTGCCCCACACCGCCACCGTACCGCCACCCTGCCGCAGGGCGCCTTCGTGGGCGGCGGTATCGATGCCGGCGGCCATGCCTGACACCGTGACCAAGCCTTGTTCGGCCAAAGCGGCACCGAAATCGGCCGCAATCCGCATTGCCTGCGGGGTGGCATGGCGGCTGCCGACCACGGCCACGCCGGCGGCGGACAACAAACGGCTGTTCCCGCGCACAAACAACAGCGGCGGCGGGGTCAGCCCTTCGCCCAGCATGGCGGGGAAACCGGCATCGCAGGACAACAGCAAAGTGCAATTCTCCTGCTCTTCCCAGCGGCAGGCCGCCTCGGCCGCCGCTTCGGCCTCATGCTGCCGGCTCCGCCACGCGGTGCGGGCCGCTTGTGTGGGCAGCACGGCGGCCACCTCGTCTTCAGCCGCCCACACCGCGACAGCCGAACCGTAATGCGCCAACAGGCGGGCAAAGGCTTCGGTGCCGATATTCGGCATCAAAGCCAGCTTGATCCAAGCCAAGCGTTCGCTTGCGTTATCCACGGCTCCTCCTTGCATTGCCATCGGCAATCCGCCCCAGTGTGGGCGATATGCGGCCTTGATGCAAGTAAAAGCTCAAAATCGGCCAAGCATCTGTATGCTAAGCAACAAAAGGCTACCTGAAAGCCGTTTTGCGGTTCAGGTAGCCTTTTGGCCATTGAATCAGGCTTTTTTCACAAACTCCGATTTCAGATTCATCGGCGTGCCGTCGATTTTGCAGGCAATATCGTGGTCGCCCTCCTGCAGGCGGATGTTTTTCACCTTCGTGCCCTGCTTGATCACCAAAGAGCTGCCTTTTACTTTCAAGTCTTTAATCAGCACCACCGTATCGCCGTTTTGCAGCACTGCACCGTTGGCATCGCGCACCGCCGCTTCGGCTTCATCCGTTTCGGCTTGCCCGCCGTCCTGCCATTCGTGGGCGCATTCCGGGCAAACCCATTGGCTGCCGTCGTGGTATACATATTCCGATCCGCATTGCGGGCAAAGGGGCGCATTCATGATGATTTCCTTCCAATTGCTTCTGGTAAGTGGTTTATTGTTGTCGATTTGCCTCAAGCAGCCCGGGCTACCTGAAAACTTCAGGTATCATACACGTCCCCAACCGATTCAGGAAAACCCATGTTCAAGCCCTTCCTGCTGTGCACCGCCCTGCTGTGCGCCCTGCCCGCTGCGGCAGAAACCGTTTCCCGCACCCTGCCCAACGGCATGAAAGTGATTGTCCGCGAAGACCACCGCGCGCCGGTGGCCGTTTCGCAGCTGTGGTTCCGCGTGGGCAGTGTAGACGAAAATCCCGGCAAAACCGGCCTCAGCCACGCTTTGGAACACATGATGTTCAAAGGCACCCACAGCGTGCCGGCCGGCGAATTCAGCC
>JAUMZB010000065.1 GCA_030528345.1 Eikenella sp.
CGCGGTTTATACAATAAAATTCATATCTGATTCAAGCATCCCTCTGGTCAGGCTACCTGAAAACGGCGGGGTGGGCAGGAATTGTTGCGTTTAACAAACAAAGTCGTGCGCCCGTCGTTTTCAGGTAGCCTATCGGTCTGTTTGGGCGCTGTGCTGCTCGAGGCCGCCGCCCAAGGCTTTATAAAGGTCGGCCAGATTTTCCAGCATCTTCAGTTGATTGCCCAGCACGGCGGCGTCGGCGGCATAGCTGCTGCGTTCGGCATCCAAGACATCGAGCGAGCTGGAAACACCGTGGCGGTAGCGCAGGCGGATCAGGCGCAGGCGGTCGTTATAGGCTTTTTGGGTGTGCAGGTTGGCTTCATATTGCTGCTGCAGGGTTTCCCGCGCCACTAAGGCATTGGCAACGTCTTGGAAGGCCGATTGCACCGCTTTTTCGTAGGCAGCCACGGCGGAATGTTGGCGGATTTTCGCGACGTCCAAGCTGGCGCTCAGGCGGCCCCAGTTGAAGATGGGCAGGTGGAGGGTGGGCGAGAAGGCCCAAGTGCGGTTGACGCCGCTGAAGAGCTTGCCCAAATCGTTGCTGCCGGTGCCGATGCTGCCGGTAAGGCTGATGCTGGGGAAGAAGGCGGCGCGGGCGGCGCCGATGTTGGCGTTGGTTTGGCGCAGATTGTGTTCGGCGGCGCGGATGTCGGGACGGTTCTGCATGACCTCGGAAACCAATCCGGCCGGTAAGCGGCTGATGCGGAACTGGCGCGACAAGGGCAGCCCGGCCGGTAGGTGCTCGGGCAGGGGGCGGTTGATCAGCACCACCAAGGCGTTGCGCGCCTGTTCGCGCGCCCGCACGGCGGCGGCATGGTCGGCCTTGGCCGATTCGATCAGGGCTTCCATTTCGCGCAGATTGACGGCGGAAATCACGCCGGCACGGTGTTGCAGCTGATAGAGGCGGTAGCTTTCTTGGCGGTTTTGCAGCACCTGTTCGGTCAGCTTGATGGATTCTTCGGCATAGCGTTCGTTGAAATAGGCTTTGGCCACGGCGGCCACCAGGCTCAGCTGGGCGGCGTCGCGGGCGGCTTGGCTGCTGAAATAGCCCTGTAGGGCGGCCTGATTGTGGCTGCGGGCTTTACCGAACAGATCGAGTTCGTAAGCGGCCACGCCCAAGCCGACGGAATAAGAGGCGGCAATATAGGATTGGCCGCTGGGGCTGAGGTCTTGCGCGATGCGGGCGCGGTTGCCGGTTGCGCTGGCGTTGAGGCCGGGGAGGGAAGCGGAGCGGGTGATGGCGTATTGGGCGCGGACGGCTTCGGCATTCAGTGCGGCCATGCGCAGGTCGGGGTTGTTGGCCAGCGCCAGCTCGATCAGGCTGTGGAGGCGCGGGTCGGCAAAGTAGTCGGCCCAGCCGACGGCGGCAGCTGGTGTTTGGCCGGCGGCGTAGTCGTAACGGAAGGTGGCGGGCGCCTCCACTTGCGGCTGTTGGTAATCGGGCGCCAGCGTGCAGGCTGAGAGGACAACGGCGGCCAGGGCGGCGGATAAAGGTGTGGATAGGGTTTTCATAAATGCATTTCCGGGGTTTCAGGTAGCCCCAATTCAGGTGCAGGCTACCTGAAACCAATATGTTAACGCTTTCAGGTAGCCTCTGATGGGCGATGGGAGGCTACCTGAACAGCCGTGGTTTTAATGTGGCCGGTGTGCTTGGCCGGCGCTGGTGACGCTGTCGGTGCGGGGCTTGTCCGGGAACAGCTTGCGCACCACCACATAAAACACCGGCACCAGGAACACTGACAGCAAGGTGCCGATGCTCATGCCCCAAAAAACGGTGGTGCCGATGGCGCGCTGGCTGGCCGAGCTGGCACCGGAGGCGAAGTACAGCGGCACCACGCCCAAGATGAAGGCGAAGGAAGTCATCAAAATCGGGCGGAAGCGCAGATGCGCCGCTTCTACCGCCGCTTCCAAGGCGCTCTTGCCTTGGGCCTGCAGGTCTTTGGCGAACTCGATAATCAGAATCGCGTTTTTCGCGCTCAAACCGATGACGGTAATCAGGCCGACTTGGAAATAGATGTCGTTGAGGTAGAAAATCGGGATCCCCAGCGTACCGTTGACGAGGTTGCGGCCGGCCACGCCGAGCACGATGCCGAGGAAACCCAAGGGCACTACCAGAATCACCGCCAAGGGTACCGACCAGCTCTCATACAGCGCCGCCAATACCAGGAAGACGGCCAAGATGGCGAAGGCGTATAGCAAGGTGGTTTGACTGGAACCTTTGGCCTGTTCGCGTGCCTGTCCTTTCCACTCCACGCTGTAACCGCCTTCCAGTTCGGATGCCAAGCGTTCGATTTCCGCCATCGCATCGCCGCTGGCGTAACCATTGCCCACGCCGCTGCTCAAGGCCATGGCGGGGTAGCCGTTGAAGCGGGTGCTTTGTTCCATGCCGGTGGTCCACTCCGCCTTCATCACAGTGGACAGCGGCACGGCGGTGCCTTCGCCGTTGGGCACGGTCAGGGCCAAAATGCCTTCCGGCTGCATGCGGGTGGCCACGTCGGCCTGCACCATCACTTTCTGCAGGCGGCCTTTGTTGGGGAAGTCATTGACATAGGCGCCGCCCAAAGCCGCCGCCAAGGTGCTGCGGATGGCCGTCATGCTGATGCCTTGCGCGGCGGCGGCGTGGCGGTCGATTTCCAGTTTCAGCTGCGGCGAGTCTTCCAAGCCGGAAGCGCGGCTGTCGGTGAGCATGGGGTTGTTGCGCATTTTGGCCAGCAGTTGGTTGCGGGCATTCAGCAGCGCCTCATGGCCGGCGTTGTTGCGGTCTTGCAGGTAAAATTCCAGGCCGCTGTTGCCCAATTCGCTGATGGGCGGCGGGTTGACGGCAATGGCAAAGCCGTCTTTTACCGCGCCGCTCATCATCAGTTTGCCGGTGATGATGCGGGAGACAATCGAGGCTTCGCTGGCGATGCCGGGGCGGTCGTCCCAGTTTTTCAGCATCACGAAACCCATGGCCATATTCTGGCCGCTGCCGAAGAAGCTGAAGCCGGAAATGGTGATCATGTCCTGCACTTCGGGGGTGTCGCGCAGCACGCCTTCTACGGCGGCAATGGTGGCATCGGTACGCTCTTTCGAGGCGCCGGCCGGCAGTTGCATGCTGACCATGATGTAGCCTTGGTCTTCGGAAGGCAGGAAGGAGGCGGGGATGCGGGTGAATATAAACAGGCCGACGGCCGTCATCGCTGCCCACAGCAGCATCATGCGGCCGCTGCGCCGCAGCAGGCTTTGTACGCGGGTGGAGTAGCGTTGGGTCATGCGCTCGAATTTGCGGTTGAACCAGCCGAACACGCCTTTTTTCTCTTCATGGTGGCCTTGGGGGATCGGCTTGAGTATGGTGGCGCACAAAGCCGGGGTCAAGGTGAGTGCCAGGAAGGCGGAGAAGCCGATGGCAATCGCCATGGTGAGGGCGAACTGGCGGTAGATGTTGCCGGTGGCGCCGCTGAAAAAGGCCAGCGGGATAAACACCGATACCAGCACCGCAGTGATGCCGATAACGGCGCCGGAAATCTGACCCATGGCTTTTCGGGTGGCCGGCAGCGGCGGCAGGCCTTCCTCGGCCATGATGCGCTCCACGTTTTCCACCACCACAATCGCATCGTCCACCACAATGCCGATCACCAGCACCATGGCAAACATGGTCAGCACGTTGATCGACATGCCCAAATAATAGATGCCGGCAAAGGCGCCGAGTAGGGAAATCGGCACCACAATGGTGGGAATCAGGGTGTAGCGGATGTTTTGCAGGAAAATAAACATCACCGCGAACACCAACAGCATGGCCTCGCCCAAGGTGTACACCACTTTTTTGATGGAGATGTCGACGAAAGTGGAGGTGTCGTAGGGGGCGGACCATTTCATGTCGCCGGGGAAGAAGGCCTGCAGTTTTTCCATGCGCTCGCGCACCAGTTTGGCGGTGGCGGTGGCATTGCCGCTGTTCGAGAGCATCACCGCTACGCCCACCATCGGTTGGCCGTTGAGGCGGGTGCCGGAGCTGTAGCTTTCGGAACCGATTTCCACCCGCGCCACATCGCGCAGATAAACATTGGCGCCGCTGCCGGTGCTTCTGAGCATGATGCTGCCGAATTCTTCAGGCGTACTGAGTTGGCCTTCCGCAGTGATGGTGGCGGTGATTTGCTGTCCTGGGGTTGCGGGGAGGGAGCCGAGCGAGCCGGCGGAAATTTGTGCGTTTTGTGCGCTGATGGCAGCGGAGACATCTGCAAACGACAGATTGAAACTTTGCAGTTTGGCCGGATCCACCCATACCCGCATCGCGCGTTGGGCGGCAAACATGCGCACCGCACCCACGCCTTCCAGGCGTTGCAGTTCCGGCACGATGTTGCGCTGGGTGTAGTCGGCCATTTCCGCCAAGTCTTGGGTTTCCGAAGAGATCGCCAAGACCATCAGGAAGTTGGAGCGCGATTTGGAGATGGTCACCCCGTATTGCTGCACCGTGGCCGGCAGAGTGGAGAGCACTTCAGACAATTTGTTTTGCACATTCATTTGTGCAAAGTCTTCGTCCACATCGGGCTGGAAGGTGAGGGTAACCGAGCCGGAGCCGCTGGAATCGGCGGAGGTGGACATATAGTCAAGCCCTTCCACGCCGTTCATGCTGCGTTCGATCACGGCCAATACGCTGTCTTCCATCACTTGGGCCGACGCGCCGGGATAGGTGGCGTTCAGGGTGATGGTGGGGGCGGCCACCGAAGGATATTGGGATACCGGCAGTTTTTTAATTGCAAACACACCGGCCAGAATGATGAAGATGGAAATCACCCAAGCGAATACCGGGCGGTCGATAAAGAATTTAGCCATGTGCCTGCCCCTTTATTTGGCGGCCGATGCGGCTTGGGGGTCGGACGCGGGGGCTACCTGAAGCGCGGGTTCGGCAGCCGCGCCCACTTCTTGCGGCTGCACTTTTTGCGCGCCGAGCATGCCGGCAATCATGGTGCCGTTGACCACTACTTTGTCGCCGTCTTGCAGGCCGCCGGTCACAATCCAGTGACTGCCGTCTTGGCCGGAAATGGTGACCGGTTTCGGCTGTAGGCTGCCCTCGGCGGTGACCACCATCACGGTATCGGTTTTGCCGCGGGTGACGGCTTGTTGCGGCACTTTGTAGGCGTGGTTGATTTGCGCCTGCGGCAGACTGGCGCGTACATACAGGCCGGGCAGCAGGATGTTGTCTTCGTTTGGCACCTCTACCCGCAAAGCCACTTGGCCGGTTTTTTGATCTACCGTGGGGTCGGCGAACAAGAGGCGGCCTTTTTGCGGATAGACGCTGCCGTCTTCCAGCAGGATGTCCACTTCCACCGCGCCGTTAACCGCCACCATGCGGCCTTCGGCAATTTCGCGGCGCAGCTTCATGGTTTCGGCGGCCGATTGGGTGATATTCACATACATCGGATGGGTTTGCTGGATTCTGGCCAGTACGGTTGCCCCGCCGGCGGTGACCAAATTGCCTTCCGATACTTCGGAACGGCCGATATAGCCGGAAATCGGCGCAGTGATGCGGGCATGGTTCACATTGACCCGCGCCGAGCGGACGGCCGCGCGGGCCGCGCCCACATTGGCTTCGGCCGCCCGCTTGGCGGCCACGGCCGCATCATATTCCTGTTTGCTGATGGCATCGGCTTCTACCAGCGGGCGGTAACGGGCCAAATCGGCATTGGCTTTGGCCAGCGCCGCTTCGGCGGAAGAGAGCTGCGCGCGGGCGCTTTCCAAACCGGCGGCATAGGCGGCATCGTCCAATTGGTACAACACTTGGCCGGCCTGCACATGGCTGCCTTCCTGAAAGAGGCGGCGCAGAATGATGCCGCCGACTTGGGCGCGGACTTCCGAAGAGCGGTGCGGTTCCAGCCGGCCCGGCAGCTCGGTGCGGACGGTGATGTCTTCGGCCTTAACCGTGGTCACGCCGACCACCGGCGGTTTTTGTTCGCCCTGCTGCGTTTTTTTGCCGCCGCCGCAGGCCGCTAAGGCCAGCGCGGCGGAAACGGCCAGAGCGGCCCAACGCACGGAGGATTTTCCAAACGGGTTGATGTATGCCATGTTTGATACCTTATTGAATAATTTTGCCGAACAATCCGAATCATGCAAAAAATGGTTATTGGGGCTACCTGAAACGGCGGCGGTCAAACCAGTTAAGGCTGCCCGAATGGTTCGGGCAGCCG
>JAUMZB010000066.1 GCA_030528345.1 Eikenella sp.
GGCGAGCGCAGGCTGCGGCCGAGGAAGCGGTTGCGCTTGCGCTTGAACATCATCAGCTCGCTCCACAAGTCGTCCAACATGCGGATGGCACGCTCCTGAGCCGGATCGCGGATAAAGCCCGGCCGGCCGGCAGCGGCCTGATACCAACTCAAAGGGCTGTGGCCGGCAAAATCGGGCGGGGTGAAAGCGGGAGCAGTCATGACAAAAGGGCGCAAAAAAAGAGGCGTATTTTACCAGTAGAGCCTGCCGACGCAAGAATTCCACCCGATTGGCAACAGGCTCTAAGGGCGGCAGGCTACCTGAAAGGCAGGCGGTGGACTTCAATGGCCGGTAACCCGCTCCAAGGCGGCCAGCCAAACCGACAAATCGCGGTTCAGACGCTGCTGCACCTCGGCGGGTAACTCGGCCAGCAGACGGGCTTCGTTTTCCACATGTTTGGCTACGGCGGCTTCGATCAGGGTCAGGCCGCTGTCGGTGAGCTGCACCAGCATACTGCGGGCATCTTCGGGGTTGGGCAGGCGGCGGATCCAGCCTTGCGCCTCCAAGTTTTTCAGGCGGGTGGCCATGGTGCCGGAAGTCACCATCAGCGCAGCAAACAGGGCGGTGGGCGTGAGGCAGTAGGGGCTGCCTGAACGGCGCAGGGTGGCCAAGACGTCAAACGCCCCGCTGCCCAGGCCGTATTCGGCAAATACGCTGTCCAGCTGCGGTTGGAGGAGGGCGGCGCAGCGTTTGAGCCGGCCGATCAGAGCCATGTTTTCGGCGGCCAGGCCGGGCATTTCCCGTTGCCATTGCGCCACAATGGCGTCTACGGCGTCCGGTTGCGCTTGGTCTGTGTTCATGCGTTTTTCCATGGTTTGGGCGCTTCGCTCCCATCTGCGGCGCCTTTCTGCGCTGCCGTGCTTTGAAGGGCATTCGGATGGGGAGGTTGGCAAAGGGCTCGGCTTGGCGGATCAAAGGGCGGGAGAAGAAGGCAAAGCCGGCTTATCCGGCGGGTTGATGAGGGCGGCCCTGCGGCATCAAGCTGCCGGACCCGGCCTGCACTGTATCACAGCCCGGCCGGATTTCTCTGCGTATTATTTATCTTGACTTCAAGCTATTTGCCTGTCATGCTGCATTTAGCTTGAATTGAAGATAAATGCCATGACGCACCGTTTTTCCTTCTCCACCGTTTGTCTGACCGCCCTTGCGCCCTTGATTTGGGGTTCCACTTATTGGGTAACTACCGAATGGCTGCCGCCCGACCGGCCGTTTACCACGGCGGTGCTGCGGGTGTTGCCGGCCGGTGTGTTGTTGCTGCTGTGGCAGCGCGAGTGGCCGAAAGGGCAGGAAATCGGCAGATTGTGCGTGCTGGCCGTGCTGAATATCGGCTTGTTCCAAGCCATGCTGTTTGTGGCGGCTTACCGTTTGCCGGGCGGTTTGGCAGCGATTCTGACGTCCACACAAACTCTGATGGTATTGTTACTGTCTTGGCTGGCCGGAAGCCGCCCACCGGTTGCAGCATGGCGGGCGGCGGCAGCGGGAGTGGCGGGCATCGGTTTGCTGGTGTATGCGCCGAATATGGCGGCCGATGCGCTGGGGATGGTGGCCGCCTTAGTGGGGGCGGCTTCAATGGCGGCCGGCGTGGTGTTGGCCAAACGCTGGACTTTCAGCTTGTCGGTGCCGGCATTGACCGGCTGGCAATTGTTGTTGGGCGGTTTGTTGCTGTTGCCGCTGGCTTGGTGTCTGGAGCCGGCCTTGCCTGTGCTGAGTGCGGCCAATATGGCGGCTTATGCTTATTTGTCTTTGTTCGGTGCGGTGCTGGCTTATGTGCTGTTTTTCCGCGGCATCCGCCAACTGCCGCCGGCGGTGGTGTCGTCTTTGGGCCTGCTCAGCCCGGTGTGTGCTTTCGTGTTGGGCTGGCTGTTGTTGCAGCAAAATTTGGATAGTGTGTCGCTGTTCGGTTTGGTTTTGGCCTTGTTGTCGATCTTTGGCGTGCAGCATGCCCTGCAGGCGTCGGCATCTTCTACTGTTAAACATACTGCTCAAAAGGAAGTATTATGATGCTGTCGCGGCATATCTTATCCATTGCTTGCTAGGGCGTGTCGTCATAATGCTTGCGAAGCGGTTTTTTGAGGCAAAATCTGCAGTTGCCAGGCTCACTCGAAGAGGGCGGTTTTACACGCTTCGCTAGTAAAACCAGCCAGCGCAGCAAGATTGGACATCTTGCGAGCATTTTTAACGCAGCAGATGCGGATTTTGACCAAAAATACCGCCGCAATGCTTTGTGACGACACGCCCTAAGCGGTTCGGATACTGGGGCGGTGTTATGGTTGCCGTATAGGCTACCTGAAACCTGCTGCCGGATGGATGAGGGTAGCAAGATCAAAGGCACAGAAGGCACGGCTTGAGGCTGTGCCTTTGTTGTTTTACGCTGCCGGGGGCCAGTGATTAGCGGCGGGCGATATCGGGTGTGTTCACGCGCACATCGGCATTCTGGGCGCGGTGGCGCAGGGCATGATCGATCAGCACCAGTGCGAGCATGGCCTCGGCAATCGGGGCGGCACGCAGGCCGACGCAGGGGTCGTGGCGGCCGTGGGTGGCGAGTTCGACGGGATTGCCTTCGATGTCGATCGAGCGGCGCGGGGTGGCGATGCTGCTGGTGGGCTTGACGGCGATGTTCACGGCAATATCTTGGCCGGTGCTGATGCCGCCCAAGATGCCGCCGGCGTGGTTGGACAAGAAGCCTTCGGGGGTAAGCTCGTCGCCGTGTTCGCTGCCGCGTTGGGTGATGCAGCCGAAACCTGCGCCGATTTCCACGCCTTTGACGGCGTTAATCGACATCATGGCATGGGCGATGTCGGCATCCAGTCGGTCGAATACGGGTTCGCCCAAGCCGACGGGTACGTTGCGGGCTTCGACGGCGAGTTTGGCACCGACGGAATCCAGCGATTTGCGCACGCTGTCCATATAGTGTTCCAACTCGGCAATCTGGCTTTGGTTGGCGGCGAAGAAGGGATTGTTGCCGATGTGTTCGTAGCCTTCGAAGGCGATGGTTTTTTCGCCCACTTGGGTAACGTAGGCGGTGATTCCGGTGCCGAACTTTTCTTTCAGCCATTTTTTGGCAATCGCTCCGGCGGCAACGCGGGCTGCGGTTTCGCGGGCGGAGCTGCGGCCGCCGCCACGATAGTCGCGGATGCCGTATTTGTGCCGATAGGTGTAGTCGGCGTGGCCGGGGCGGAATTGTCGGGCGATGTTGCCGTAGTCTTTGCTGCGTTGGTCGGTGTTGCGGATGAGCAGGGCAATCGGTGTGCCGGTGGTTCGGCCTTCAAACACGCCGGAAAGGATTTCCACTTCGTCGGCCTCGCGCCGTTGGGTAACGTGGCGGCTGGTGCCGGGTTTGCGGCGGTCGAGGTCGGTTTGGATGTCGGCGGCGTTTAATGAAAGCCCGGGCGGGCAGCCGTCGATGATGCAGCCTAATGCGGGGCCGTGGCTTTCGCCGAAAGTGGTGACGCGGAAGAGTTGTCCGAAAGAGTTGCCTGCCATGATGTGTGGGGGAGTGGGGGAAACGGGCGGCAGTTTAGCATATTTGCCTTTTCAGGTAGCCTGTTTGGGCTAGCTGAAAAGATGGGGAAGGGACAGATGTTTATTGCCCGCGCAAAAATAGGGCGTCCAACTCTTTCAAGGTGAGTTTGACCCAAGTCGGGCGGCCGTGGTTGCACTGGTTGCTGCGCGGCGTGGCTTCCATATCGCGCAGCAGGGCGTTCATTTCGGGCAGGGTGAGGCGGCGGCCAGCGCGTATTGAGCCGTGGCAGGCCAGCGTGCCGAGGATGCGGTTTTCCATTGCTTCGATGCTGTGCGAATGGCCGTGCTCGGCCAAATCGTGCAGCACCGCGCGGGTCAAGGCGGCCACGTCGGTTTTGGCCAGCATGTTGGGCACAGCGCGCACGGCGATGGTTTGTCCGTTCAGTGCCGAGCAGTGCAGGCCGAAGCGCTGCAGGGCGGCGGCGTGTTCTTCCAAAGCCGCCATTTCTTCGCGGCCGGCTTCGAATGTAACCGGGATCAGCAGTTGCTGGCTGTTTAGGCTACCTGAAAGCGCGTGTTGGACTTTCATTTTTTCGTAATTCACTCGTTCGGCGGCGGCGTGCATGTCCACCAGAATCAGGCTGTCTTCGGCCTGCGCCAGAATGTAGATGCCGAGTAGTTGGGCGATGGCGAAGCCGAGCGGGTAGTGCGGGGCGGGGTCGGTTTGGCCGCTTTGCGGATGGTTTGCGGGCGGCATGGCCGGCGCGGTGAAATTGCGGGCGGCTTCCAGCGCGGCGGTTTCTTCGTCGCTGCGGCGGTAGAGTTCGGCGTAGGTGCGCAGCGCGTCGCGGCTTTCTTGCAGCGATAGGGCGCGTTGTTGCGGCGGCCGGGCGGCCGGTGTGTAGGCGGCGGGGCGGCTGCCGCCGGAAGGGCGTGCGGCCGGCGGCATTTCTTGTGCGAAGGATGATGTATGGGCAGCCGCCTGCTGCGGGCTGTCGCCGGCGGGCGTGATGCCCAGCATATCGTGCAACACCGCACCGGCATTGCTCACGCTTTCGGTTTGGTCGGCGCGGGTGTCGGCCAGGGCTTTGTTGAGGGTGTGGAACACCAGGCGGTGGACGGCCTGGCTGTCGCGGAAGCGGATTTCGGTTTTGGTGGGGTGTACGTTGACGTCCACCATTTCCGGCGGCAGCTCGAGAAAGAGGGCGAAGCTCGGCACGATTTGGTTGTGCAGCACATCGCGGTAAGCCTGTTTGACGGCGTGCAGCATCACTTTGTCGCGCACGAAGCGGCGGTTGACAAAGCAAAACTGGCGGTCGCTGCGGCCTTTGGCAAAGGTGGGTTTGGCGATGTGGCCGTGCAGGCGCAGCAGGCCGGGGCCGCTGTCTGCCGGCAGCGAGGCGGCGGCAAAATCATCGCCCAAAATGGCGGCCATCCGTTGCGCTTCGGTGTGGGCGGGGTATCTGAACACGGTTTTGCCGTTGTGTTTCAGCGAGAAGGCTACTTGGGGATGCGCCAGCGCCAAGCGTTCCAGCATGTTGGCGCAGTGGGCGTATTCGGTGGCTTCCGATTTGAGAAATTTGCGCCGGGCGGGGGTGTTGAAAAACAGCTCGGCCACTTCCACGGTGGTGCCGACCGGATGGGCGGCTGCGCTGCCGTTTTCCAGCTTGCCGTCCACCGCGCGGATGCTGTGTGCGTGCGGGCAGTTGTCGGTGCGGCTGGTGAGCGTGAGGCGCGACACCGAAGCAATGCTGGCCAGGCCTTCGCCGCGAAAACCCATGCTGGCCACCCGCTCCAAATCGCCGAGGCTGGCGATTTTGCTGGTGGCATGGCGGGAGAGGGCCAGTTTCAGGTCGTCGGCATGGATGCCGCTGCCGTTGTCGCACACCCGGATCAGTTTGATGCCGCCGCCGGCCAGCTCCACATCGATTTGATCCGCGCCCGCATCCAGACTGTTTTCCACAATTTCTTTCAGCGCATTGGCCGGCCGTTCCACCACTTCGCCGGCGGCGATTTGGTTGATCAGATGGTCTGGCAGGGCGGCAATGCGGGACATGGGGAAATCCACTCGGTCAATCGATAAAAAGGGCATTATACCGCAGCCCGAGCCCGAAACAGGCTGCCTGAAATGCTTTTCAGGTAGCCTGCGGCTTGGAATGGGCTTGTTTGAAAAATAAACAGGCAGACGGCTTTGCCGGCCGGTTGTCCGAATCGAATAAGGTTTGCGCCGAAAAATGTTTACAGTATAATCTGCCAATTCAAAATTGCGGACGTGGCGAAATTGGTAGACGCACCAGATTTAGGTTCTGGCGCCGCGAGGTGTGAGAGTTCGAGTCTCTCCGTCCGCACCACTAATCTATTTAGATTCATATTGTTATGCAGAGCTTGGTGCAAATATGGTGCAAATCAGATTGCCGGGCGTTTTTCTTTTTGGCGCTCCAGCCATAGCGCCACCTCTTCTCTTTTCCACCAAAAAATCTTTCGGGATATTGCAATCCGCGCCGGAAAATCTGGGCGCAGAGCGTATCGCTCCAGAAAGGTACGCTTCTTCACGGCCAGCATATCTGCACATTGCTGGGATGTCAGGTATTCGGTTTCCATGATTTACTCCAAAACAAAACCCGCCCTGAGTTGGGCGGGTGGTTGAACTTGCGTGCGCTTACTCCGCAGGCTCGTAGGTGGCCTCA